>JBHELH010000296.1:0-24429 GCA_046263215.1 Gemmatimonadaceae bacterium | reverse complement strand
GCGATGCCCAGCGCCCCGCCCAGCTCAGCCCCAGTCTCGGAGATCGATGCGGCGGCTCCGGCTCGCTCCGGCGGCGCGCTCCCGACGATGACGTCGGTCGTCAGCGTGACGACCGGAGCGATGCCGAGAGCCATGAGGATCGACCCCGCCACGAGGACACCTAATCCCGAGGTTCCCTCGACCCGGGCGAGCAATGCGAAGCCGACGCCGGCGACCACGAGGCCGGCGGCTATCGCGATCGCGGGGCGCGCATGACGCACGAGGACAGGGGCGAGCATGGAGCCCACAACGAACCCGGCGGAGGAGGGCAACGTCCACAGGCCGGCCTGCATAGGCGACAGTCCGAGTACGAGCTGCAGATACTGGTGGATGAGGAGGAACGCGCCCATCGCGGCGAAGATGCCGAGTATGTTCACGGCGACCGCCGTGCTGAACGTGGGCACGCGGAAGAGCTGCAGGTCGATGAACGGGTGAGCGAGCGTGCGCTGCCGACGAACGAAGGCGAGGCCGATGGTGATACCAACGAGAATGGACAGGCCGGCCAGCCATCCGAAGCCGTGCTCCGCGGCCCGCTTCAGCCCGTAGATAACGGCGAGCACACCGGTGAGTGAGAGCGCTGCGCTCGTCAGATCCAACCGGTCCGCCTGTGGATCGCGGAATTCGGGGAGCAGTGACGGCCCGACCGCCAGGAGGACGAGCATGACGGGCACGTTCGCGAGGAACACCGACCCCCACCAGAAGTGCTCCAGCATGACGCCGCCGACCAGGGGGCCGATCGCGGCGCCGATGGAGTAGCTCGTCGCCCACACCCCGATCGCGAACGTCCGTTGCTGCGCATCGAGAAACATGTTGCGGATCAGCGACAGCGTCGACGGCGCCAGTGTCGCCCCCGCGACGCCGAGCAGTGCGCGCGTGGCGATGAGCATCTCCGCACTTCTCGAGAACGCGGCGAGCACCGAGCCGATGCCGAACGCAGCGGCGCCGATCAACAGCAGCCGGCGACGCCCGATCCGGTCGCCCAGCGTGCCCATCGTGATCAGCGATCCGGCGACGAGGAAGCCGTAGATGTCGACGATCCACAGCAGCTGGGCGCTGGTAGGCTTGAGGTCGGCGGTGAGCGAGGGCACCGCCAGATTCAGCACCGTCAGGTCCATCGAGTAGAGCACACAGGGTAGCGCGATCACCGCGAGCCCGATCCACTCGCGGCGCCCAGCCCTCGGCACGGCAACGGTGTTGGTGTCGGTCATCCGGTCTTCAGAGTTCCTGAGCGGCGTACGTGGTCGGGCGAGCGCCCCGTCTATCTATACGTCGATCGGGGATCGCGAAATCGACAAGTCTGGATGCCGTTCGTCACGCGGCCGCGCACACGCTGAAGCCGCGCCCGGCGCCCAGCCCGAGCCGGCGCGCCGTCCGAATACGCCGCGTGACTGCGACCGGCGGGCGCGAGTCTCATGGGTACCGTGTCACGCCGACAGTAGACTCGACGCCAACCCCGACAGGACTAATGGTCAAGAACATCGCGGATCGGCCATGACCAGACGTGGGCGCCTGGTTCGCCGCGTCATCACGACGCTGATCGCGCTATTCCTCGTCTATCTCGCGACCGCGGGACTCTGGGCGTATATAGTCACGCCGAGGGTGGTCATGATGGCCTCCACACCGCGCGTGCTCGACCTTCGGTCGCTGCCCGACGATGCCGTCGACGTTCTCCTGCCCGTAGAGGACCCGACGTTTCGCAAGCACCACGGGATCGATCCATTCGCCCGCGGCCAGGGGCGCGTGACGATCAGTCGCGCCCTCGTTCGCATGTTGTACCTCGAACGCTACGACCTGCCCGGCGTCGCGGGAGGCTTCCAGCGCGCGTTCAGACTCGTCAATAGCATCGCGGGGCCGGCGGACCTCGGCCCCGACGTCATGGCGGTGGTGGTCAACAAGCGACTAGGCAAGACGCTCCAGCTGAAGCTCTATCTCCAGCACGTGTACATGGGCCGGCATCGCGACCGACAGATCTACGGGTTCCCCGACGCAGCACGCGCGTACTTCGGGAAGGAAGCGCGTCAACTTTCCCGCCGCGAGGTGGTAACGCTGGTCGCGATGATAGTCGGGCCGAACCGGTTCCATCCCGTCCTTCAATCGGCTGCGCTTGGGGAGCGCGTTCGCCGGATCGAGCGGCTGCTTCGAGGCGCGTGCACGCCAGGTGGCGTCCGCGACGTGCACTACGCCGGTTGTGCTGCCAAGGGGCGATGAGCTGAGCGCTGTGGTGCGCGGTGCACTGCAGACCGGCTCTTGACCCGCTCGCCTGCGCGCCCCCCACGCGCCATATTCGGCGCGTAAAGATCAGGGAGGCTCGATGCAGTCCCCGCAATACGACGCGATCGTCGTCGGCTCTGGAATCTCCGGCGGCTGGGCCGCGAAGGAGCTCACGGAAAAGGGCCTTCGAGTCCTGCTCCTCGAGCGCGGCCGCAACGTCGAGCACGTCAAGGACTACCCGAACGCGACCAAGGCGCCGTGGCAGTACCCGCACCGCGGCGGGCGCACGAAGGCGATGGAGGAGCTCTACCCGGTGCTCAAGCGGGACTACCCGCTGAACGAGAAGAACCTCGAGTTCTGGGCGTCGGACAAGGACTCGCCATACACGGAGGTGAAGCGCTTCGACTGGTACCGCGGCTACCAGGTCGGAGGGCGGTCGCTGATGTGGGGGCGCCAGAGTTACCGGTTGAGCGACTTCGACTTCGAGGCCAACGCGAAGGAAGGGATCGCGGTCGACTGGCCGATTCGCTACCGGGACCTCGCTCCGTGGTACGACCACGTCGAGCGGCACGCCGGGATCGCGGGCTCGCGCGAAGGGCTGCCGCAGCTCCCCGACGGACAATTCCAGCCGGCGATGCCGCTCAACTGCGGCGAGGAGCTCGTCGCCGGCCGGTTGGCGAAGCTGTTCGACGGCCGGCGGCGGATCATCCCGGGACGCACGGCGAACCTGACGAGACAGCTCGACGGCCGACCGCCCTGCCAGTACCGGAACGCCTGCTGGCTCGGCTGCCCGTGGGGCGCGTACTTCAGCACGCAGTCGTCGACGCTACCGGCGGCAATGAAGACGGGACGCCTCACGCTCAAGCCGTTCTCGATCGTCAGCGAGGTGCTCTACGACCGCAACACGAAGCGCGCCACCGGCGTCCGTGTGCTCGACGCGGTGAGCAACCAGACGAGCGACTACACGGCGAAGGTCATCTTCCTCTGCGCCTCGGCGCTCAACTCGACGTGGCTCCTCATGCGCTCGGCCACCGACGTCTGGCCCGGTGGGCTCGGGAGCAGCTCCGGTGAGCTCGGCCACAACCTCATGGACCACCACTTCCGCTGCGGGGCGGAGGGATCGCTCGAAGGCCAGGGGCTGGAGGACAAGTACTACTACGGCAGGCGCCCGACCGGCTTCTACATCCCGCGCTACCGAAACCTGTTCGGCGACAAGCGTGACTACCTGCGCGGCTTCGGCTATCAGGGGAGCGCCAATCGCGAGGGATGGTCACGGGCGGTGGCAGAGCTGGGCGTCGGCGCCGCGTTCAAGGACAGGATGGCCGAGCCGGGCCCGTGGGAGGTCGGCGCGACCGCGTTCGGCGAGATGCTCCCCAACCACCGGAACACGGTCTCGCTCGATCAGCAGAAGAAGGACAAGTGGGGGCTGCCGGTACTGAAGATCGACTGCGCGACCGGCGAGAACGAGCGTCTCATGCGCCGCGACATGATCGCCGACATGGCCGAGATGCTCGAGCAGAGCGGTGTGAAGAACGTGAAGACGTACGATCATCAGTACTTCCCGGGGATGGGGATCCACGAGATGGGGACGGCGCGCATGGGCCGCGACCCGAAGACGTCGGTCCTGAACGCGCACAACCAGGTGTGGGACGCGCCGAACGTCTTCGTCACCGACGGCGCGTGCATGACGTCGGCGGCGTGTCAGAACCCGTCGCTCACGTACATGGCGCTCACAGCGCGCGCGGCGGACTTTGCGGTGGGTGAGCTCACTCGGCGGAACCTGTAGAGAGTCAGCCATGTCACTCGACCAACATCTTATAACTCGCCGCGAAGCGATCCTCCGCGTGAGCGCGCTGCTCGGCGGCATCACCTTCGTCGGGGGGAGCGCGCTCCTCACGGCGTGCGAGCGCGAGCGCACGGCCGTAGCGGCGGGGGGGAGCGTCGGCGAGTTCAGCGCCGACGACATCGCGCTCCTCGATGAGGTGGCGGAGACGATTCTTCCGGAAACCAACACGCCGGGGGCGAAGGCGGCGAAGACGGGCGCGTTCATGGCGCTCATGGTCACCGACACGTACGACCGGCGCGAGCAGCGGATCTTTCGCGACGGTATGCGGACGCTGGACGAGGAGAGCCGCAAGGCGACCAACGTCCCGTTCATGTCGGCGACGCCGCAGCAGCGGCTCGCGCTGCTCGAGCGGATCGATCGGGAGCAGAAGCGTCACAGTGAGGCGCGCGAAGCAGCGGCGCGCCGCGCGCGGGGTCTCGCACCCATTGAGAAGCCCGCGGAAGCGAGGACGGGCGAAGCGCAGCTACCCGGCCAGCGGCAGGAGGGCGCCCTGGGAGCCGACGTCGGCGCGGCGACGGCGATCACCACCGACACGCCGGCGCACTACTTCCGCATGATGAAGGAGCTGGCGCTGCTCGGCTACTTCACGTCGGAGATCGGCTGCACGCAGGCGCAGCGCTACGTCGAGTCGCCGGGCCGCTTCGACCCGTGCGTGCCGTACAAGCCCGGCGAGAAGGCCTGGGCCCCGCACGCGTAGGGAGGAATGAGGGGGGAGTCCGCAGCTACTCCCCCCTCATTGCTCGCTCCTCCCACCTCAATTGAATCGCGTCGTCCGCCAGAGCGCGACGCCGCAGGCGGCCATGAGTCCGAGCATCGCCAGCGTGAGTCCCGCCACCCACTCCCAGCGCACCGAGAACCGCGGCGCGTCGGCCATTGCGGCGAAGGCGACGAGCGTCGCCGTCGCGACCATCACGAGCAGCCAGTCGACCCACGTCCGCCGGTGCATCGTGTCGCTCGCCTCTCGACCGACGACCCGCGCGCGCGTGTACGCCGGGTCGACGCGGTAGCGCTCCCCCTCGCGCGCCGCCGCCTGCTGCCAGCGCGCATGCTCGTCGCTGCTCACCGAGGACAGCGCGATGACACCGGCGCCGAGTGCCATGACCAGCGAGCCGCCGACGACCTGCAGGTACAATCCTTCCGTTCCGCCGCGCAGCTCGCCGAAGACGAGGATACCCCAGAGGAGGCCCCAGAGCTGATTGGTGTTCGAGAGCGGGATCCCGCGGGTGATCCCCGCATACTTGACCGCGTACTGCTGAAACAGGTCGCCAACGACCCACACGAAGCCGCCGAGCAGGAGCCAGAAGAGTACCTCGCGCGCGCCGGCGAGCTCGCGCCACAGTGGCGCGACACCCCCGGACAGGCTCAGCGCGAGGGCAGCCATCATGCCGAGCTCTCCGATGGTGAAGAACGTGATGAACGCGAGTGGGCTCATCCCCGTCAGGTACGCCTTGCGATAGGGGATATACATCGTCCCCCAGAGTACGCCGGCGGAGAGCGCCGCGACAACGCCGCGGAGCGCGTCCGCGGTCGGCACGTGCGCCGCGGAAGCAACGGCGAGCACGGTCGCGCCGGCGAACATCAGCAACGCGCCACCCAACACGCCGAACCAACGGCGCGCGTCGGCGCCGCGCAGCTCGTCGAAGAGTACGATGCCCCAGACGATGCCGAGGAGGCTGTTGCTGTTCCACAGCGGGAAGGCGATGCTGAGGCCCACGTCGCGAATCGCGAAGATCGTGAGCGTGTTCGCGACCGCCCACAGACAGCCTGCGAGCACCGCCCAGACGATGAGGTGCGGCGCCTGGCGCAGGTCGGCGCGGATGTACGACGTGCCCTGGATCAGCGCCGGCAAGCTCCAGCGCGCCAGGAAGACGCCGACGACCATGCTCAGCGACACGACGACGGGCGGCATGCCGATCGTGACCAGCTTCGTCGGCGCCTCCGCCGCGCCGAGCCACGCGCCGGCGGTCAGCCCGCTGAACATGCCGACCGCCTGCAGGCTCCGAACTCGCGCGGCATCGGTCACTGAATCGCGCTGAGGACGACCAACCCGCCGATGAGGACCGCGACCGGCACCCAGAACTGTACGTCGCGGAGGATGAGGGCCAGCCAGCTACGGGAGTGCGGCTCGCGGCGACTGTCGTTCATGTTCTCATTTCTTCAAGCGCCCAACGGCACTTCGACCCGCGGATGAACCCGCCTGACGCGCGGCCAATACTCTCACAGGTCGTCCCACGACGCAATAGCTTCGCGTGGGATGGAGCTCGATCAAGCGATCGACGCGGCGCTCCGCGCCGTCGACAAGGCGCTCGCGAGCGAGATGCGGAGCGCCGACGGCGAGCCGGCCGCGACGCACCTCGACCGATTGCGCACGGATCTGCTGCGTATGCGTGCCCGTGGCGCCGTCGACGCGGGCGAGCTGCGCACGATGATCCGTGCCGTGGCGGCATGGGCTCCCGAGGACGACGTGACGCTGCTCGGCGCACTCGGCGTGATTGCGCGTGCGCGGACCAACGGCGCCTCACAATGAGAGGACGGCGGACACGAGCGTGATGCGACCGGCACGTATCGGCGAGCAATTCGTCATCGGAGCCACCGCCGTCCTGCTGGCCCCACTCACCATCCTCAACATGGTGCTGCCCAGAGGATGCGCCCCCAGGTGGCCGGTGGCAGGGGTCGTGCTGACGAGCGTTGTGTGGGGCTTCGCTGCGTACGCGATCGCGCGGTGGCGGGAGCGCCGGCGAGGCGCCCATCGTAACGGGTCGGCGGGACAATAAGCGCACCACTTCTCACCGGGAGGCTCCGTGGCAGCGTCGAACCCTGACGGACCAGTGCTCAGCGCCGCCGACCGCGCGCGGCTCCGCCCCACAGTCGATGCCGACGCTTTCGAGCGCTTCCTCGAGCAGATCCCGGAGGAGGTGCGGCCGGGCGTGCAGCGCGCGGCGGTGCTCCACTTCTCGCGGGCGGTAACGATGGCCGACATCCGCGACTTCCTGAACGAGGTTGGCAACGACGACGCGGCCGCGGCCGTCGACCGCGCGATCGCCGCGGCGCCCGCTACGGAGCCGGATACCGCCGCGAGCGAGCCGACTCCGCTCGCCGACCGGCTGTTCAGCATGGAACCGCCGAAGAGCCCGCGACTGCGCGCGCTGTGGGACGCAATCGAGCCCCAGCCTCCCACTCCGGGCTAAGCCCGCGATGCGCTTCGCTCACTACCGCGTGACCGGCCGGCCCTTGGGCCAGGTTCCACACATGGAACCTCTCGGAGGATTGGCTCGGATGTTTCGTCTCCGCTGCTTCGCCGCACGATACGTCGCGTTGCTGCTAGTGCTGGGAGCCGGCGCGTGCGGCTCACAGCCGACGCCGACCGGGCCGCGGCTGATCGGCGAAGGGCGCCGCATCCTGTTCGTCGGGAACAGTCTCACGTACGTCAACGACCTCCCCGGTATCGTGCAGGCGCTCGCTGACTCCGCGCGCGGCGACCGGTTGGCCGTCGAGACGGTCGCGGGCCCGAACTTCGCCCTCGTCGACCACTGGAACGAGGGGACTGCGCGGCGAGAGATCGCGCTCGGAGGCTGGGAGCTGGTGGTGCTCCAGCAAGGCCCATCCTCCGTCGAGGCGAACCGCGACAGCCTGCGGCTGTTCACGGGGCGATTCGCGACCGAGATCGCGAGCGTGAACGCTCGCCCGGCGCTGTACTCCGTGTGGCCGACAGCGGCGCGGCAGCAGGACTTCGCGCGAGCGATCGAGTCGTACACGCTCGCCGCCTCCGACGTGAACGGCGTGCTCTTCCCCGTCGCGTCGGCCTGGCTCGCGGCGTGGGAGCGCGATGCCAACATCCGGCTCTACGGGCCCGACGGCTTCCACCCGTCGCTGACGGGGTCGTATCTCGCGGCGCTCGTGATGTACGCGAAGATTCTGAATCGGTCGCCGGTCGGCCTTCCGTCGCGGCTGCGCATCCACTCCGGCGCCGTGATCACGATCGACCCGGAGACCGCGCGGATGCTCCAGGAGGTCGCGGCCGCGGTGGTCGGATTGTAGGACGTCAGTCGGACCAGCCGCCGCGCAGCTGAACGGTACAGAGAACCGACGCCGTTTCCGGATCGTCCGCGTCGACCACCACGTACAGCCGGTCGCGCGCGCCGCCGCGCACGCCGCCCATCCCGACCAGCCCCTCGACTTTGCCCGCGAACGGTCGGCCCGACGGCTCCGTCAGCGGCGCCCAGCGTGCGCGGCCAGTCCCATCGATCACGCCGATGGCGGAACCGGTCACGCGACCATCCCGTGTCACGTCGGGTGAGTCCTCGGCCGTAGCGGAGAACAGGACCGTACCGCCCGAGACCGTCGCGTCGGTGAAGCTCAACGGGATGCCGCCGAGCGCGCCGAGCTCGTAGCGGACGACGTCCGTCGGCCGGGGCGGCCGGATGCGATCCGGGTCGCGCAGGTGGGCGAGCAGGATCTGCCACTCGAGATCACACGTCGCGTTGGCCGGACGCACGGCGTCGCGGAGCGCGCCGTTCCCGCGACCGAAGAGACGCAGCCGGCCGCCGAGGTGGACGGCGCCCTCGACGTTGAGCTCACTGCCGGCGAACGCCTGCTCGCGTCGAAGCGTCGCGTACAAGCGCGGGGCGTGGATCAACTCGACCCCCGGTTGCCCCGACTCCCAGCCGTCCACGAGCACGACGTGCTCGCGACCGGACGTCGAGCCCGACCCAGCGGCGACGAGGACAGTGCGGCCCTCGCTCTCGACCGCGACACATGCCTCGAGGTCGAGCTTGTGCTGCTTGTTCCCACGACGCTCGTCGAACTGTCGCCTTCCCGCGTAGCCGGCGGGCAGCGCGATCGCGCGCGCCGTCCCGTCGCGCGGGTCGACGACGGCGAGGAAGTTCGCGTCGTCCTGGACGAGAGCGATCCCGCCGGGGACCCAGGCGAGGCTCGATCCGGCACGTACGTGCGCCGGCCGGTCGACGGACGGGTCCGCGCCTTCCCTGTAATACAGCGGCAGCCGAGCCACCACGACCGCGGCGAGCGTCGGATCTTCCCTTGCGATACAGGACACGCGAGGACGTTGCGACAGATGACGGCACTATGGAAGCGGCGGCCGTGGCGCCGCATCTTGTTCGGCGTGACGGACGAGTTCATGCGAGCCGCCATCGCCGAGGCCGAAGCTGGCCTGCGGGAGGGCGGGATCCCGATCGGGTCGGTACTCGTGCACGGCAGGCGCGTGCTCGGGCGCGGCCACAACCGGCGCGTTCAGCGGGGCAGCGTCGTGCTGCACGGCGAGATGGACGCGCTCGAGGCGGCCGGCCGGCAGCCTGCGGCCGTGTACCGGGAATGCACCATCTACACAACGCTGTCGCCTTGTGCGATGTGCTCGGGCGCGATCCTGCTCTACGGCATCCCGCACGTCGTCGTCGGCGAGAACCGGACGTTCATGGGTGAGGAGGAGCTGCTGCGCTCGCGCGGCGTGACGGTCGACGTGCTCCAGGACGCGACGTGTATCCGGCTAATGACGGAGTTCGTCGCGGCGCATCCGGAGCTGTGGAACGAGGACATCGGAGTCTGATGCGGGCGAGGCAGTTCTGGGCCCTCTTCGCGCTCGGGTTCGTGGGCGTGCTGTCGGTTATTCCAGTCGTCTCCCGGATGATCGCGCGCAACCCACTACCCCCCGCTGCCCCGAAGATCCCGTTCGGCGCGCTCGTCGCGCTGTCGCTCGTGCAGCCGACGCTGCTCCTGGCGGCCGGCGTCGCCATCGGGCTCCGCCTCACGCCGCGTCTCGGACTCCGCTCGTACGTCGCCGACGCCGCGGGTAACGGTGCTCCGATCTGGCCGGCGCTTCGGCGCGAGGTACCACTCGCCGTCGCCATTGCCGTCGCCCAGATGGCCGTCGTCCTCTCACTGGAGCTGGCCTTCAGACCGTTCATGGGCGACGCCTGGCGCCGGCTCGAGCAGGAGGGGGACGCCCTCGGCGGGACGGCGGCGCAACTCGTGTCCGGGCTGCTCTACGGTGGAATCACCGAGGAGCTGATAATCCGGTGGGGCTTGATGTCGCTCTTCGCATGGCTCGTGTGGCGATTCGGCGGCGGGCAGAGCGACATTGCGCCGCGCGCGAGCGTGATGTGGGTCGCGATTCTCGCGAGCGCGATCCTGTTCGGCGCCGGACACCTTCCGGCGGTGAGCTCGCTCGTCCCGCTCACGCCGGTGGTCGTCGCGCGCACGGTGCTGCTCAACGCGATCGCCGGCCTGGCGTTCGGCTGGCTCTTCTGGCGGCGGAGTCTCGAGGCGGCGATGGTCGCGCACGCATCGAGCCACGTCGTTCTCTTCGCGGTCAACCTTGTTGCGGACTGAGGCCCGTGCGCATCCGCCCGTACGCCGACGCCGACTGGCCCGAGTGGCTCCGCATGAGTCTCGCCCTCTTCCCGGACGAGCCGCCCGAGGAGATCGAGCGGGGTATGCGCGACACGCTCGCGAATCCGCGTGCCGCGGTGTTCATCGCCGTGCGCGAGGACGCCACCGCGTGCGGCTTCGTCGAGGTTGGCGAGCGCTCGTACGCGGAGGGCTGCGAGACGAGCCCCGTCGGCTACGTCGAGGCGTGGTACGTCGACGCGGACGTGCGCAACACGCTCTCGCCACCCGCACCACCTGACGACCCGTCGATGGTCCGCACGTACGGGCTGACGCGCATGATGGCTCACTGATGGCCTTTCTCGCGTCAGCCGTCGTCGTCGTCGCGCTCGCGCTCGGCGTCGTGTGGAGGCGCCGGCATCCGAAGGCATTCCCGGCGGCGTTCTCATTCCTGCTCGATACTTCGCTCCGCGACGTCGTGCTCGCCCGGACGGATCTGTCGCGTCGACTCGCGCTCGAGCCCGGGACGCGGGCACTGGAGATCGGGCCGGGGGGCGGCTTCTACACGGAGGCTTTGGTAAACGGGAATCGCGAGCCCGGGCTGGTGTGCCTCGACCTGCAGCCCGCGATGCTGCACAAGGTCCGGCGGCGGCTCGGCGCGCGCGTCCCGCACCTCGTCTGCGGCTCCGCGTCGGAGCTCCCGTTTCGCGACGGTTGCTTCGAGCGGATCCTGCTCGTGAGCGTACTCGGCGAGGTCCCCGATCGCGGCGGCGCGTTGCGCGAGTGCGCGCGCCTGTTGAGCGAGGACGGCGTACTCGTCGTCGCGGAAGCGCTGGTCGACCCGGACTACGTCCCGCCGTCGACCCTCATCCGCGAGGCAGCGCGCGGGGGGCTGGCGCCACTCGACCGCGTCGGCGCGTGGCCGTCGTATACGCACCGCTTCGTCCGATCCGACAGGCGTGCCGGCGCTCCGGGCACGGAGCGCGTAGCGACCTACTGATGCCGTCCGCCTTCTCGCACGCCATCGCCGGCCTCGCGATCGGCAGCGCGTTCTGGCGGCCCGGGGTGCCCGCGCGGTACTGGGCGCTCGGCGCGGTCGTGGCGGCACTCCCCGACCTCGACGTCGTCGGCTATCGACTCGGCATCCCGTACGGCGGCGTGCTGGGCCACCGCGGGATCTCGCACTCGCTGGCATTCGCGGCCGCGCTGAGCGCGGCGATCGCCGTGGCACTTCCATCGGGCGCGGGACCGGCGTCGCGCGGACAGCTGTGGCTCTACCTCTTCCTCGCCACTGCCTCACACGGCGTCTTGGACGCGTTCACGAACGGCGGCGGGGGCATCGCGTTCTTCGCGCCGTTTCACAACGCGCGGTACTTCTTCCCCTGGACGCCGATCGAGGTCTCCCCGATCGGCGTGCGGTCGTTCTTCACCGAGCGTGGCGTACGCGTGCTCGCGAACGAACTCGTGTGGGTGTGGCTGCCGTCGCTGATCTTCGCGGCGGTCGCGCTGTGGCTCAGGCGGGCAGGTCGGCGGGGCTGATGCGTCTTGACCTGACCGTGCAGCTCGGGCTCGGCGCATTGAGGGGCTCGGCCACCAGAGTGATCGCGCGAGCGCTGCGGGGTCCCTTGAACCGGATTGGCTTTTCGGGGGTCTAAGGAGCTGAAGACCGCCCGAGCTTCCCTTTCTGCTCGTACGCCGCAGCCTCCTCATTCGTCTGTGTAGAAGCTTCGACGCCCCGCGCCGACTCCTACACACCGACCCGTCCATGCCGCCCACTCGTCGTGCTCTGGCCCTCGCCACGCTGCTCGTCGCGGCGCTCCCCGCGGTCGCACTCACCCAGGCCCCGGCGCCGCTGCGCGTCGTCCGCGTCACCCCGTCCGGCGACGCCAGCCCGCTGGCCGCGATTAGCGTCACGTTCGACCGTCCGGTGGCCGGTTCGCTCGATCGGATCGTCGACCCGGCGACCATTCTGCGCGTCGAGCCCGCGGTCGCGGGCAAGGCGGAGTGGCGCGACCCGATGACGATCCGCCTCAACCCTGCGGCGGCGCTCGCGCCGGGCGCGCAGTACACAGTCACCGTCGCCAACAACTTCCGCGCGATGGACGGTAGCGCGCTCGCCGAGCCGCATCGCTTCACGTTCCGCGCGCGCGGCCCGATGCTGCTCGCCGGGTTGCCGGTGAACGTGGAGGGCGAGCGTGCGCGGCACGTCGCCCCGAACCAGCGCTTCCAGCTCGTCTACAGCGCCCCGGTCGATCTCGCCAAGCTCTCCGCCGCGGCGTACCTCGAGTTCGGGGCGGCGTGCGGCGGCGAGCGTATCGTGCGCCTGACCGCCACCGCGCAGCGGCGCATCCGCGACGACGACGACTACCGCCTCCGCGGTGCCGGCGGGTGGCGGCGTGACCACTCTCTCGACTCCCTGCGGCGCGTCGTACAGCTCACGCCGCAGGCTGCGCTCTCGCGCGGGTGCGCGGGAGAGCTCGTGGCGCCGGCCGTGCTCGAGGACCAGCCCTCACGCGAGCAAGCGCGGTGGGGGTTCGACACATACGGCGAGCTCCGGCTCGTCGTGCTGCAGTGCGACGAGCCGCGGACCCGCTTCTGTCCTTCGGGCCCCCTCACGGTGGCGTTCACCAACCCGGTCCGCGGCGCGGAGGTGCTGCGCCGCCTGCGATTCATCCCGGCGGCGCCGTTCACGGTGCGCGATACCGTCTCGGAATCGCTGACGTGGACGCTCGAGGCGAAGCTCCAGCCCAACGTGGGCTACGCGGTCGTCGCCGACACGGCGATGCGGGACGTCTTCGGCCAGCCGTTGCGCGGCAACCCCGCGCTCGGCTATCGCACGACGGGCTACGCGCCGGCGGTCAGATACGCCTTCGGCCGCCTGCTCGTCGAGCGCGTCGGCTTCCGCACACTCGCCGTGCAGCACGTCAACGTCGACACCCTGGTCGCCGTCGTCGTTCCGGTCCCCGACACCCTCGAGGCGGCGATGCTCGGCCGCTTCGCGTGGGCCGACGGTGAGCTCTGGGAGTCGCTCAGCGCGCGCGCCAACGTCCAGCGGCTCTCCGTGCGCACCGGCGCCGACCGTCCGATGGTGACTGGCGTGCGCCTCCCCGCGCCGGACGCGTCGCGCGCCACCGAGCCGACGCTTTTCGCGGTGAAGGTCGGAGGTGACGGGACGCTCGAAGACGCTCCGACGGCGCTCGTGCAGGTGACCGACCTCGGCGTCCACGCGCGGATCGGTCCTACCGAGGGCGTGGTCTGGGTGACCGGCGTGAGCGACGGCTCGGCGAAGAAGGGCGCGAGGGTCGTGCTCCACGACGCGCGCGGCCGCCGCCTCGCCACCGCGGTCACAGACGAGCGTGGAGTCGCCAGGCTCGTGGGGTGGACCGTTCCGCCTGGAGGCGAAGGCGACGACGAGAGCCACGGAGGCCTCGAGGGATACGTCGCGGTCACGCTCGGCGAGGATCGCGCGCTAACGGCGATCAACCGGTGGGATCCGGACCTGTCGCCGTGGCGCTTCAACGTCTCGAGCGCGTGGGGTGACGAACGCCTGCCGCTCGCCGGCGCCGTGTTCACCGAGCGCGGGATATATCGCCCCGGCGAGCGCGTGCACGCTAAGGCGATCGTGCGCGACGGGTCGCTCGGCGCGCTCCGCGTCCCTACCGCCGGCGATTCCCTCAAGTGGATCTTCCACGGGCGCGATGAGGGCATATTGCGCGAGGTGACGACGCGGTTGTCGGCCTTCGGAACGGCCGACCACATGCTCGAGCTCCCGGCCGGCGCGCAGATCGGCCACTACCGCGTCGAGATCCGGTCGAAGCGCCAGGGCAAGTGGCGCTCCGTCGCGCAGACCGGGTACCGCGTGGCCGAGTACCGGCCGCCGGAGTTCCTCGTCGACCTGAACGCCGAGACGAAGGCGCGGCTGCCGGGCGACGTGTTCGCCGCGCGCGTGCAGGCGCGCTACCTCTTCGGCGCGCCGATGGGGCGCGCTGAGGTCTCGTGGGAGGCCAAGCAGGCCTCCGTCTCCGCGTGGGCGCTCAAGATCCCCGGCGTGGACGGCTGGTACGTCGGCGACTGGGGCGCGTGGTGGGAGTGGGACGACGAGGAGCGCCCAGGCGTCTTCGCGAGCCGGACCGACACGCTCGACGCGCGTGGCGAGCGGGCACTCTCGATCACGCTGCCCGCGCCGACGAAGGGGCGCGCGGCTCGCGTCACCGTCGAGGCGTCAGTGACCGACATCAACCGTCAGGTCGTCGGCGCGCGCACGACGACGCACGTGCACCCGGCGGAGTTCTACATCGCCGCGAAGCCGAGCGGCGACCGCTACTTCTGGAAGGCCGGGACCCCGCAGTCGGTGAGCGTCATCACCGTCCGCCCCGACGGGCAGAAGGTCTCGGGCGTCCGCATCCGCGGCGCGGTCGTGCGCCGCGAGTGGCACCAGGTGCGCCGCCACCGTGGCGGCGTCTCCGCGCTCGTCGGGGACTGGGTCGCCGACACCGTCGCCCGCTGCACGCTGACATCGGCCGAGGCGGCCGTCCCCTGCACGTTCACGCCGGTCGCGGGCGGCTCATACGTCGTCAGCTTCAGCGCCGCCGACGCGAGCGGTCGCGTCGCGACGACGAGCTTCCAGCGCTGGGCGGAGGGCGCCGGGTGGGTGCCGTGGGATGACGAGACGCAGTTCAAGATGGACGTGATCCCCGACCGGACGCGGTACTCGGTCGGGGACACCGCGACCGTGATGTTCGCGTCCCCGTTCACCGACGCCGAGGCGTGGATCACCGTCGAGCGCGAAGGGTTGATCGACCAGCGGCGGATGCGGCTCACGTCGGGCGCGACGACGCTCAAGTTCCCGATCACCGAGGCGTACGCGCCGAACGCGTACGTGTCGATTGTCGTCGCGCGCGGGCGCAGCGCGAAGCCCGGGTCGCTCGACGACGCCGGCCGGCCGACGATCCGCGTCGGGTACGCCGAGCTGCGCGTCACGCCGGAAGTCAAGCGCCTCGCGGTGACGGTCGAGCCGGAGAAGGCTGAGTACCGGCCGGCCGACATGGCACGCGTGCGGGTGCAGGTGCGCGACGCGCAGGGGCGCGGGCCGCGGAGCGAGGTCACGCTCTGGGCGGTCGACGAGGGGGTGCTGGCGCTCACAGGGTACAAGACACCCGATCCGATCGACCTGCTGTACGAGCCGCGCGGGCTCGGGATGCGCCTCGCGAGCAACATGACGTCGGTGGCGCCGCAGATCCCGGAGGGCGAGAAGGGTCGGCGCGAGCCCGGCGGTGGCGGTGGCGAGAACGGCGCCGACGTCCTCCGCTCGCGCTTCCAGACGACGGCGTTCTTCCTCGGCTCGGTCGTCACCGACGCGCAGGGCAACGCGGTCGCCACGGCGAAGCTGCCCGACAACGTGACGACGTTCCGCGTGATGGCGGTCGCGGTCACCGCCGGTGACCGGTACGGGAAGGGTGAGTCGAGCATGCTCGTCACGCGGCCATTGCTCGCGCGTCAGGCGCTCCCGCGCTTCGTGCGTCCGGGCGACACGTTCACCGCCGGCGCGGCGATCAACCGTCGGGACGGAACGCAGGCGAGGGTGAAGGTCACCGCGGCGGCGAGCGGCGTGACGTTGCGCAGCTCAGCGGAGCGCACGGCGACCCTCGCCGCGCTGCGCGGCGCCGAGGTCCGCTTCCCCTTCGAGGCGCTGCGTGGTGACAGCGCGACGTTTCGCTTCGACGTCACCGACGAGAGGGACGCCGACGCGGTGCGCGTCACGATTCCCGTGCGTCCGGACCAGCACCCGGTGGCGCGTACGTTCGCCGGTGTGCTGCACGACACGGCGACCATCGAGCTGCTGCTCCCTCCGGGGGTCGACCCCGAGCGCTCGCGGCTGTCGCTCAACCTCGGACTGTCGCCGCTGGCGACGATTCGCGGGATGCGTCAGTCCCTGCGCGTGTACCCGTATTACTGCTCCGAGCAGGTCATCAGCACCGCCGTCCCGCTCATCGCGCTCTACCGCGCGCAGCGGCAGACGGGTAGCCGCGACACGCTGTCGGGCGACCCGCGTCGCGAGATCGCGCGCGCGGTCGGCATGCTGAGCAGCCGGCAGCGCTCCGACGGTGGTATCGGCTACTGGTCGCCGTCGGACTGGACGACGCCGTGGCTGAGCGCGTACGCCGGCACCGTGCTGCTGGAAGCGCGCGAGGCGGGCGTGCCGGTGGACTCGGCAGTCCTCGACCGCCTGGCGTCGTACCTGAGGAAGAACCTCCGCGAGGCGGACACCGACGTCTTCGCGCCCGTGGCGGCGTGGTACCGGCGGCGCGAGATGCGGCTCTCCGACCAGGTGGCGGCAACCGACTTCCTGAGCCGGCTCGGGCGGGCCGACGTGCCCGCGGAGAACGAGCTGCTTCGAGCGGCGGCCCTGCTCACGATCGAGGACCGCGCGCGATTCGCCGAAGTGCTGGCGCGTCGCGGCCAGGTAGCCGCCGCGCGGCGGCTGATGGAGCCGACGTGGGCGTTGGTGCGCGTGGACGGCCGGCGCGCGGCACTGCCCGACTCGACGCCGACCGACTTCTACTTCGGGTCGAGGATGCGGCCGCTCGGGCGCATCCTCACGGCAACCCTCGCCGTGGCGCCCGAGCACCCCCTCGTCGGGCCGCTCGTCGAGGCACTCGCGCAGCAGGGACGTGCGGCGGCCGCGCAGTGGATGTGGAACACGCAGGATTACGCGTCGGCGGTGTCGGCGCTCGCCGCGTACGACCGACGGCAGCGCGAGCATGCAGACCGTGTGATACGCGTCCGCGCGGGGAAGCGCGTGATCCTCCAGGGCGGCGTCGCCGCGCAAGTCGCCGCACCCGACTCGGGCATCGCGCTCGCCGGGCTACTCTCGGACGCGAGCGGCGGTCAGGCGATTCGCCTCTCGCTCGACGCCGGGCGGGGCGAGGGCGCGGTCTACTACTACGTCACCATCACGCAGGTGATGAGCGCACCGCCGTCGGCGCCCGAGGACCGCGGTATGCGCGTCGAACGGTGGTACGAGCGCTTCGACGGCCGCACGCCGGTGACGACTGTAGCCGAAGGGGATCTGGTTCGCGTGCGGCTGCGGATCACCGTACCTTCGACGCGCTACTTCGTCGTGCTCGACGACGCGCTTGCGGCCGGTCTCGAGGCGGTCGACCTGAGTCTGCGCACCGCCTCGGCGATGGCCGGTCCGGGCAAGACGATGCCCAATGAGCGTCCCGACCACGAGGAGCGGTCGGACGAGCCGCGCTGGGGATACGGCCGCTGGGACTCCGGCTGGTGGTCGCCCTTCGACTACCGCGAGATCCGCGACGACCGCGTCGTGTACTCCGCGACCGTCCTCTGGCCCGGCACGTACACCGCGACGTACCTCGCGCGCGCGACGACGCCGGGAACCTTCGTCCGACCACCGGCGCACGCGGAGGAGATGTACAACCCGAGCGTCAACGGGCGGAGTGACGGGGGCGTGCTGGTCGTGACGGCGAAGAGATGAGAGGGCGAGGGCTGACTGCGGATTGCGGACTGCGGACTAGAACCCTCGGGGTGCGTCCGGTCCGCATTCCGCAATCCGCACTCCTCGGTCTGGCACTCGCCGTCGCGGCGACGGGCGGCTGGATCCTCTTGCCCGTACCGCCGTCCGTGCTCGCGCGGGACAGGGCGCAGGGGGTCACGATCGAGGACCGGCACGGGCTGACGCTGCGCTCGACGCGGTCGACGGATGGCAGCCAGGCGACGTGGGTGCCGTACGACCGGATCGACCCCGACGTCATCAACGCGTTCGTCGCGGTCGAGGACCGGCGGTTCTGGGAGCACGGCGGCGTCGACGTTCGCGGGATCGCACGCGCGACGAGAGACAACCTGCGCGCGCGGCGCGTGGTGTCCGGTGCGTCGACCATATCGATGCAGCTCGCGCGGCTGCTGCGGCCGGCTGAGCGGAGCTGGGGCGCGAAGCTGACGGAGGCACTGTGGGCGCTGCGGCTCGAGCGCCACCTCGGCAAGCAGCGCGTCCTCGAGGAGTACCTCAACCGCGTTCATCTCGGCCAGGGCACCGTCGGTGTCGGCGCGGCGAGCGCGCTCTACTTCGGCGCGTCGGCGTCCGAGCTCAGCGTCGGGCAGGCCGCGACGCTCGCCGGACTCGCGCACGCGCCGTCGCGCGACAACCCGTACGTCTCACCAGACCGCGCGCGCTCGCGACGCCTCTTCGCGCTGCGGCGCATGCGGCGACTCGGATACGCGACGCGGGACGACGTGACACGCTCGCGCGAGGAGCCGCTGGTCGCCCCACGGCGGGCGGCGCCGTTCCTCGCGCCCCACTTCACGACGCGCGTCCTCTCGTGGACGGCGGACGAGCCGCGGCCGGCCGCGGCGAGCAACCGGACGTCGCTCGATCGTGAGCTGCAGGTGGCGATCGAGGCCGAGGTCCGGCATACGGTGGACGTGCTGCGCGACCGCGGCGTCGAGCACGCGGCGGCCGTCGTGCTCGACAACGAGAGCGGCGAGGTGCTCGCGTGGGTCGGCTCCCCGGACTTCTGGTCGGGCAAAGGCGGGCAGACTGACATGGTCGTCTCGGCGCGCCAGCCGGGCTCCGCGCTCAAGCCCTTCCTCTACGGACTCGCGCTGGACCGAGGCTACACGGCGGCCAGCGTGCTGCCCGACATCCCGAGGGCGTACGCGACGGCCACCGGGGCCTACTCGCCGCGCAACTACGATCGCCGCTTCCGCGGGCCGGTGCGCGCGCGCGAGGCGCTCGCGAGCTCGTACAACGTGCCGGCGGTCGAGCTGGCGGCGCGGATCGGCACGGGGAGCCTCCTCCACACGTTGCATCTCGCGGGGTTCGAGTCGCTGCGGCGCGACGCCGAGCATTACGGGATCGGGCTCGCCCTGGGGAACGGCGACGTGACGCTAATCGAGCTCGCCAACGGCTACCGCGCGCTCGCCAACGGCGGCGAGTGGCGTCCGTGGACGTGGCGCCCGTCGTCGTGGCATTCGGTGGCCGGCGGCGCGCCGGCGCGGACATCGGCCGAGTCACGCCGCGTGATCTCGGCCGTCGCGAGCGCGATCGTGCTCGACATTCTGAGCGATCCCGCGGCGCGCATCCCGGGCTTCGGGACGAGCACGCCCTTCGACTTCCCGTTCCCCGTCGCCGTCAAGACGGGCACGAGTCGCCACTTCACCGACAACTGGGCGGTCGGGACGACGCACCGCTTCACCGTCGCGGTGTGGGCCGGGAACTTCAGCGGGCGGCCGATGCAGGGCGTGAGCGGTGTCGCCGGTGCCGGCCCGCTGTTGCATCGCGCAGTGCTGGCGACGGCGCGTCGCGTGCCGGCCGGCGTGCTGACGACGCCTGCCGAAGCGGGCGCGGTCAGCGTATCCGTCTGCCGGTTGTCCGGGATGCGGGCGACGTCCCAGTGTGCGCAGCTCGCGGAATGGTTCGCCGCCGGGACGGAGCCGACCCGGACGGATGACTGGGAGCGGGGCGGGCGGGTCGCGCTGCCCGATGAGTACGCGGAGTGGGCGCGGCAAGGACTCCGGCCGGCGATGGATGGGGTGACGCTGGCGTCGGTGGACGAAGGGTCGCGACCGAGCGAGAGCGCGAACGGCTCCTTGCCGACGCCGCGTGTGGCGCCGGCGGCCGATTCCGCGCGCTCCGCACGTCCGGCGCGGTTCCGGATCATCTCTCCGCTCGACGGTGACCGGTACTCGATCCCGGCCGGTGTGGAGACTCGCTACGCGACGATCCCGCTGCGCGCGGGTGGCGCCGGCGCGGAGAGCGTGCGTTGGTGGATCGATGGCAAGCCGCACGCGGGCGAGCGCTGGCCGCTCGCGCCGGGGAGTCACGTCGTGCGCGCGGTGTCGGCGCGGGGAGAGCGCGCGGAGGTCCGGGTCGTCGTCGAGCGATGAGGGCGCTCGACAGGCGTTGATCTCGCCGACACGGTAAGGCCCAGCTTCCGGATTGTGCCAGTGCGCGTCGCCGCGATCTACGACATACATGGGAACCTTCCGGCGCTCGAGGCCGTACTCGAAGACATTCGTCGAGCAGGCGTTGACCGTGTGGTGGTCGGCGGCGATGTAGTCCCGGGCCCGATGCCGCGTGAGACGCTCGCGTGTCTGCTGGACCTCGACTTCCCTGTAGAGTTCATCCAAGGCAACGGCGACCGCGTGGTGCTCGCACAGCTGGCAGGCACGGAGTCGAGCGAGGTCCCGGAACAGTTTCGACCGGTCGTGCGCTGGGTGGCGCAGCAGCTTCATCCTGACGACGAGCGCCTGCTGGCCGGCTGGCCGAAGACGCTGCGCGTCGAGATTTCGGGACTGGGTGAAGTCCTGTTTTGCCACGCGACACCGCGGAACGACACCGAGATATTCACCCGGCTGACGCCTGAAGACCGGCTCTCGGCGGTCTTTCGAGGACTCGACGTACCTCTGGTCGTCTGTGGTCATACCCACATGCAGTTCGACCGCACGATCGGCAACGTTCGAGTCGTGAATGCCGGCAGTGTGGGAATGCCGTTCGGCGAGCCGCGTGCCTATTGGCTCTTACTCGGACCGGACGTCGAGCTTCGCCGTGTCGCCTACGATCTGACAAAGGCTGCCGAGCGCATTCGCGATACGAGCTATCCACAGGCTCGAGATTTCGCCGCGCGGAACGTCCTCCAGCCACCGTCCGAGGCGGAGATGCTCGAAGTATTCTCCCGGGCGGAGTTGAAGTAGACGCCAGTACTTTGACCAGCCCGCTGCTCCGGTCGTCATCTCGTGCACGAGCAGACCAAAAACTTGTCGACCGGGAGTCACCAGTCATGTGCGTTTGCGTTCTTTCACTCCGTCGCACGCCCGCTGTCCTCGCCATCGTGGGTGCGGCCTTCATTACCGACGTCGCCGCCGCCCAAGAGACCGCGCCTGCTCGCGTGTCGGCGCCAACGGCGGCGTGGCGCGTTGGGATCACCGGCGGTATGCTCGCGCAGCTATCGGACGTCGCCGAAGCCGGTCCCGCCCTCACCGGAGAGGTCTCACGGCGGCTCGGCGCGTCGAGCGTCAGCCTCGTTGGACTGGTCATCGCAGCTCAGGAGTCAGACGTCGGAATATCCGGCCCCGACCGATACATTTACGACCGCGACTGGCTCATCGCCGCGCTCGGGTTCGAGGCAGCCGTTTCAGACACCGCGCGGCTCGGCTTCGCATTCGGTATACACGGCGGGATCCAATGGTCGCGCGGCCGACGCGTCGGTCAGGTGGGCACCCCGCCGCCGGATCCCACGATCGGAGGCTCTAGCTGGGATGAGGGAGCGGCGCTCATCCCGAGTCTGCGGGTTACGTATCGGGTCAACGGTCCGTTCGCCTTGAGCGGGCGGACCGCCATCGTCCAGCATGTGTTCACGGACGATATGTTTGGCGAAGCGCGCGGCCTCGTCACAGTCGGTGCGGCGTTCGCCTGGTAGCCACCGGCGCCGCTCGTTGACAGCCTCGATCGCCTGTCCAATCGTATCCGGAGTCTTCGCCGGAGTCGTCGTGCGAACACCACCGCTTGCACTCGGAGCCCCCGTGGACCGTTCGAACCGGGTCCCGCAGCTGTACGGCTACGCCGTCTGCCTCATTGCGATCGTCACGCTCCTCATCGGCGTAGCCAACTTCGTCGACGCCGCGTTCGCGCGCGCCGACCCGCTCCGGGTGAAGGAGCACGAGTTCGGCTTCCCGTACGAGTACTCACTTACATCCTTTGAAGCCTTCCAGGCCACCTTCCCGCGCGAGCGGAGTAACACGGTGGTCGGGCCTGGTATCACCGCGCAGACCGTTCAGCGCGACACCCTCACGACCGCCGACCTGCGGACGCGCTACGAGGCGCTGCGACAGGACCGGATTGCGCGTGTCTCCTATCGGGCGGCGCAGCGGCTGGCGGCTCACGGTATCCTGATCGCGCTCGCGATCACGCTGTTCGTTACCCACTGGCGCTGGCTACGCGCCCGCCCCTGACGCCGGGCGTCGGATTCAGCCTTCGCTGACTCGACCGCAGGACGTGGAGCATGTGCCGAAACATCAAGACGTTGGCGAACTTCGAGCCGCCCGCGACCGATGACGAGATCCGCGCATCGGCGCTGCAGTTCGTGCGAAAGCTGAGCGGGACGACGCGGCCGTCGCGTGCGAACGAAGCCGCGTTCGACCGCGCCGTCGTCGAGGTGACCGCGGCGGCGCATCGGCTGATTCAGTCGCTCCAGACGAGCGCGGCACCACGGAACCGCGAAGAGGAGGCCCGCAAGGCACAGGAACGGGCACGCAAGCGCTTCGCCTGAGCTCGACCCGACACTTCCGCCGCGTGCTTGCGTATTCAATAGGCACGCACCCACTGGAGAGTCCCGCATGCTGAGCGCCCGCGCTCAGAACCTCGGCGAGGAGATCGCCAACAGTGTCACGCACGGCGCCGGCTTCCTCGCCAGCGTCGCGGCCCTGGTCATCCTCGTCGTATCGGCCGCCGCGACCGGCGACCCGTGGCGGATCACCGCAGCGAGCGTGTACGGCGCAACCCTGGTGCTGCTCTACGCGGCGTCGACGTTGTACCACGCCCTTCCAGGCCTTCGTGTCAAAGCGGTCTTTCAGCGCCTCGACCACGCGGCGATCTACCTGCTGATCGCCGGGACATACACCCCGTTCGTGCTCGTGACGCTGCGCGGCGCGTGGGGGTGGAGTCTCTTCGGCGTCGTGTGGGGGCTCGCCGCGCTCGGCGTCGTCCTCAAGAGCGTCTTCGGGGTGCGCCTCGCCGTGCTATCGACGGCGGTGTACGTCGTCATGGGGTGGCTTGTCGTGATCGCCGCCGCGCCGCTCGCCGCCCGCCTCCCGGCCGACGGGTTGTGGTGGCTCGTCGCGGGCGGCGTGCTCTACACGCTGGGCGTCGTCTTCTTCGCGTGGGGGCGCGTTCGCTACTCGCACACTGTGTGGCATCTGTTCGTGCTCGCGGGGAGCGGCGCGCACTTCTACGCCGTGTTCGGACACGCGCTCGCTGGAGCGCGGGCGTAATCGCGCGTGCGACCCACTCGGCTCCGCCCGGCGGCCTTGCTCCTCGCGCTGGTGGCCGGCGCCGCGGCACCAGCCGATGCCCAGCAGCCGCGACGTAGCCAGCGCGCCGCCGTGATGCAGATGATCGGCACGACGCGCGTCGAGATCACGTACAGCCGGCCCGTCGCGCGCGGGCGCACACTGTTCGGCGCCCTCGTGCCGTGGGGACGCGCCTGGAACCCGGGGGCGGACACGGCGACGGCGATCTCGATCTCCGCGCCGCTCCTCGTCAACGGCTCGCGCCTCCCCGCGGGTGCCTACAGCATTTGGGCGATCCCCGGCGAGCAGGAGTGGACGCTCATCTTCAGCCGCGCGCACCCGGTCTGGCATCTCCCGTATCGAGAGGGCCAGGACGCGCTCCGCGTGCGCGCCGTTCCCGAGCGCGGCGCACACATGGAGACGCTCAGCTTCTATTTCCCGGTCGTCGACGGCCTGCGCGCGGTCCTGAACTTCCACTGGGGCGAGGTCATCGTCCCGCTGCGGCTCGAGGTAGAGTCCCCGCCTGGGAGTTGAGTACCGGCTGGTGAACCGCCGCGACTTCCTCAAGCTCGGCGCGATCGCTGGCGCTGCGGGTGCGGCCGGCGTCGGCGCCTACACCTGGCTCGTCGAGCCACACTGGCTCGAGATCGTCGAGCGCGACCTGCCGATCGCGCACCTGCCGCCCACCCTCCTCGGCGGGCGACTCGTCCAGA
The DNA here is from genome assembly GCA_046263215.1 of Gemmatimonadaceae bacterium. Classification (GTDB taxonomy): domain Bacteria; phylum Gemmatimonadota; class Gemmatimonadetes; order Gemmatimonadales; family Gemmatimonadaceae; genus JBHELH01. The sequence goes on along the minus strand of JBHELH010000296.1, from coordinate 252 downwards.
TCAGCGACATGCACGTCGGCCCCCGTGTGGACGACGACTACCTGATCGAGTCGCTCGACCGTGCGGCGGCGCTCCGGCCCGACATCACGGTCGTCACCGGGCGACCTCATGTCGTACGACTACGCGCGGGGTGCCGCGCCACTCGAGCAGCTCCGGCGCGTGCTCACCCATCTCCCGCGCGGCCGGCTCGCCACCCTCGGCATCCTCGGTAACCACGACTACGGGCGAAACTGGGCCGAGCCGCTCGTCGCC
>JBHELH010000295.1:0-9640 GCA_046263215.1 Gemmatimonadaceae bacterium | reverse complement strand
CGTCCACCTGTTCGGCGGGGAGCGGTGATACCAGTAGTTGCCGTCGATCAGGTAGAACGGCGGCGTCTCCGGCGCGCTGAAGGACGCGGTCACCCACGGGTACGCGCCGCGCCCGTTGTTGACGGCCAGGTTGCGTAGCTGATCGCCGCGGCGGTCCGCCGCGGCAGTGTCGCTCGCCGAGCGGGCCGGTCCGAGCCGCGCAACGAGCCGACCGAGCCGCGGCGCGCCCGCGATCCGCCGCCCGTCGGCGAGCACCGTCAGCCCGCGCCCTCGGCCGTACCTCGTCCCGTCACGGTCCCAGATGATGGAGACCCGGTACCCGTGGTAGGCGACGTCGTCGAGCGCGAAGTACGCCCAATCGTCGGGCGCGAGCGGATTCACCTCGAGCGTGTCGTCCGTGCGCGGGCGCAGACCCGCGAGCCCGGTGATCACCAGATCGGCGTACGCGGAGTGGAAGTAGTGCTCGCTGTGGTAGTAAGTGTCGTGCCCGTCCCACGACCCGTTATCGGGGTTCGCCGCCTCGGCGACGTACGGGCGGCCGTCCTTCCGCTGCGTGCGCGTGTACGCCTGAAAAAGCGCGAAGTAATCACGCTTCGTGACGACGGACTGCCGGTAGTTGTTGAGCAGGTTCGCCATCGCGACGAGCGCCTGCGTCGTCGCATACGGCCAGGAGTTCCCGCTCCAGAAGCAGCAGCGCGGCGAGACAAGGAAGAGCGGGTCGTGTCGCTCCGCCGTGGTCGGCCCGTACGGCGCGAAGAAGTACGCGGTGTCCATCAGGTAGCGCCACGCCACCTCGTAGCCGGGGTCGGGGAGGTTGAACTGCCACGGCACGTAGCCGTGGAGTTCCCGCCCGTGCGGGTTGCCCGCGTACTTCCCGGTCTCGTACGCGCGCGTCTTCGTCTTGATGCCGTCCCGCTCGTCGCGCGCGAACTGGTGCAGGAAGAACTGGCGCCTCGGATCCCAGAGCTCCTCCTGCACACGACGCTTCAAGTCCGCGGCACGCGTCGCGTACGAGCGCGCCTTCGCCGTGTCGCCGAAGAGTGCTGCCGCGCGCGAGATCGCCAGCGCGTCGGCGTACATGTAGCTGTTGAGCGTCGGGCGGTAGCCTTCCGCGCCGGCCTCCGGATCGTCGGTCTGGCGGCTGTTGATGCTCTCCTCCATCCCGTCGTGCAACCCGTCCCACCGGAACATCCCGTGTACGGCGTCGAAGTGCTCGGCGAGCCACCCCTCGTACTGCCGCTCCATGTACGGCAGCACGGTGCGCAGGAAGGGCTCGTCGCGCGTGACGAGGTATGTCGCCCACATCGCGTCGCCGTACCAGTTGCTGTAGCTGCGCGGCTGGGCGTCGGGCGCCTCGAACCAGTAGCGGGCGAAGTCGTCGACGGCGCGCCGGTCCTTGAGCCAGCGCAACTCGTAGAACTGGTGGCCGAGCGGGCAGCTGATCGCGCCGTACGCGCCGGACCAGAACGGCCGGTCGATGAACTCGGTGAACGTGTAGCCCGTCTCCGGCGAGCCGTAGGTCAGGTGCTTGGTGACGAGCTCCCAGCGGTAGTAGTAGGTCGCGTCGACCGCGGTGTCGGGGGATTCGAAGAACGGAATCCGGGACTTGTACCAGTCCCAGTCGCGGTTGTCCCACCAGGTGTGGCGGGTGAGGAGGGATTGTTTGTGGAGGATAGGGAGCGGCTGGAGCGGCTTGTGAGCTTGTGAGCCCGCATCTACACCACGTGCGGGGTTGTGAGGCGGCTGCGCCGCCAGAAGCCTCGGGGAGCCGCTCAATGCGGAGACAGCAGACCAGCCCAGGGCGAGCGACGCGAGGCGCGAGGTGAGTTGCATCGGCGGCGACTGTACCCAGCGCCAGTTCGCGTCGCAAGGTCTGCGTCGCCCCGCACTCGCGTCAGTGGGCCGTTTGCTAACGGCGGCCCCCGAGCCGCTTCATGGCGGCCCGGGCTTCGGCGGCGTATGGCCGCAGCTCGGGGTCGGCGTGCTGCCAGACGTCGGCGACGAGGCGATAGGCGCGAGACGCTCTCTCACGATCTCCCGCCCGCTCGGCGGCACGGCCCTGTTCGAGCGCCGCCATGATCCGGCTAGGCAGTGCCCACACCACCGGCGACCAAACGACCGGATCAAGAAGGAGTGCCGCCTGGCGGCCCTTCGCCCGCGAGGCCAACAGCCGGGCTCTCGTGAACCGTTCGCTGTAATACCTCGACAGGGGGGCGAGTTGCCGCAGCGCCAAGAACTGGCGCAGTGCCTCGGCGGTGTCGCGCCGCGCGAGCGCAAGATAGCCTGACACGATCTCGGTGCCGTAGCGCGCCCAAGCTCTCTCCATTGAGTCGGGACTCAAGCGGGAGGTCGAGTCGAAGAGGCGCCGCGCCTCGTCCAGCGACGCCACGTCTCCTCGGGCGGCCCACCAGCGGACCGCCCTGACTGCGAAGGGCGCGTTCCTGTCTCGCAGCCAAAGTGCGAACAGCGCCGCCGCTGTGTCGCGAGGCGCGGCATCGTAGAGCGCCAGCTCGGCTCGAAGGGTCGGCGTCGCCAAGCGCCAAGCATCGCGCAGGTGGCCTCGGTAAGCCAGCGACTGGGCGAGATACACCCGCGCCGTGGCGGAGTCGGAAGCTATCCCCAGGCGGGCGATTTGAACGGCCCGCTCCGCCGCATCGCCCCAGGTTGAGAACTTCTCCCAGACCCTGTAGCGCAGATCGGTTGGCCCTGTCCGGAGCACGCGTTCCACCTCGCGGTCCAGCTGGCGTGCCGGGTCGAGGCTCCTCCCCACGAGGCGAAAGGCCTTCGCACCAGTGAATGTCCCCCGCGGATCCGAGGCAAGGAAGGCGGCGACGTACCGTCTGGCCGCGCCCAAGTCACCGAGGAAAAGCGCCAGATCCACGATGTGCTCGTATGCCGGGCCGAACGCCGAGTCGAGCGCGATCGACCGGTCGAAGGCCTGAAGCGCCCGCTGGGCAGTGACGTCCAAGAGGAAGCCCCAGTGATAGCTTGCCTCGCCCAGGTCGTACCACGCTTCGGGGTCGCTCGGGTAATGGCGCACAACCTCCTCGCGCACGGCGAAGAGCCGTCGCGCGAGCGAAGTCGGCGAGGTGGCGTCGCCCCACAGCGCGCCCTCAAGGGAGTCGCCGGCCACCAGCAAGCTCTCACGAGTGGTAAGGCCACGATTGACGGCGCCCACACGAAGCGCGTACGCTGCGAATAGAGTCGCCCTGTCCGGGTACTGCCACGACATTGTTCTCGACAAACGCCGCAGCGCCAGCACGAAGGTGGAGTCCTGGCTGACGGCCCGTTCGTAATACGCGAGCGCGGAGTCCCAGGCCGAGCGGCGGAAGAATTGCTCGCCCTGCAAGAACGCCTTCAGCGCGGGCAGCGAGCTCGATCCGAACGAAGTCAGGCGTGCGGCGCCAATCGGACGCGTCCGACTGAGTTCTCGGATGAGTCGGACCGTAAGCGAGTCGGTGAGCCGATCCATCCGTGGTGAAGCTTCTCGCAGCTCTAGTTCTGCGATCCTGCGTTCCGCGGCGACATCAACGAGCACCGCCTGAAGCCGAACAGAGTCGGGTCCGGCGGCGAGTAAGCTGCCGAAGACGGCGAGACGAGCGCCCGTCCGGCGCGCGAGGTCCGCGACGGACACAAAGTCGGAGTGCCCGCGCCAGCGCCTAACGACAATGGTCGGCGAAACCGTGCGGAGCGGCCCCGCGCCATCTAGGTTCCGAGACAGCACGTCGACCAGGCCTTCCCGCCAGAGCACGAGTTCGGGGTCGAGGACGTCAAACGGCGCCACGACCACGAGGTTGGGGTCGAGTTCCCTCCGCGGCGCGTAGCGCGACACGGTAAGAGCGCCGCCGATGAGTGCCGCGAGTGCCGCGGCGCCGCCGACGATCCAGCGTCGCCCCCAGTATCGCGGCGTCCGGGGGAACTCGCTCAAGGCTGGGGCCTCTTCAGGCTCCGTCGCCGTCGAGACAGCGCTCCCAGCCCGAGAGGTGTGCCCGCTCTTCTCCACAGGTCTTGCCGGCAGCTCGTCGCGCAGCCGATTGGCGAGTGCGGTGACGGCCGCGTCTGGTGCGACACCGAGCTCCTGGCGCACGAGGGCCCCATAGATTCCCGCGTACTCAAGCGCCGCAGCTCGGTCGCCCCCTCGGGCGAGCGCAGTCATGAAGCCTGTCGCTACCTGGGAGCTGAGCGGATCCAGTGCTGCGAGCCGCCGCCAATATTCCGCGGACCGTACGTGATCGCCGCGCTCGGCTGCCTTAGTAGCGAGCACCCTGAGGCTGTCCTTCGCCTGCTGTTCGATCCGCGCTCGCTCGGTTGCCGCCCACCGCTCGAACTCCGGCGCTTCGCGCACGTAGAACCCATCGAGGAACGGCCCGGCGTAAAGCTCAGCGGCACGCTCATACTCGCCTCGGCGAATGGCGGCCTCGAACTCTCCGACGTCAGTGAAGATGACGTTGGAATTCAGCCTGAGCTCGCGGCCAACAACGAAGAGCTCGTCCTCGCCGAGTTGACGTCGGAGTGCGTGAAGCGTCTGCGCGAGGGCGTTTCGCGCCCGGTCGGTATCACTTTCGGGCCACAGGTAGGCGAAGACCTTGTCGCGGCTGACACCCTGATCGCCGGCCACGGCGAGGAGCGGCAGGAGGGCGATGCGCCGGCGAGAGGCGGCCGCAGCGGGGAGCGGCGCCCCGTTCCGCTCGACGGACAGGCCGCCGAAAGTCCGGAGTCGCAGCATTCGGGTACCGCCTCCGCGGTGTGTAAGCGTGGCGTAAGCGGGGCGTAACGCTCGGACGCCTTATTGCGATCGCTCCGAAACATTTGCTGCACCCGCCGCCCGAGCGCAAGTATTCATCCCTGGCCGTACAAGCCGTACAAGGAGACGCGCCGTGAGACGCCTCGCAGTTACCTCAGTCGCCGCACTCGCCACGCTCTACGTCGCTGGCTGCGCCGACCCCGCACGCCCATTCGACCCTGGCCCGCCACCGTCCGGGCCTAGCCTCGGCAAGAGTACGAGCCCCATCACTGTCAAAGATCTCGGCACCCTGGGCGGTATCAACAGCGAGGCGCAGGACATCAACAACGTGGGCCAAGTCGTGGGCTGGAGCGAGGTCGCTTCCGGCTACCGGCACGCCTTCGTCTGGACGGAAGCTGACGGAATGCGGGACATTCACCCCGCACAGATCGTCACCACCGACGGACTCGGCACGATCGCGGGCGGGCTGGAGAGCCAGGCGTACGGAATCAACGACGCGGGGAACATCGTCGGCTTCAGCACGACCAACGGCGGCACGACGGGCGCCGGAGAGCGCCGCGCGGTTCGGTGGATCCGCAACGCCGACGGCAGCTTCACGGCGCACGACCTCGGCGAACTGGACGAGGCTGGGTCACTCACCGAAGCCCGGGCGATCAACGAGCTCGGCGACATCGTCGGCTACGACGGCACGTCCCTCGCTTACGAAGGGTTCATCTGGTGGAGCGGCGTACTGACCAACCTTGGGCAGGGCCGCCACTCGTGGCCTCAAGACGTTAGTACCACGACGGCGACGACAAACAAGCTGGTCGTCGGGTTCGCGTGCACGACCTTGCCGTGCGGCGGCTCACCGTACCACGCCTGGCTCTGGGAAAAGACCCCGGACGGGTGGACGGAGCGAGACCTCGGCGCGCTAGGCTGTAACTCGAGCTCGGCGCACGGCGTGAACGACAAGGGGCACGTCGTCGGCTTGACCCGCATCGCGTCGTGCGAGATCCGCGCCTTCGTTTGGACGGAGGCAATGGGGATGGTGAACCTCGGCACGCTGCCCAAGGGGAACCGAAGCGAGGCCTACGACATCAACGAGGCCGAGGATATCGTGGGGTGGGGCCGCGTCGGCGTCGGCGAGGACTTCGGCATCCTCTGGACGAAGAAGCTCGACGGCTCGGGTTGGTCGGCCCAGAAGCTCGCTGGCCCCAACAACCTCGATAAGAGCTTCGCCTTCGCGATCAACGACAAGGTGCCGCGCCAGATCGTCGGCCGGTCGCGCGTGAAGCTGGGCACCGGGGATTATCACGCCGCGCTCTGGACGGCGCCGTAGACGAGTAGGACGAACCATGCGAGCCGGCGCATCACCGCGTCCAGTTTATCGAGGTCCTTCCCGCGCCGGCCGGAGCGCTGCTGTCCAAACCTTCTGACTCCTCCTTGTAGGCGTGCCGTTTCCTTCCAACGCTTAGCCGCGGTTCCGGCGTGGGCTGCGCCCGACGCGACCACGCGCTACGGAACACGATTCGAGGCGCACCTGGGCGATAGGTGAGGCAGGGCTCGATGGTGAAGACGAGCACGGTCCTAGCCGCAGGGCTGCTGGCGCTGACCGCGCCCGCCGTCGCACAGACCGCACTTCCCGCACCCGAATCTGATGGACCTGCCGCACGGCGGCTCAGGGAACTGATCGCCGCTGTCGAATCCGGGAGTAGCGCGCGGATCCGCGTCTTCGTCCGAGCGGCTTACGCGCCCGAGGTCTGGCGGCGCAGCAACGAGGACCGGGTGGTGCAGTCGTACGCCAGGCTCTACGACCGCTCGCGCGGCTTCGACGTCGACTCGCTCCGCGCCACGCCCACCGAGGCGGCGGCGCTCCTGCGCGCCAAGCTGACGGGCCTGTGGGAACAGCTCTCGGTCCGGGTCGAGCCCGAGCCGCCGTACCGCATCGTCGACGTTGCCTCATTCACCATCAAGCCGCCGAAGCACACGCTGGCCGGCGCGGGAGTGAGCGACGCGGAGCGGGCGCGCGAGGTCGAGCGCATCGCGCGCAGGCTCTCCGAGGTCGGCGCCTTCTCGGGCGTCGTGCTCCTGGCGAGGGGCGACAGCGTGCTGTACCTCGGGGCGTTCGGTCAGGCCGACAGGCAGCGCGGCACCCGATCCGGGCCCGACACGCGCTTCGCGCTGGCGTCGATCACCAAGCCCTTCGTGACCGTCGCCGTCGCGAAGCTCGCGGAGGAGGGCAAGCTGTCGTGGGAGGACCCGCTGGGGAAGTTCTTCCCCGATTTCCCTCTTACCCGGGCACGGGAGAAGGTCCGCATCAAGCACCTGCTCACGCACACGTCGGGGCTGAGGGAGGGATTCTCCGACGGACCACCCGACTCGATGGACGACTACGTGCGAGGCGTCGCGCTCGCGCAGCGGGACTCGCTGCTCTACGAGCCCGGCACGCGCTCGGTCTACACGAACGCCAACTTCGAGCTCCTGGGCGCGGTCATCGAGCTAACGAGCGGACGGCCCTTCTACGAGTACATCCGCGAGCACGTCTTCCCGCCGGCCGGCATGCGGGACGCGGACTTCGACGAGCTGCACCGCGTAGCAGGGCGGCGTGCGGTGGCGTACGACAGCAGTACATGGACGACGGCGTCCGCTTCGTGGGCGAGGCGCCCCGGCCCGAGCCCGGCGTCGAGTACCCCGCCCCGTTCGCCGGCGTGCACTCGACCGCCCGCGACCTGTTCCGCTTCGCGCGGGCGCTCCGCTTGGGGCGGCTCCTGCGGCCGGAGACGGTGGAGCTGCTCTTCTCCCCCAAGCCCGAAGCCGGCAACTGGGGCTACGGCTTCGACATCCTCGACGAGGAGCGCGGGCTCGTCGGGCACGGCGGAAGCTACGCGGGATGAGCAACAGCCTCGACATGTTCACGCGCAGCGACTACACGGCGGTGCTCTCGAATTACACCTACCCTCGCTCCCCACTCCGGGAGGCTATCTGGGCGATCCTGCCGTAGCCGGAGTTTTGAAGTCGCGCGTTCGCTTCGAGCCCGACATCACGCGTGAACAGCAGTCACTCGCCTACAGAACTGCGGCACGCGGGCATGGACGCGTGGAGCATCTGAGTCGCGACGCGAACAGGGGACGCGGCCCGTCGATTGCAGCGATCAGGGGGCTCTAGGAGGGAACCATGCCCCTGAACCTGCCGAGAATTGCCGCCGCACTGAACGCCTACCCCTGGATGCCGGGCCGCCTGACCAGGAGCGGCAGGACCGCTCCGACCTACTGCGCCATCGGGGCGCTCCTGCGCTACGCCGGTGTCGCCCAAGACCATATCGCCTGCGCCGAGGGGCCGTCCGGCGTCCACCTCTGGGCGGTCTACGGCCAGCTGCTCGAGTCTGAGTACGGCATCCCCGACATGAAGACCGCCAAGCGCGTCATGGCGGCGAACGACAGCGCCAGCTCCCAAGCTGAGGCGATCGAGCGTGTCCTGGGCGCGCTCACTGGCGCGTTCGACCCGTACGCGCTCCGGCACGCGACGCCCGACACAGCCAGCGCGCCAAAGCCGGGCACCGTTCCGGCGTGGGAGTCCGGGCCAGACGACGGCGCCGGGTCGCTCGCCCTCTCGCCGTGAGATCCTGGCGGCGCGAGGCCCCGCGCCGCCCGGGTCACCTTTCTGCGCCGCGATCGCGAAGGGTGAATGCGATCGCTACCGCAGTGTAGCCGTCGGCGTTGGCTCCCCCGGTCGGGAACGTGACGTCGATAGCATGTTCCACGAGCGCACCACTCGCAGGGGCGACGGACGCGCGGCCTGCGTCTGCGGCAAGCGCTAAGTCTGCGGCCGCGACGGCGCGCGGCGCCCGCACCCGAACCCGATACGTCCGCCCCGCCAGCCCCTCGAGCGCGACCGTGTACCGCTCGCCCGCCAGCCGCTCGCTCAGCACGCGCACCGCCGACGATCGGTCGCCGATCGCCGGGCGCGCGGGGGGCGGGATGACGCTCCACCCGCCGATGAATGGCACCTCGAGTCGGGTCGTGCCGCCGCCGAGCGTCCCGCGTACCGTGGCGTGCACGTCGCCCGGCGTGACGTCCGTGACCACGCCGGCCCCCGCCGCCCTCGCGCCGAGCGGCAGCGCCGGCGAGAACACGAGCTCGAACAGCGTCGAGTCCGGTCCCGCGCGCGAGACCACGGCCACAACGCGCCCTGTCGTGCGCCGCACCGTCACCGACACCCGCCCCCGCCCTACCGGCACATTCTCCACCCGCACCGAATCCCACTCCGGCGGCAGGTGCGGCGCCAGCGTCACCCGCCGCGCCGGCACGTCGACGTCCAGACCCAGTAATCCGCGGATGAGCGGCGTGAGCACCATCGACGTCGCGAAGAACTGTTGCGGGACCGACGTGTCGAGCGGCTTGTAGAGGCGCCCCGAGATCACCTCCGGGTTCCGGCCGCGCGACTCGTCGAACGTGGTGCGCGCGATCGCGTCGAGCGCGAACTTCCCCGCCAGCGGGTTGTGGTAGCGGTACTGCGCGAGCGCCACCCACCCGGTCACGAACGGCCAGACCGCGCCGTTGTTGTAGTGCAGCGGGTCGAAGAGCGGGCTCGCCGCCGAGAGCGGTCGCGCGCCCCAGTCGGTCATGAGCTCCGACGACGCGAGCCGCGCCGCCATCTCGGCGCCGCGCGCGCGGTCGAAGACGTCGAACGACATCGCCGTCGCCGGCCACGCCGTGAGGCTCTCGTTGACCTTGCCGCCCTCGAGCAGCGCGAACGCGTACTGCCGGCGCTCGGGGAGCCAGAGCCTCGACTCCATCGTCCGCACCGCCTTCGCGCGGACGGAGCGCGCGCTGTCGGCGAGTGCGCGTTCCCCTACTGCCTCCGCCATGCGCGCGAAGCGGTCGAGGGAGGCGGCCCAGACGCCGCTCAGGTAGACGT
>JBHELH010000294.1:0-14085 GCA_046263215.1 Gemmatimonadaceae bacterium | reverse complement strand
AGCACCGGCTCGCGCGACGCGGTGAGCGCGAGGTACGCCAGCGCCTGCGCCTCGAGCTCCTTCCAATACCCCTTCCGGTGGCTGAACTCGTGGGCGATCACGTGTGGCTCGAAGACGCCGACGTCCCGGAAGATCATCACGTCGCCCGTCAGGAAGTCGCACGCACCGAGCGCGAAAGGGAAGATGAGCTTCGCCACCGAGAAGTCCCGCACCTCGGCGCTCGTCTGGACCCGTTGCCCGGTGATTCCGGCGATGTAGCTCGTCAGGTGACGATCGACCTCCACCGCCAGCTCCCGCCGCTCGACACGCTCCGGCGTGAACTCGTCGTTCATGCGCTCCGTCAGCAGCCGAACTTCGTCCTCCCGGATCTCACGCGGCATCGGCGTCAGATGATTCACGTCCGCGCCGAACTCCGCGTGGAAATCGATCTTCCGGACACCCAGCCGCGCGTACCAGTCCTGCAGCGCGCAGCCGAGGTACGCTCCGAACGCCGCGACCTGGACCGCCTGCCCCAGTGGCGTCGCGCCGAGCACGAGCCGTGCGACGAGGGGCACGGCGAGCACGACGTCGGTGGGCGCGACCGGCCAGTACGTGCCCGCGTTGGAGATGCGGATCTCGTCGGCGGTGGCTGGATCTTCAGGAGTCATCGAGTCATCTCGTCGCTCACTCTGACCGGCGATGTTCCCGCGCCCCTAACTAACCTCATAACTAACCTCACCGCATCGCCGTCCGCGCGCCGCCAACGCCGAGCTGCCAGAAGAGGAACTGCATCTCGTCGGCCATGTTCTGCACCGTCTGGCGCACGGGGAGGCCGCCGGAGTGGCCAGCCTTCGTGTGATAACGGAGGATCACCGGGCGCTCGGCCGGGTCGGAGCCGGTCGAGGCTTGGAGCAGTGCCGTCATCTTGCGCGCGTGCAGGGGCGCCACGCGTGTGTCGGCATCGCCGGTCACGAGGAGCACGGCCGGGTAGCGCGTTCCCGGCTTCACGCGGTGGTACGGCGAGTAGCCGTGGATGTACCTGAACTGCTCCGGGCTATCCGCCGACCCGTACTCCGGCACCCAGTAGCCGGCGACGAGGAACTTGTGGTAGCGGACCATGTCCAGCAGCGGGTAGGTGATTACCGCCGCGCGGAAGAGATCTGGGCGCTGGGTGATCGCCGCGCCGACGAGGAGCCCGCCGTTCGAGCCGCCGGAGATCGCCAGCTTCGGCGGCGACGTGTACCGGTTCGCGACGAGCCACTCGGCCGCGGCGATGAAGTCGTCGAAGACGTTCTGCTTCTTGTCGAGCATGCCCGCCTGGTGCCACGCCTCGCCGAACTCGCCGCCGCCGCGAAGGTTCGGAAGCGCGAACACGCCACCGTTCTCGATCCAGAACGCCGCGCGCTGCGAGAAGCCCGGGATCTGGCTGGAGCGGAAGCCGCCATAGCCGGTGAGGAGCGTCGCATTGCTCCCGTCGAGGGCGAGACCCGTTCGGTGCGCCACGAACATTGGCACTCGCGTCCCGTCCTTGGACGTGTACCACACCTGCTTGATCTCCACGTTGTCGCGCGAGACCGGCACGTTCAGCTTCGCCCACACCTCGCGGCGGCCGGTAGGGACGTCGTAGCGGTAGATCGTGGTCGGCTGCGCCAGTGAGCTGAAGGCAAAGAAAGCTTCGGGGTTCTCCCACCGCCCGCTCACGCCGCCCACCGCCCCGATGCCGGGAAGCTCGAGCTCACCCGTCTGCCTTCCGGTGGTGTCGTGGATCGTCACGCGCGTCTGCACGTTCTCTATGCGGTCCACGAAGAGTCGGCCGCCCACGGGAGACACACCGGCGATCGGTGATTTGCCTTCGGGGACGATCTCCTTCCAGGCGGCGCGGGCCGGGTTGCGCAGGTCGACGGCGAGCACGCGGTTGTTGGGCGCGTTCCAGTTCGTGACCATGAACAGGCGATCGCCCACTATCGGGCCACCGAACGTCGCCTCAATGTCGTTCACGACGGGGACGATAGGTCCGTCGCGCGCCAGGTCCTTCACGTAGATCTCAGTCTTCTTCGCCGCCGAGCCGTGGCTGACGGAGATCCTGAGCCACCGCCCGTCGTCGGTCACGCCTGCGCCGATGATCTTTTCCGGTCCGTACCCATCGCCGAAGATCTTCACGTCCGCAGTCGGATCGGCGCCGATCGTGTGCCGGAAGACGCGCGGCCCATCGCGGAGGAGCCGCGAGTAGTACACGTGCTTCCGGTCCGGGGTGATGGACATACCGGAGTACCTGGCCCGGGGCAGCGAGTCCGGTAGCAGCTGGTGAGAGTCGACGTCGAGCAACCGCACCGACACCTCGTCCTCGCCACCACGCCGCACGGCGTAGGCGACGAGCTTCCCGTCGGGCGTCACGTTCATGAAGTTGACCGACACGGTATGGTCGGGGCTCATCGAGTGTGGGTCGACGAGCACCCCGTCCTTCCCGTCCCGTCCGCGCCGTACGTAGAGCACCGACAGGTCCTGGTCGGCGGCGCGCTTGGAGAAGAAGTACCGCCCTCCGGTCGCGAACGGCACACTCACCTGATCGACCCTGAACAGCTCCGTCAGCCGCCGCTCGATTCGCTCCCGCCCGGGAATCGCACCGAGCACGGAGTCGGTGTACGCGTTCTGGCGGTCGATCCAGGCGCGCGTTCCCGGCGCGTCCTGTTCCTCGAGCCAGCGGTACGGGTCCGCGATCGCGACGCCGTGCAGCGAGTCGACGACGCTGTCGCGGCGGCTTTCGGGGACGGTGGGCCGACGGACGGCCTGCTGCGCAGGTTGCTGCGCGGGGAGGAGGGCCGGTGCGGTGGCCAGTACGGCGAGGAGCGCAAGACGTGATGTGCCGAGTGTACGCCTTGTAATCATTGGTCATCTCCTGCTGGTCGGCATGTCGAGCCCGGAACGGAGCGGTCGGGCAGCATCCCGAATGTGGGCAGAGGGGGAAGGCCTCGGTAGGTCTAGCATCAGGCCCTGTCACGGCGCAGTCTCTAATGACCGACCCTCCGCCACGACGAACGGAATCAGGGACCCCCGCATGCGCGCATTGAACCTCTCCATCAGACTCGTAAGCCTGTCGCTGCCCATCACTACCGCAGCGGCTCAGGACCCAAAGGCCGAGCTCGCGTCCTTCATCGACGCGAAGCGGTCCAACTACACGGCCGTCGCCGATCAGATCTGGTCGTTCGCCGAGCTCGGTTATCAGGAGCGCAAGAGCTCCGCGCTTCTCCAGCAGGAGCTGAAGAGCGCTGGCTTCAGCGTGCAGGCTGGCGTCGCCGACATCCCGACCGCGTTCGTCGCGACGTACGGCACCGGCAAGCCGGTGATCGGCGTCCTCGCCGAGTTCGACGCGCTCCCCGGCCTCTCGCAGGCCGCGGTCCCCGAGCGTCGCCCGATCGTCGAGCACGCGCCGGGGCATGCGTGCGGGCACCACCTCTTCGGCACGGCGTCGGTCGCCGCCGCGATCGCGGTCAAGGATTGGATGGCGCGCCGGAACCAGCCGGGGACGATCCGCGTCTTCGGCACGCCGGCCGAGGAAGGCGGCGGCGGAAAGATCTACATGGTTCGCGCCGGACTGTTCGACGACGTGGACGTCGTGCTCGACTGGCATCCGGGCGCGGAGAACGACGCCGGGCCCGGCACCTCACTCGCCAACAAGTCGGGCAAGTTCCGCTTCCGCGGCACCTCGGCGCACGCGTCAGGCTCCCCCTGGAGCGGCCGCTCGGCGCTCGACGGCGTCGAGGCGATGAATCACATGGTCAACCTCTTGCGCGAGCACGTCCCCGACGGCACGCGCATCCATTACGTCATCACCAATGGCGGCGCGGCACCAAACGTCGTCCCCGACTTCTCCGAGGTCTACTACTACGTCCGACACAAGGACGCGAAGGTCGTGCTCGACATCTGGGATCGCGTCCAGAAGGCGGCCGACGGCGCGGCGATGGGGACGGGCACCAAGGTCGAGCTCGAGGTGATCAACGGCGTGTACGCGCTCCTGCCGAACGAGACGCTCGCGCGCGCGATCGACGCCAACCTGCGCCGCGTCGGCGGCGTGACGTACACGGCCGAGGAGCGCGGCTTCGCCGAGAAGATCGGTGCGACGCTCACCGGCGGCGGCAAGGATCCCGCCGAGGCGGCGCGCGTCAAGCAGTTCGCGCTCTCCGACGCGGGCGGCTCGACCGACGTCGGCGACGTGAGCTGGGTCGTCCCCAACTCCGGCTTCAGTACGGCGACGTGGGTCCCAGGCACGCCCGCACACTCCTGGCAGGCGGTTGCCGCCGGAGGAATGAGCATCGGCCACAAGGGCATGGTGAACGCGGCGAAGACGATGGCGATGAGTCTCTACGACTTACTCACCACACCGTCGCTCGTCGCCTCGGCGCGCGCGGAGTTCGAGCGGCGGCGCGGGCCGGGCTTCACCTACCGGCCGCTGATCGGCGAGCGCAAGCCACCGCTCGACTACCGCGTCAATCCGAAGTGACGGCCGTGACGACGACAGGGTGCGTACGTCTCGTCGCAATCACGTGCGCGGCGGTGGCCCTGAGCGTGCCGGCGCGCACGCAGGCGCAGGCGCGTCGCATGACGCTCGACGACGTGCGCACGCTCGTCCGGCTCTCGGACCCGCAAATCTCGCCGGACGGACGTACGGTGCTCGTGACGGTCTCGCGCGCGGACTACGAGGCCAACGCATTCCGCTCCGAGCTCGTCGCGGTCGATGTCGCGAGCAGCGCGCACACCGTGCTCGTGCGCGGACAGCCGGGACTCGGCCACGTGCGCTGGTCGCCGTCGGGACGTCAGATCGCGTTCCTCGCCGGCACTGGGGCGTCGCGGCAGGTCCACGTCATTCCGGCCGCTGGCGGCGAGCCCACCCAGCTCACGCGGTCGGCTACCGCGGTGCAGTTCTTCGCCTGGCGCCCCGGAGCGGAGGGGTCGATCGGTGGTGGCCTCGCGTTCGTGGCGGCCGATCCGCGGCCGGAGAGGTCCGGCGCGGCGCGACACGACGACGTGTTCGAGGTCGCGAACGACCATTACATGACGACGGCGCCGCCGATGCCGAGCCATGTCTGGCTCGTCACCACGGCCGGCCAGCAGCCCCGCCGACTGACGTCCGGAACGTGGAGTCTGTCGACGTCACTCGGGTCCTCGCCGCTCTCGTGGTCACCGGACGGGCGCTCGATCGCGTTCGTGCGCCTGGCGTCGGGATCGCCCGGCGACACGAATCAGGGTGTCGTGACGGTGCTCGACGTCGAGAGCGGTACGACGCGCGACGTCACGGGTCGCCGAATGCGCGAGGCGACTCCACTCTTCTCGCCGGACGGCGCGCGGATCGCCTACACGTACCCGCGCGACGGTGACCCGGCGAACGTGGACGAGGTGTTCGTCGCGCCTGCGTCGGGCGGAGCCGGCGAGAGCGTGACGCGCGCGCTCGACCGACAGGTCTCGATGGAGGACTGGTGGCCGGACGGCTCCTCGCTGCTCCTTTCCGGCACCGACGGCACGCGCGGCGCGCTCTGGCTCCAGCCGCTTCGCGGCGCGGCGCGGAAGCTCAACCTCGGCGACGTCGTGTCGGTCGCGGGGGCGAGTGCATCGCGCGCCGGCGTCATTGCTCTGGTGGGAAGCGAGCCGGCGCGGCCGCCGGAGCTATACGTGCTGACGCCGGACGCGGCGCCGCGCCGGCTCACGAGCTTCAACGCGCGCATCGCCGGCCTCGCGCTCGGTCGCAGCGAGCGCGTCACGTGGACCGGGCCGGATGGCCGCACGAGCGACGGCGTCGTTACGTACCCGCCGGAGTTCGATGCTCGACGGCGGCACCCGCTCGTGCTCGTGATCCACGGCGGGCCCACCGCGTCGTCGACTGAGGGCTTCTCCTCGCTCGTGCAACTGCTCGCCGCGCGCGGCTGGGTGGTGTTCCAGCCGAACTACCGTGGGAGCGACAACCTCGGCAACGCTTACCAGCGCGCGATCGCGAATGACGCTGCCGAGGGACCGGGGCGCGACGTCATGGCCGGTGTCGACGCCCTCGCCGCGCGCGGGTTTGTCGACACCGCGCGCGTCGCCGTGTCCGGCTGGTCGTACGGCGGGTTCATGACGGCGTGGCTGATCGGCCGCTACCCGGGGCGGTGGCGGGCGGCGGTGGCCGGTGCGGCGCCGGTAGACATCACCGACATGTACGCGCTCACGGACCTCAATGTGATGCGCCGGCACGCGATCACGGAGTCACCGTTCGTGGGCGACCGACTGCGCGCGTACCTGGAGATGTCGCCGCTGATTCACCTGCCGAAGGCGCGAACGCCGACGCTGGTGATGTCGACGACCGGCGACGTGCGCGTGGTGGTCACCGGCTCGTACAAGATCTACCGCGCGCTCAAGGACAACGGCGTGCCGGTGCAGTTCGTGGCGTTCCCGGGCGGCGGGCACTCGCCGGCCGATCCAGTGCGGCAGCTCGAGCGGGACCGGCGGTGGGTGGAGTGGCTGGCGCGGTGGTTGGGGGAAGGGGCGTGATCACGGGACGCCGTGATCACGGCGTGTGGCAGTGGCCCTCGAACGAAGCGCCTGCGCGCCCTATGGTAATCACCGACGCGAACGAGCCAAGCCACCCCTGTCGAACCAGGCGGTGACAGCTATACTCTGCGGGCCGGAAAACATGTGAAGTGTGCGGCCCCCTTCTGGCCGCCGTGACGCGAGAGGGCGCGTGGAGCCTTGGGAAGCGAAGCTTCGCGAGGGCAACACCGAGACCGCGTGGCGCTTGTTCGTCGAGCGGTACGAGCGTCTCATCCTGGCCACGATTCGCCACTATGTGGACGATCGCGACGACGTCACGGATGTATTCGCGCAGGTGTGCGCCTCACTGAGCGCTGATCAGCTCGCGCGCCTGCGGCGCTACTCGGATGCCCCGAGCCATCGAGCGCGCTTCGCCACGTGGCTGATCGCCGTCGTTCGCAATCATACGATCGATTGGCTCCGACACAACGTCGGACGTCGGACGCGACACCTCGACGCGACGCTCTCGCCTTTGCAGCGGCGAATCTTCGAGTGCGTGTTCGTCAACGGCCTTTCGCACGTCGAAGCATATGAGACGATCCGCACGGCGAGCGACCCCACCCTGTCGTTCGGTGCGTTCCTAAGAGAGGTAGCGAATACCTACCGTGCACTTGGCCATGGCCACCGGGCGCACGGGCTCCGGGAGCTGGCCGGTGCGGTTCCGCTTCCCGGTGATGGTGATCCTCCGGAGGATGCCGCGACGACCGCAGACGCGCGCGCCCGCCTCAGCGAGGCCATGGAGACGCTCGCCCCCGACCAGCGTCTCGCCGTGCAGCTCTTCGTGGTGCACGAGATGCCGGCCGCCGACGTGGCACGCACGGTCGGCTGGCCGAACCCAAAGGCCGTCTACAACCGTGTGTACCGCGCCCTTGCAGCCCTGCGTGCGAGCCTTGAAAGGCAGGGGATTCGCCGTGGCGACTTGTAGCCGTCGCGGAAGAAACCTCCAAGTGAGCAATTGCCGCGGATTCAGCCGTCTCCTCATCGGTCGCTGACTAACGTGGCGACCGGGCGCGAGGGGCACACTGAAGGCCCGGCGGGCGGTGCTGGGGGCTGTCCTGCGCCCGCCACGCTTCTCCTTCACGTGCTCACGGAGGCCACCCCGGCCGCGGACCCGCGCGTCGCGGGGCATCTAGCGACGTGCGAGAGGTGCCAGACGACGATGATGACTCTTGGAGACACGGTCAACGCACTCCGATCTGATGTCGCAGGCGCCGACCGACTCACTCCGAGCTGTCTCGATGAGGACGCCATCGCAGCGTTCGTGGGCGGCGCAGATCACGATGAGCAGCGCCGAATAATGTCGCACCTGGTGACCTGCCCGCGCTGCTGCCGGGAAGTATCATCCGTCGCGCGGGTAATGAGGGACCCATCAGTCGCGACGGAGCTCGAGCGGCTGACGCCCGCCGTCGGCGTGCACCGCACTCGCTGGCTGGCTCGGGCTGGCGTGGCGGCAGGTCTGGCGGCCGTGCTGGCGGTTGTGATCGTACCGCGGGCGGACGTCCGGCGCCCTACTGAACAGCCGACCTATCGCGATCCGGGCAGGACGGGGGAGCCAGCTGCGGTCGTGGTGGCACCAGTAGGTTCGGTGGCGGTCGCGGACTCCCTCCGCTGGCGGTCGGTGCCGCGCGCCGATTCGTACCGCGTCACGATCTTCAACCGGGAGGGCGTGGTCGTCTGGAAGGTGCAGACGCGAGACACAGTGGTGGCTATTCCACGCGAGGTCGTCCGGACACTCCGCGGTCCCCAGCTCTGGAAAGTCGCGGCTCGTGTTGGCTGGGACCGCTGGATCGAGTCAGACCTCATCGAGTTTACTGTCACCGGCTCGCGCCGATAGCTCCGTGAGTGTCACGCCGCTGTTCCTCGTGGTTGCGGGGATCCTTGCGCAGTCCTCCGACGGCGCGGACCGGGTGCGTGCGCGCGCGCGGGAAGCCGGCGGCGATGCTCTCGTCACCGAGGCGCTCGAGCGCCCGGACGAAATCCGGGCGGCGCTCACTCGTTCGCTGGCGCTGGCGGCCGGTTCGGCGTCGGACAGCGCGCGGTCTGTGCATCTCGACGCGGCGGAGCGGCTGGCGAGGGCCTACGCAGCGGCGTGGAACGATGCCTTCCTCGTCGGGCAGGTGGCGCGCTTCCGCCGGTGGTCTCCCGATGAACGGGTTGCCAAGGTGAAAGTCGACAGCCTTCGCCGGGTGGGTAACGGCGTGCTAGGCCGGGCCGGGCCCAGGCCGGCCATACGTCTCTGGCGTGAGAGCCTGCGGGGTGCGCGAGTGCTCGGCGACTCCGCGGGCGAAGCGGCAGCCCTCGGTAACATCGGAGCGGGGTTCTACGCGGCGGGCGAGCTAGACAGCGCGGCAGCCTACCTCGCGCGGTCGCAGGCGCTCGCCCAGGCGATCGGCGACGCGCGCACGGCGGGAAACGCGATGGGCACGCTCGCGAGTGTCAGCAAGGATCGTGGAGAGCTACGGCGGGCGGAGGAGCTGTATCGACAATCGCTCATCATGCGCCAGCGGAGCGGCGACGCCCGCGGCACAGCGGTCGATCAGAACAATCTCGGTCTCATCGTCCAGACACTCGGCGATCTGGCCGGCGCCCGCCGCGCGTTCGAGGCCGCACTCGCGCTCAACCGCCGCAGCGGAAGCGAGGACCTTGCCGCAACGAACATCGTCAACCTGGCGAACATCGCCAGCCTCGAGGGTGACTATACTCGCGCCGCGGCGCTCTATGGCGAAGCGCTCACGATCTACCGCGGCCGAGGCGAGCGACTGGAGGTGTCCTTCGTACTTCGTAACGTGGGGCTCCTGGAGCTCCGCCGGGGCGACTACCCCGCGGCGCGCGTGGCGCTCTCGGAGGCTCTCTCGATTTATGAGAACACCGGATCGACGATCGATGCGATCGGGACGCGTCGCGATCTCGCGGCCGTGTACGCGGCGATGGGCCGACTGCAGCTGGCTCTGACCGAGCTACGCCGGGCCGAGCGGCAAGCCGCGGTTGCCGGCGCCGGGACTGGCCTCCGTGCCGATCTTGCTCTGACGCGCGCCGAGCTTTCGCTGGAACTCAACGCCCCGGCCGAGGCTGAGCGGGAATATGCGCGTGCCGAACGGTTGTTCCGGGCTGCCGGGAATGCACACGGTCGGGCGGAGGCGCAGAATGGCCGCGGGCGGCTGCTTCTCCTTCGTGAGGACTACGCCGGCGCGCGTCGCATGTTCGAGTCGGCCGCTCGTGCTCAGGCAGACGGCGGTGACCAGCGCTCGGCAGCCCTCACGCATCTCTTGGTCGGCTACGTGAACGCACGGCGGGGCGACACAGCGGCGGCCCGCGAGGCGTTCACCCATGCCGAGGCTGCGCTGAGAGCACTCGGCGATCCGGTCGGCGAGGCGGCTGCGCTCGCCGCCCTGGGCGACCTCGAGGTACAGCGTGGGCTGACCATCACAGCGGAGTCGCTCTACACGCGCGGGCTCACGCGGCTTCGTGCACGTCGCACGCCGAATGTCGCTTGGCATCTACACGCCGGGCTAGGTGAGGCGCTTCGCAGTCGCGGTGCGCTGGCCGACGCCGCGCGTGAGCTTCGCAGCGCCATCGGCGAGATCGAGCGGGTGGCCGGTTCGCTGCGCCTGGAGGAGCGGCGGGCCGGGTTTCTCGCTGACAAGTGGGACGTGTATGCGCAGCTCGCCCTCGTCGAGCGCGCCCGCGGCCGCACGGGTGAGGCATTCGACGTGAGCGAGCGAATGCGCGCGCGGCAGATGCTGGACTTGGTGGCGCGGGGTCGCGTGGCACTTGCGCGTGGAGCTGGCGACACGCTCAGCGCCCGCGAGCAGGATCTCAGGCGCCGGATCGCGGAGCTCACCCGCGTTGTGGCGGGAAGCCCGGCGGCCGGCGCGAGCCTGCGCGGTTCGGATCGGCCAGCGTGGTCCATGGACGCGGCGCGCGAAGCGCTCGACGCGGCGCACAAGGCGTACACCGACTTCCTGCTGGAGGCGCGCGACGCGAGACCGGAGTACGCGAGGCTGGTGACGGGCGAGAGCGTCTCGTGGCGCGAGGTGGTCCGCCGCCTCTCGCCACACGAGGCCCTTCTCGAGTATCTCGTCACCGACTCAACGAGTGTCGTGTTCGTGGTGACCTCCGGCGGCGTGACGGCCGTCGACCTCGGCATCGATCGTGAGACCCTGTTTGGACTGGTGGACTTCGCGATGGGCACCATGACGCGGCCCCCCCGCGCCAGCGGTGCGTCGAACGGCATGTGGCGGGCGGCGCTGCGTCGGCTGTATCGACAGCTGGTCGAACCCGTCGAGCGCGCTGGTGTACTCGGAGGCCGTCGAGCGCTGCTGATCGCGCCACACGGGGCCTTGCACTACCTCCCGTTCGCGGCCTTGATCGCCTCGGACGATCGCGAGGAGTTCCTCGTCGAGCGTTACCAGATCTCCTACATCCCCTCGGCCTCGTTGTGGATCAAGCTCCGCGACGATCGTCCCGCCGCCCCGCCGAATGGAGTTCTCGCTCTCGCACCGCGGCCAGTGGCGTTGCCCGCCTCTCGGGTAGAAGCCGAAGCGATCGGCAGGCTCTACGCGCCGCGTGCGGCCGTGCTGATCGGCTCGAGCGCCTCCGAGCGCGCCCTCCGGGAGGTTGCGTCCGATCAAGCGGTCCTACATCTCGCGACGTACGGCGTCTTCAATAGGCACAACCCGCTCTTCTCCTTCGTCGAGCTCGCGGCCGGTCGGGGGGAAGATGGTCGGCTGGAGGTGCACGAAGTCTTCGGCCTCTCGCTGAAGGCGCGGCTCGTCGTGTTGAGCGCCTGTCGGACCGCGCTTGGCGCAGGCACGCTCGCCGACGTGCCGGCCGGCGATGATTGGACGGGCCTTATAGGGGCATTCCTGTTTGCGGGCGCAGAGAGCGTCGTCGCGACCCTCTGGCCGGTCGAGGACCGCGCCACGGCGCGCCTGATGGAGCGGTTTCACTCGCGGCTCGCCAGGGGCGTGTCGGGAGTGGAGGCACTCGCCCAGGCTCAACGGGAAGCCATTCGTCGCCCAGCGACGTTCCATCCGTTCTACTGGGCAGCGTTCATGCTCGCCGGTCGGAGGTAGTCGATGGGCATACCAGGAACAGACCGGAGCGCACGGTCCGCGCTCGCTCGGGCGAGCTCGCTCACTGCTTTGCTCTACGTTCTCGCGAGTTGTAGCGAGCCACCGACCCGCACGGAGGCCCTCCGGCCACTGGACCCAATCGTCTCCGAGCCAATAGACGTCCGGATCCTCGGGGCCTCGGCGCTGCCGCTGACGAGCGCAGGACCGGCGGCGGGCGACCGGGCGTTCGGCTTCGCGTACATCTCGCTCCGGCCGGGCACGGCCACCGAAGCTGTCAGCGTCACTATTCGCGACGACTCGCGCGGTACGGCGCTGACGGCACCGCTCCGGGACGGCGGCCTCGACCCGACTCCAGTCCAAGCCGCGCCGGACGACGAGCTGAGGCTCGATCTGACCCTGAGCAGCGGCGCCGTGACAACGTTGCTTGCAACTGTGCCGCGCCGCCGCCCACCTACGGTGGTGCGTACGGACCCACCAAAGCAAAAGACGGGCATTGCCCTCAATGCCCGGATCCTCGTCGTATTCAGTGAGCCGATCGATCCGGCAAGCCTAACGACGAGCTCCGTGCAGCTCGTACACGGCACGACCACAGTGCCGGGGACCGTTGCGTTGCAGGCCGGCAGCCCTCTCAGCGCCGAGTTTGTTCCAAGGTCTCGGCTCGAGCCCTTCACGCCGTATCGTCTAGTCGTGACCCAGAACGTCCGAGACCTCGATGGGACTCCATTGGAGGAGCCGGTCACCGTGGAGTTCACCACCGGGGACGACGAGGAGGCCCGCGTTGCGTCCTTGAGCCTCATAGACAGCTACAGGGTGCTGACCAACGACACGGCGCACCTACGGGTAGTCCTCAAGAACGCGGTCGGGAAGGTCGTGCAGCGGCCCGTGACGTGGTCGAGCAACAACCCTGCGAGCGCCGTGGTATGGCCGACAGACTCCGGCGGCGTGGTCGCGGGGGTGGGCGTCGGCGTTGCCATCGTCACGGCGACAAGCGACGGGATCACGGCGTCGGCGCGGATCGAGGTCGAGCCGCCCGAAGCGAGTCCGTATCCGGCCACCACTCTAGGGGCGCTTGGTGGCAGGTCGGGCACCGCGCTCGCGCTGAACGACCACGGCGAGATAGTCGGGGCGGCCGAGAATGCGTCGGGCACCTGGCGAGGCTTCTTCCGAACAACTGCCGGTGTGATGGTCGATATTGGCGAGAATCAGCCCGCAGACATCGGCAATACCCGTCACATCGCTGGTTGGCGCTTGGATCCGGCCACGCGGAGTACGTACGCAGTTCGATGGATCGTCGACGCCAGCGGCGTCATACTCAAGTTCGAGGAGCTCGGGCCCGGGATCGCGCGGGGCGTGAACAACCTCGGTCAGGTCGTCGGCGCCGCGCCGAACGCCTCCGGACAGTGGCGAGCCGCGATCTGGATCTTTCCCGACGCTCCCCCGCAAGACCTCGGGGCGCTCGGAGAGGGATACAGCGAGGCGCAGGACATCAACGATCGTGGTGTCATAGTGGGCTACAGTTACCGCGAAACCCCAGGCGTGCAGTACGCCGTGCGGTGGATACCGACGACCGGTGTGGACGGCGAAACGACGTGGACCATCGAAGTGCTCCCCGACCAGAAGTACAACTCCGCCTTCGCCGTCACCAACAGCAGCGGTGACATCGTGGGCACCGGTCTGCCATGCGAGCCAGGCCCCGGATGCTGGGGCGTCGGTTACCTCTGGCGAGGAACCAGCGTGACGATCCTTCCGAAGCTGTTGGGCGGTCCGAGCGCCGCTCTCGACATCAACGACGCGGGTTATGTAGTGGGGTGGAGCGACAACCAGAGCGGCTCGCACCGGCGCGCCGTGGTCTGGACACCGACGGGCGAGGTGGTAGCACTCGGCTTACCGCGCGGTGCCAGCGCGAGCGAAGCGTATGCCATCAACGCCGCGGGACAAATCGTCGGTTTCGGTCAATTGAGCGATGGGAGGCGCAGCGCGGCGGTCTGGAACTTGTTCAAGTAGACTTGCGGGTTGACGAGCCCTCGACGCGCAAGGGTTGGCGCGTCGGTCACGCTGAGCGGCGCGCGATAGGGCCCCTCCTGAGCAATTCCGCTGCGTCCTTCCGTCTCCTGGAGGGACATCGGCAGACAGGAGGTCGCCCGTGACTCGTCCCGCACTTCTCACCATTGCTCTCACTGCATTAGTTGGCTGCGCGGATCCGGCCCACCCGACCAGACCCAAGGCCGAAGTCGATGCGGTGGGCGCTCGCGCGGCGGCGAGCGGCTACGCTGTCACAGACCTCGGTACACTCGGCGGTACGTCGAGCAGCGCCCACGCGATCAACGAAAAGGGAGAGATCGTCGGCTCGTCCTCGACCAAGTCGGATGGCGGCCACGCGTTCTTCCGAACCGCGGACGGCAGGATGCTCGACATCGGGGACTTCTCTGCCGAGGACGTGAACGCCGCCGGCCAGGTCGTCGGCTTTCGCGTC
>JBHELH010000293.1:0-134992 GCA_046263215.1 Gemmatimonadaceae bacterium | reverse complement strand
CAACCGGCACTACGCGCACGTCGACTGCCCCGGCCACGCCGACTACGTGAAGAACATGATCACCGGCGCCGCGCAGATGGACGGCGCGATCCTCGTCGTGAGCGCGGTCGACGGCCCGATGCCGCAGACGCGCGAGCACATTCTGCTCGCCCGCCAGGTGAACGTGCCGCAGGTTGTGGTCTTTCTGAACAAGTGCGATCTGGTCGACGACGCCGAGCTGCTCGACCTCGTCGAGCTCGAGGTGCGCGAGCTGCTCAGCAAGTACGAGTTCCCGGGTGACGAGGCGCCGGTGATCCGCGGCTCGGCGACGGGCGCGATCCAGGGCCAGAAGGAGTGGGTGGAGAAGGTCGAGGAGCTGTACACGGCCCTCGACACGTTCATCCCGGAGCCGCAGCGCGAGATCGACAAGCCGTTCCTGCTCCCGGTCGAGGACGTGTTCTCGATCACCGGCCGCGGCACGGTCGCGACGGGCCGTATCGAGCGCGGCCAGATCAAGGTCGGCGAGGAAGTGCAGCTGGTCGGCTTCGGCGCTGAGAAGCGCACGGTCGTCACCGGCGTCGAGATGTTCCGCAAGCTGCTCGACTACGGCCAGGCGGGCGACAACGTCGGCCTCCTGTTGCGCGGCATCGAGAAGAAGGACATCGAGCGCGGGATGGTGCTCGCCAAGCCGGGCTCGATCACGCCCCATACGCGGTTCGCGGCCGAGGTCTACGTCCTCACGAAGGACGAGGGCGGGCGGCACACGCCGTTCTTCAAGGGCTACCGCCCGCAGTTCTACTTCCGCACGACCGACGTGACCGGCTCGATCGAGCTTCCCGAGGGGACGGAGATGGTCATGCCGGGCGACAACATCACGATGACGATCGAGCTGATCACGCCGATCGCGATGGAGGAGCAGCTGCGGTTTGCGATTCGGGAGGGCGGCCGGACGGTGGGGGCGGGGGTTGTTACGAAGATCTTGAAGTAGATGGCTTGTGAGCTTGAGAGCTTGAAAGCTTGTGCGTCGGCGGCCGTGCCGCCGATGACCTCGGGAAGCTTCTTAAGCGCTAGCGGTTCCTCACAAGCTCACAAGCTCACAAGCTCACAAGCTCACAAGCCACCTAGCGAGTAGAGGCAAGAATGGCTGGAAGGATTCGCATTCGTCTCAAGGCGTTCGACCACGCCGTCATCGACCAGGCCTCCGCCGACATCGTGCGGACGGCGGAGAAGACGGGCGCGCAGGTGTCGGGGCCGATCCCGCTCCCGACAAAGACGGAGCGGTGGACGGTGCTCCGGTCGCCGCACGTGGACAAGAAGTCGCGCGAGCAGTTCGAGCTCAAGACGCACAAGCGCCTGATCGACATTCTCGACTCGCGGGCTCAGACGGTGGACGCGCTGACGAAGCTCGACCTGCCGGCGGGGGTCGACGTCGAGATCAAGGTGGAGTAGGCAGGACGACCATGATCGGCATCATCGGCAAGAAGCTGGGCATGACCCAGATCTTCAACGAGCAAGGGCAGCAGGTGCCCGTGACCGTCATCGAGGCGACCCCGAACACGGTGGTCCAGGTGACGGATCGCGAGAGGGCCGGCTTCCCGGCGGTGCAGCTCGGATGGGGGGAGCAGCGAGTGCGCCGCGAGAGCGCGCCGGGCGAACGTGTGCCGCGCGGCCGTCGCGCCACCAAGGCCGCCGTCGGTCACGCCGCGAAGGCGGGGTTGTCGGCGCCGCCCAAGGTGCTGCGCAGCTTCCGACTGGACGACCCAGGGAACGCGAAGGTCGAGGTCCCGACGTTCAACGTCGGCGACAAGGTCGGCGTGGACATCTTCACGCCGGGCGAGACCGTCAAGATCACCGGCACCACGAAGGGGCGGGGCTTCCAGGGCGTCGTGAAGCGCCACGGCTTCGGCGGGGGCCCGAACACGCACGGCAACACGAAGCACCGCCGTCCCGGCTCGGTCGGTCCGGGCACCGACCCGTCACGCGTCATCAAGGGCAAGCGGATGCCGGGGCACTACGGGGCGGAGCGTCACACGCAGATCGGCCTGCGGGTCGAGAAGGTGGACGCGGAGCGCAACTTGATCTACGTGCGCGGCTCGGTCGCCGGTCCGGCGAACGGCGTCGTGCTCGTGCGGAAGCAGGGGTAAGCCATGGCCGAGCGCACGACGACCTTCGACGCCGCCGCGTACACGCAGCAGGGCGCGGCGCGGGACCGCGTCGCGCTGCCCCCGGCGGTCTTCGACGGGACCGTCAACACGGCGGTCATGCACCAGGCCGTGAAGGCGTTCCTCGCCAACCAGCGCCAGGGTAACGCGTCGACGAAGACGCGGCGGTGGGTGACCGGCGGGAACCGGAAGCCGTGGAAGCAGAAGGGCACCGGGCGGGCGCGTCAGGGGTCGATCCGCGCGCCGCACTGGGTCGGCGGCGGGACGGTCTTCGGGCCGCACCCGCGCAGCTACGCGCAGTACGTGCCGCGCCAGGTCCGCGCGCTCGCGCGCAAGAGCGCGCTCAACGCGCGCGCGCGTGAGAACGCAATCATCGTCATCGACCGCCTCGACTTCGAGGCGCCGAAGACGAGCCGCATGCGCGAGCTGCTGACGGCGCTCGGGGTGGACGGGCGCAAGGTGCTCGTCTTGACCGACGGCGTGAAGCCGGCGGTGTTCCTCAGCGCGCGCAACCTGCCGACCGCGCACGTCATGCCCTACGCCGACGTGTCCACCTACCACATCCTGTGGTCGGACGTGGTGGTGATCGAGAGCGGCGCGCTCGGCCACGCGCTCGAGCCGGCGGAGGTGTCTGACGACGCCGCGCTGGGCGAGGGCGAGGCGACGGCGGACGAGGCGGAGGCCGGAGCGCACGTGGCAGCGCCACGGCGGGGCGCGCAGCGCGGCCGGAAGGCCGCCGCCAAGAAGTCGGCCGGGAAGAAGGCGACGAGAAAGGCGGCCGCGAAAAAGAGCGCAACGAAGCGCGCCGCGAAGGGCGGCGCGAAGAAGAAGACCGCGCGCAAGTCGACGCGGAAGCGGGGGAGCTGACCGGTGCCGTCGATTTCAATTCACCGCACGATCGTGCGGCCGGTGATCACCGAGAAGAGCTCGGCCGCCTACCAGGAGCACGGCGAGTACACGTTCGAGGTGCATCCCGAGGCGACGAAGCCGCAGATCCGCGCGGCCGTCGAGCAGCTGTTCGGCGTGAAGGTGACCGGCGTCTGGACGTCGAACCAGCGCGGGAAGGAGAAGCGCATGGGGCGCACGGCCGGCCGCCGGCCGAACTGGAAGAAGGCGATCGTGAAGCTTCGCGAAGGGGACTCGATCCCCGTGTTCGAGGGGTGAGCTGATGGGAATTCGTCAATTCAAGCCGGTGACCAAGGGCACGCGCTTCCGCGCGGTGTCGGATTTCTCCGAGATCACGCGGACCACGCCCGAGAAGTCGCTCGTCGAGCCGCTCAAGAAAACGGCCGGCCGGGACAACCACGGCCACATCTCGATGCGGCGCCGCGGCGGGGGGCACAAGCGGAAGTACCGGATCATCGACTTCAAACGCAACAAGCATGGCCTGCCGGCGATGGTCCGCGAGATCGAGTACGACCCGAACCGGTCGGCGCGCATCGCGCTCGTCGAGTACGAGGACGGCGAGAAGCGCTACATCCTCCACCCGAAGGGGTTGAAGGTCGGGGACCGCGTCGTCTCGGGCCCGGGCGCCGACGTGCGCACGGGCAACGCGCTGCCACTGCGGGAGGTCCCGCTGGGCACGGCGGTGCACAACGTCGAGCTGAAGATCGGCAAAGGCGGCGAGATGTGCCGCTCGGCGGGGATGTCGGCGCAGGTGGTCGCGAAGGAAGGCGACTACGTGACGCTGCGCATGCCGTCGACCGAGATGCGGCTCGTCCACGGCAACTGCCTGGCCACGGTGGGCGAGGTCGGCAACGCGGAGCACGAGTTGCTGTCGCTGGGCAAGGCCGGCGCGGCGCGCTGGCGCGGCCGCCGGCCTCGCGTGCGCGGCGAGGTTATGAACCCGGTCGACCACCCGCACGGCGGCCGCACGCGAGGCGGGCGAAACGTCGTCACGCCGTGGGGCAAGAAAGAAGGCGTGAAGACGCGGAACAAGAAGAAGTCCTCGCAGAGGTTGATCGTGCGGGGGCGGCGGAGAGGGAAGGCGACACAGTAGAGGTCCGAGGTGGGAGGTGGGAGGTGAGAGAGCGAACGCTTTTCTCCCACCTCTCCCCTCCGACCTCCCACCTGGGATTCGACTATGGGTAGATCTGTCAAGAAAGGCCCGTTCGTTCACGAGAGTCTCGCCCGCAAGGTCGAGGCGATGAACGCGCGCAACGAGAAGCGGGTGATCAAGACCTGGTCGCGCGCGAGCACGGTGCTGCCGGAGTTCGTGGGTCACACGTTCGCGGTACACAACGGCAACAAGTTCATCCCGGTTTACGTGACGGAGAACATGGTCGGGCACAAGCTGGGCGAGTTCGCGCCGACGCGGCTGTTCCGCGGCCACACCGGCGCCAAGGCGGCGGACAAGAAGGCGACGCCGGTGGCATCGGCTCCGGCGCAGAAGGGGGCGAAGTAGGTCATGGCGACGGCGAAGAAGCGACGCGGAGCGCGGAAGGCGGCGGGCGGAGGGCGGCCGCGTCCGACGGCCCCCGCGCCCCGGCGGCGTCGCGTCCGCAAGGCCGCTACGACGATCGCCGGGCGTGAATGGAATGCGACCCAGCGGTCGACGCGCCAGTCGCCTTATAAGATGCGACTGGTGATTGACGAGATCCGTGGCAGAACGGTGAACGAGGCGCTGGCCTACCTCCAGTTCTCGAAGAAGCACGCCGCGAAGCAGATCGAGAAGGTGCTGCGCTCGGCGGTCGCCAACGCGGAGTACCGAGCGCGGGACGACGCTGGGGGGGTCGACGTCGATGACCTGTACGTCAAGTACGCGGTGATCAACGAGGGGCCGAAGCTCAAGCGTTTCACGCCGGCCGCGATGGGCCGCGCGACGCCGATCATCAAGCGGACGAGCCACGTCGAAATCGTGGTCGCCGAACGAGGTGCGCGTTAATGGGACAGAAGACGAACCCGATCGGATTCCGGCTCGGGATTTCCCGGGATTGGCGGTCGAAGTACTACGCCGGCCGCGACCTTCCGGCGCTCCTCCGCGAGGACGAGCTGCTGCGCAAGTACCTCAAGGCTCGGCTCGGCCACGCGGCGATCGCGGACGTGGTCATCGAGCGGAAGCCGGGGAAGGTCGTGGTCACGCTGCACACCGGCCGGCCGGGCGTGGTGATCGGCAAGAAGGGCGCGGAGGTCGACAAGCTGCGCGACGAGCTCGCCAAGCTGACGGGCAAGGAGGTCGGCATCAACGTCGAGGAGATCAAGCGGCCGGAGATCGACGCCCAGCTCGTCGCCGACAACGTCGCGAGCCAGCTAGCGCAGCGCATCTCGTTCCGCCGCGCGATGAAGCGCGCGGTGCAGAGCGCGATGCGCATGGGTGCGCAGGGGATCAAGATCAAGACCGGCGGCCGGCTCGGCGGCGCGGAGATCGCGCGCGTCGAGGGCTACCACGAAGGGCGAGTGCCGCTCCACACGCTGCGCGCGGACATCGATTACGCGACGTCGACGGCGAAGACGACGTTCGGGACGATCGGGGTCAAGGTCTGGATCTTCAAGGGCGAGAAGGTCGAGGACCGGCGCGGGACGACGTACTCCACAGGCAGCTGAGGACGGATCGATGCTGAGCCCGAAGCGCGTCAAGTTTCGGAAGATGTTCAAGGGGCGCACGCGGGGGCACGCGACGCGGGGTGCGACGGTGGCGTTCGGCCATTACGGCCTCCAGGCGCTGGAGCCGGGGTGGGTGAGCAACCGTCAGATCGAGGCGGCGCGCGTGGCGTTGACGCGACACATCAAGCGTGGCGGCAAGGTCTGGATCCGGATCTTCCCGGACAAGCCGATCACGAAGAAGCCGGCCGAGACTCGCATGGGGAAGGGGAAGGGGTCGCCCGAGGGCTGGGTCGCGGTCGTGAAGCCGGGACGGGTGATGTTCGAGCTGGAGGGCGTGACGCGCGAGGTCGCCGAGAAGGCGATGGCGCTCGCCGCCGCGAAGATGCCCGTGAAGACGAAGTTCGTGGCGCGTGAGGAGGCGCACGGCGGCGATGCCCCTACGAAGTGACGAGATCCGCGAGATGTCGGACGGTGACATCCACGCGCGCATCGCGGAGCTGGAGGAGGAGCGGTTCCGGCTCAAGTTCCGGAGCGCCACGGAGCCGCTGGAGAACCCCTTGCGGCTGCGGACGATCCGGCGCGACATCGCGCGCCTGAAGACGATTCTGCGGGAGCGCCAGTTGGCCGCCGCGGGCGCCGCCCGCGGCGGCCGCCGGCGCTAGACGGCGGGGAGAGCGACGGAGCTATGGCAGAGATGATGAACACGCCGCCGAGCGCGGCGCGCGGGTCGCGGAAGACCCGCGTCGGCGTCGTGGTCAGCGACAAGATGCAGAAGACGGTCGTCGTCGCGGTGGAGCGGCGGGTGCCGCACCCCGTGTACGGGAAGATGGTGACGCGGACGACCAGGTTTAAGGCGCACGACGAGGAGAACTCGTCGAAGGTCGGCGACCGGGTCCGGATCATGGAGACTCGTCCGCTGTCGAAGGACAAGCGGTGGCGCGTGGTCGAGATCGTCGAGCGCGCGCGCTGAGCGAGGGCGTGGGGAGGAGCCAATGATCCAACAGGAATCGATGGTCAGGGTCGCGGACAACTCGGGTGCGAAGCGCGCGCTGGTCATCCGCGTCCTCGGCGGCTCGAAGCGGCGTTACGCCGGGCTCGGCGACCAGGTGATCGTCGCGGTGAAGGACGCGCTCCCGAACGGCACGGTGAAAAAGGCCGACGTCGCACGGGCGGTGGTCGTGCGCACGGTGAAGGAGACGCGGCGCAAGGACGGCAGCTACATCCGCTTCGACGAGAACGCCGTCGTGATCATCACCGAGCAGGGGGAGCCGCGGGCGACGCGCATCTTCGGACCGGTCGCGCGCGAGCTGCGCGAGAAGAAGTACATGAAGATCGTGTCCCTTGCGCCCGAGGTGATCTGATATGCGCATCCTGAAGCACAAGAGGACCGACCGGGCGCGGGTGCTGCGACACAAGCGGCACGAAGAGAACCGGCAGCGGGTGAAGATGCACGTCACCAAGGGCGACCTCGTGCGGGTCGTCCGCGGCGACGACAAGGGGAAGGAGGGGCGCATCCTGCGCGTCTTCCCGAAGACCGGCCGCGTGACGATCGACGGCGTGAACATCGTCAAGCGCCACCGGCGCGCGCGTCGGGCGGAGGAGCAGAGCGGCATCATCGAGATGCCGGCGCCGGTGCACGCGTCGAACGTGATGCTGCTCGACCCGAAACGGGGCGAGCCGACCCGCGTACGTCACCGCATCGACGACGACGGAACAAAGGAGCGAATCAGCGTGAAGAGCGGTGACGCGATCCCGCGGTCGCGCTGAGCCAGGCGGAGCTTATGGCAACCAAGGACACGAAGGACAAGAAGGGCACGCCGGCCAAAGGCATGCCGGCGCAAAAGGGCGGCGGCAAGGGCGGCGGCGGCGCCGGCGGCGGGGGAAAGGGCGGCGCGGCGAAGGGAGGCCAGCGCGAGCGCTTGGCGCGCGCGGGGCACGCGGGTGCGCAGCTCCCGGCTCCGCCGCCGCGCCTCAAGGAGTTCTACCACACAACGGTGCGGCAGCGTCTGATGGACCAGTTCGGGTTCAAGAACCCGCATCAGGTGCCGTCGCTCGAGAAGATCGTGATCAACGTCGGCGTGGGCGAGGCGGTGAAGCAGCCGAAGCTGCTCGACGCCGTCGTCGACGAGCTGGCGGTCATCACGGGCCAGGTGCCCGTGCGGCGTAAGGCGAAGAAGTCGATCGCGAACTTCGGACTACGGCAGGGGCAGGAGATCGGCGCGGCGGTGACGCTGCGCGGGGCCCGGATGTGGGAGTTCCTCGACCGCTTCATCGCGGTCGCGGTGCCGCGGATCCGCGACTTCCGTGGGTTGGGCACCCGCTCGTTCGACGGGCGGGGGAACTACACCGTAGGCATCAAGGAGCAGATGATCTTCCCGGAGATCAACTACGACGAGATCGAGCAGATCCACGGGATGGACGTCACGTTCGTGACGTCGACGAACCGTGACGACGAGGCGTTCGCACTGCTGCGCGAGCTGGGCATGCCGTTCCGCAGTGACGAGAAGCGGACGCCGGCCCGCGGCCAGGCGGCTGTCGGATCGACGGTCGGATCGACCGTTGGATCGACGGTGCCGTCCGCGTGAATGTGGCGCCGAGAGGCGAGTGACGAGGTTCTGAGAGACCAATGGCCAAGAAGTCCTGGATCGAGAAGAGCAAGCGCAAGCCGAAGTTCCGCGTTCAGCAGCACAACCGCTGCGGGCGTTGCGGGCGCGCCCGCGCGTACCTGCGCCGATTCGGCGTGTGCCGAATCTGCTTCCGCGACTTGGCGCTGAACGGGATGATTCCCGGCGTGAGGAAGGCGAGCTGGTAACCGATTGCAGCAGACGAGAGGTCGTTTCACAATGATTCCTGCACGTCCGCCAGGGATACGACAGGAGAGGAGTCAGTAATTCGATGTCGATGACCGATCCGATCGCCGACATGCTGACGCGGATCCGCAACGCCTGCGGGTCGAAGCACCGCCGCGTCGACGTGCCGATGTCGAGGATGAAGACAGAAATCGCCCGGATCCTGAAGGAGAACAACTTCATTCAGGATTATCAGACCGTCGAGACCGAAGGCGGGAGGCAGATGCTGCGCGTGCGGCTGCGCTACGCGGCCGGCGGGCAGCCGGTCATCCGCGAGCTGAAGCGGGTCTCGACGCCGGGGTTGCGACGCTACGTCGGGGTGAACGAGATCCCGCGCGTCCGCAACGGGCTGGGCGTCGCGATCTTGAGCACGTCGAAGGGGCTCATGTCCGACCGGCAAGCGCGCCAGGCGCGCACCGGCGGTGAGCTCGTCGCCGTCGTCTGGTAAGGAGCAACGCCCATGTCGCGTATCGGGAAGAAGCCGATCGAGGTTCCGAAAGGCGTGACGGTCACGCTCGAGGGGAACCGCATCCGCGTGAAGGGCCCGAAAGGGGAACTCGAGCGCACGCTCCACCCGGCGATCAGTGCCGCGCAGGAGAACGGCACGGTCACGGTCGCACGCGCGTCGGACGAGCCGGAGCACCGCGCGTTGCACGGCCTGTCGCGCACGCTCGTCGCCAACATGATCGAGGGCGTCACGAGGGGATTCTCGAAGACATTGGAGATCACCGGCGTCGGGTACAAGGCCGAGGCGCGGCCTTACGGGCTTCAACTGGCGCTTGGGTTCTCCCACCCGGTGCAGTTCCGCGCCCCGGCGGGGATCAAGCTGACCGCGCCGAACCCGACGACCGTAGTCGTCGAAGGCGCGAACAAGGAGGTTGTCGGCCAGGTGGCGGCGGAGCTGCGTAGTCTGCGACCACCCGAGCCGTACAAGGGGAAGGGCATCAGGTATCAGGGCGAGCAGGTCCGCCGGAAGGCCGGCAAGGCCGGAGGCAAGTAATGGGCATCAAATCATCCGGCGCCCGCGAGGCCCAGCGCCATCGGCGCCACCTCCGTGTGCGCAAGAAAGTCTCGGGCACCGCGGAGCGTCCGCGTCTGGTCGTATTCCGGTCGGACAAGCACATCTACGCCCAGCTTGTCGACGACGACACGGGGCGGACGATCGCGACGGTTTCCAGCCTCAAAGTCGCCGACGGGAAGAAGAGCGAGAAGGCGGCCGAGGTCGGCAAGCAGGTCGCGGTCATCGCGAAGGACAAGGGCATTACCCGCGTCGTATTCGACCGCGGCGGGTACAAGTACCACGGCCGCGTGAAGGCGGTGGCCGACGGCGCCCGCGAAGGCGGGTTGGAGTTCTGACATGGAAGAGAATCAGCAGCAGCGCGAGCCGACCCCCTCGGGCCCGGGCGGTGGAGCCGGTGGCGGGACGGGCGGCGGCGCCGGCGGCGGGGCCGCCGGGGCCGGCGGCGGGGCCGGCAGCGCGCGTCGAGGCGGCGGGGGACCTGGGGGTGCGCGCGGCCGCGGTGGGCGAGGCGGCGCTGGCGGCGGTCGTGGTGGCCCGGGTGGCGGTCGCGGTCGCGGTGGCCCGGGCGGCGGGCGCGAAGGGCGGGGCGGCGAAGGGCGCGGTCCGCGCGGCGACGACCGTCGGGGGGGCGAGCGCGATGGCAGCGAGCTCGTCGAGAACGTCATCGCGATCAACCGCGTCGCGAAGGTCGTGAAAGGCGGTCGGCGCTTCTCGTTCAACGCGCTCGTCGCCGTTGGCGATGGCCAGGGGCGCATCGGCTTCGCCTCGGGCAAGGCGAACGAGGTCTCGGAAGCTGTGCGGAAGGCGGTCGAGGCAGCGCGGCGGCGCATGATGCAAGTGCCGCTCACCGGCAGTACGATCCCTCACGAAGTCATCGGCGAGCACGGGGCCGGTCGCGTGCTGATGAAGCCGGCGGCACCCGGCGCCGGCGTGATCGCCGGTGGCGCGGTTCGCGCTATCATGGAGTGCGCGGGGATCAGCGACATCCTCACGAAGAGCCTCGGCTCGACGAACCCGCACAACATGGTGCGCGCGGCGATCGACGGCCTGACGCAGCTCACGACGGTCGAGCAGGTTGCGCGTGAGCGAGGCATCGAGCCGTCGGCGCTGCCGTACCGGTCGCGCTCCAAGACCAAGGGAGCCGTCTGATGCCACGGACATTCGTGTGGCACCGCAGCCGCGGGCCGAAGACAACGCCGAAGCCGCTCTCGGAGATGGGTGGCGACATCCGTATCAAACAGGTCCGCAGCGGTATCAGGGAGCCGGCGCGGACGCGGCGCACGCTGGAGGTCATCGGGCTCCGCCACCATCAGGACGAGGTCGTCGTGCCGAACACAGCGACGATCCGCGGGCAACTCAAGCGCGTGCGACACCTCGTCGAGGTGACGCCCGTCGAGGAGAAGGCACGTCGTGGCAAGTAACGAGAAGATCGGGCTGCACAACCTGAAACCGGCGCGAGGCTCGCACCGGGAACGGAAGCGCCTCGGCCGCGGTCCGGGCTCGGGCACGGGCAAGACCGCCGGCAAGGGACACAAAGGCAGCAAGGCGCGCACAGGTCACGGCGGACCGGGCGGCGGCAAGCCGGGGTTCGAGGGCGGGCAGATGCCGCTGACGCGGCGCATCCCGAAGCGCGGATTCACGAGCCCATTCCGGGAGGAGCCGCAGATCGTTCGCCTAGGGGACCTCGACGAGATCGAGGGTGAGGTGACCGTCGAGTCGCTCGCCGCGGCCGGGCTCGTGAAGCCGAGGAAGGGTCCGGTCAAGGTGCTGGCGAACGGTCGCGTCACGCGCGCGGTAACGGTGCGCGGAATCAAACTCAGTGCCGGCGCGCGCGAGAAGATCGTCGCCGCCGGAGGGCGCGTCGAGGAGTAACGCGCGAGGGGAGGCGCGGGCGATCATGGCGCAGAGTAACGCCGCGGCGGCGGTGTCGAACATCTTCCGCACTCCGGAGCTGAAGGACAAGATCATCTTCACGCTCCTCTGCCTGCTGGTCTACCGGATCGGCGCGCACGTGACGGCCCCGGGGGTCGACGTGGTCGCCCTGCAGGACTTCTTCAAGAACTCCGGGCAGGCGGGGGGCGGGCTCCTCGGCCTCTACGACCTGTTCACCGGCGGCCAGCTGTCGCGCGCGACGGTTCTCGCGCTCGGGATCATGCCGTACATCTCCGCCAGCATCTTCATGCAGATCGCGGCGGCGGTGATCCCGCAACTGGAGAAGCTGAACAAGGACGAGGAGGGCCGGAAACGCGTCAACCAGTGGACGCGCTACGCGACTGTGCTCCTCGCGTGGGTCCAGGCGTGGGGCTTCGCGCTGTTCACCGAGTCGCTGCAAGGCGCGGTCGCGCAGCCCGGTTTCGGGTTCCGCATCCAGATGGCGTTCTTTCTCACGGCGGGCGCAGTCTTCGTGATGTGGCTCGGCGAGCAGATCACGGAGCGCGGGCTCGGGAACGGCGCCAGTCTCCTCATCTTCTTCTCGATCGTCGAGCGGATCTGGCCGGGAATCGGTCAGACGTTCACGTTCGTGAGCACGGGGGCCATCGGGCCGTTCTCGCTACTGATTCTCGTCGCCGTGATGGTCGCGGTGGTCGCCTCGGTCGTCTACGTGACGATGGCGGCGCGACGAATCCTGATTCAGATCCCGCAGCGAACGATGGCGCGCGGGCGGATGCGGGAGGCGGCGCGGAGCTTCATCCCCCTTCGCATCGTCACCGCGGGCGTGATGCCGATCGTCTTCGCCCAGTCCGTGATCGTCATCCCGGGCGCGTTCGCGCAGTTCTTCGGCGGCCCGCGGGTGCAGACGTTCGCGGAGTACTTCAATCCGGGCACGACGCTCTACTACATCCTGTCGGCCGTCCTGATCCTGTTCTTCACCTACTTCTACACGTCGATCATCTTCAACCCGATCGACCTCGCCGAGAACCTGAAGAAGCAGGGCGGATTCATCCCCGGCGTGAAGCCCGGCGCGCGGACCGCCGAGTACATCGACCAAGTGGTGTCGCGTATCACGCTGCCGGGCGCGATCTTTCTCACCGCGATCGCGCTCCTGCCGATCTGGATCTCCGGCCTCATCAACGTGCCGTTCGCGTTCGGCGGCACGTCCTTGCTGATCGTCGTCGGCGTCGCTCTCGACACGCTCGCCCAGATGCAGCAGCATCTGCTGCTGCGGAAGTATGACGGGTTTATGAAGAAGGGGCGCTTGCGGTTCCGGGGTCGTCAGTCCACGATCGGCGGGTTCTAGACGCGGGCGGCGCCCGCGACGCTATCAGTAAGAACGCTATCAGCTATCGGCTATCAGCTATCAGTAGCAATGATGGCGGCGCTCCGCGCCGCGGGATACGGTGGGACGGAGCTGCGGGTTGCGGGGAGCCTTACAGCAGATGCAGTCAAAGCCCGCGCGGGCGGGGCAGTCCCTAGGACTGATAGCTGATAGCTGATAGCTAATAGCTTCTGTTCTCATGAACCTCGTCCTCTTCGGGAAGCCCGGTGCGGGGAAGGGCACTCAGGCGACGCTGCTCGCGGATTCGCTCGGGCTGCCGACGCTCGCGACGGGTGACGTGCTGCGGGCCGCGGTGCGTGCGGGCACACCGTTGGGACGCGCGGCGAAGGCGGCGATGGATCGGGGCGACCTCGTGCCGGACGAGGTTATCCTCGGCATCATGAAGGAGACGCTCGCCAAGCCGGAGTACGCACGCGGGGTGATCCTCGACGGCGTCGTGCGCACGGTACCGCAGGCGGTGGGACTCGAGCGCGTGCTCTCGGAGCTCGGACGGAAGGTAGACGTCGTGCTCGCGTTCGATGTCGACAACGAGGAGATCGTGCGGCGGTTGAGCGGCCGCACCGTCTGCGAGCGCTGCCAGACGCCGTACACCGGGCGGGAGCCGGGGACGCCATGCGACAAGTGCGGCGGCTTGCTCGTGCGGCGCCGCGACGACGAACCGGAAGCCGTGCGGCGGCGGCTCGAGGTCTACGAGGCGCAGACGGCGCCGGTCTTCGAGTGGTATCGCGGGAACGGTGCGCGGGTGGCCGTCGTGGACGCAGTCGGGTCCGTCGCCGAGGTCACGAAGCGGGCGCTCCGCGCCTTGAAGCGCTGACCGGGTGATCCAGATCAAGTCCGCCCGCGAGATCGAGATCATGGCCGAGGGCGGCCGGATCCTTGGGGCCACAGTCGCGATGCTCGAGCGCGAGGTGCGCCCGGGAATGTCGACCGCCGATATCGACGCACTCGCCGAGCAGTTCATCCGCAGCCACGACGGCGCCGTGCCGGCGTTCAAGGGCCTTTACGGCTTCCCGGGCAGCGTTTGCACGTCGATAAACAGCGAGATCGTCCACGGCATCCCGTCGCGCAAGCGGGTGCTGCGTGACGGAGACATCGTGTCGATCGACGTCGGCGTCGGCTACCGCGGCTACTTCACCGACTCGGCCGTTACGGTCCCCGTCGGGCAGGTCGACCCCGAAGCGCAGCGCCTCCTGGCGGTCACGCGGTCGTCGCTCGCGGCCGGCATTGCCGCGGCCCGCGCGGGGGCGCACATCGGCGACATCGGCGCGGCGGTGCAGGCGGTCGTCGAGCGGGCGGGCTTCAGCGTCGTGCGCGATCTCGTCGGGCACGGCATCGGCGCCGCGTTCCACGAGGAGCCGCAGGTTCCCAACTACGGGAAGCCGAAGCGCGGCGTGAAGCTCGTCCCCGGTCTCACGCT
Source organism: Gemmatimonadaceae bacterium (assembly GCA_046263215.1). Lineage (GTDB taxonomy): Bacteria > Gemmatimonadota > Gemmatimonadetes > Gemmatimonadales > Gemmatimonadaceae > JBHELH01. The sequence continues at coordinate 120,744 of JBHELH010000293.1, read as the reverse complement.
GGCGATCGAGCCGATGGTGAACGCGGGCGGACCCGCCACGCGAACGCTGCCCGACAAATGGACGATTGTGACCGTCGACGGCTCACGCTCGGCACACTTCGAGCACACAATCGCGATCACCGAGAACGGCCCGCGCGTGCTGACGCAGACATAGGAAGCTGCCGAGCTTGTAGGCTTCCGAGCGCGCGAGCGACAGCCGAGCGCGCGATTCCGACGCGACGATACAGTTAGGAGGCTAGACGATGCTCACTCCGCGAACTCGTCCGGTGCGGTTGGTGCTTCTACCGCTCGTCCTCGCCGCGACGACTGCGCATGCGCAGGGGCGGCTGACCAGCCCGAGGGAGCACTTCGGGTTCAACATCGGAGACGACTACCGCCTCGCGACCTACACCCAGTTCGCCGATTACTGGCGCCGACTGGACCGTGAGTCGGATCGCATGCGCGTCGTGGAGATCGGCAAGACGGCGGAAGGACGGCCTCAGCTCATGGCGATCGTGACGTCGCCGGCCAACTTCGCGCGGCTGGACCGGCTGCGCGAGATCGCGCGGCGTCTCGCGCTCGCCGAGGGCGTGTCGCCGGACGAAGCGCGGGCGTTGGCGCGCGAGGGGAAAGCAATCGTCTGGATCGACGGTGGCTTGCACGCGACGGAGGTACTCGGGTCCCACCAGCTGATTCCGACGGTCTATGACCTCGTGAGCCGCGACGACGAGGAGACGAGGCGCATCCTGAACGACGTCGTCGTGCTCGCCGTTCACGCGAACCCCGACGGGATGGAGCTCGTCTCGGGGTGGTACATGCGCGAGACTGACACGCTGCGGCGCAACCTGAACATTCCGCGCCTCTACCAGAAGTACATCGGGCACGACAACAACCGCGACTTCTTCATGTCGAACCAGCCCGAGACGCGGAACATGAACCACGTCATGTACTGGGAGTGGTTCCCGCAGATCGTCTACAATCATCACCAGACGGGGCCGGCGGGGACGGTGATGTTCGCGCCGCCGTTCCGCGACCCGTTCAACTACAACTACGACCCGCTCGTGCCGGTCGGGATCGACGCCGTCGGGGCGGCGATGCACAATCGCTTCGCCGCCGAAGGGAAGCCGGGCGTCACGATGCGCTCCGGGGCGAGCTACTCGACGTGGTGGAACGGCGGCCTGCGCACGACGGTCTATTTCCACAACATGATCGGGCTGCTGACGGAGACGATCGGCAACCCGACGCCGACGACGATCCCGTTCATCCCGGAGCAGCAGCTACCGCGATCCGACCTCTACTTCCCGATCGAGCCACAACGGTGGCACTTCCGACAGTCGATCGACTACTCGCTGACGGCGAACCGCGCGGTGCTCGACTTCGCCTCGCGGAACCGGGAGCACCTGCTACACAACATCTACGTCATGGGTCGCCGGTCGATCGAGAGGGGGAGCCGCGACACGTGGACGACCACGCCGCGGGACATCGCGGAGGTTCAGGAGGTCCTCGACCGGCAACGCGCCGCGGCGGCCGATTCGACGCCGGCTGCCGCCTCCCGCACGGCCGCGGCCGGATCCGGCGCAGTCGGCGACGCCGTCGCGCCGTTCGGGCGCGGCGTGGACGTGCGATACTTCCGCGACGTGCTGCGTGATCCGCGTGACCGCGATCCGCGCGGCTACATCATTCCGATGGATCAGCCGGACTTCCCGACGGCGACGAAGTTCGTGAATACCCTGCGGCATGTCGGCGTGACGGTGCACCGGGCGACGCGCGACTTCGAGGCGGCGGGCAAGCGCTACGCGGCTGGGTCGTACATCGTGCGCACGGCGCAGGCGTTCCGACCGCACGTCCTCGACATGTTCGAGCCACAGGACCACCCGAACGACTTCGCCTATCCGGGTGGCCCGCCCCGGCGGCCGTACGATAACGCCGGATGGACGCTGGCGTACCAGATGGGCGTCGTGTTCGACCGTGTTCTCAACGCCTTCGACTGCCCGTGCGAGCGGATCGAGGGCTTGGCGAGCCCGCCGCCACGCGCGATTGCCAACGTGCGCGGCGCGACGGGATACCTCGTGAGCCACGCGCCGAACGACGCGTTGCTCGCCGTAAACCGGCTCCTCAAGGCCGGCGCCGACGTGTACTGGCTGCGCGGGCCGCTCAACGCCAACGGTCGCACCCATCCGGCCGGTACGTTCTACGTCGCCGCGAGTCCCGCGGCGGCACCCGTGCTCCAGCGCGCGGCGGCGGAGCTGGGTCTCGGCGTCGAGGGGACGACTGCGCAAGCGGGCGCCGATGCCGTGCGGCTCCGGCCGCGGCGGATCGCGCTGTGGGATCAGTACGGCGGGTCGATGCCCTCGGGCTGGACGCGGTGGCTCCTCGAGCAGTTCGAGTTCCAGTTCGACGTCGTGTTCCCGCAGCAGATCGACGCGGGCGATCTGCGCGCGAAGTATGACGTGATCATCCTGCCCAGTGGCGCGCTCGGCGAGCGCGGCCGCGGAGGCCGCGGCGGGCAACCGCAGGCATCGGAGGTGCCGAGCGAGTACCGTCACATGCTTGGCCGCCTCACGACCGAGCGGTCGGTGCCGCAGCTCCGCCGATTCCTCGACGCGGGCGGCACGATCATCACGGTCGGCAGCTCGACGGCGCTCGCGACGTACCTCGGCCTCCCCGTCGGCAACGCGCTCGTCGAGCGGACGCCGACCGGCGGCGAGCGCGTGCTCTCGGCGGATAAGTTCTACGTGCCCGGCTCGGTGCTTCGCGTCGCCGTGGACAGCACGGCGCCGATCGCGGCCGGCATGCCGTCGCGCGTCGACGTCTTCTTCGACAACAGCCCGACGTTCCGACTCGCGCCGGACGCCGGGCGGCGCGGCGTGCGTGCAGTGGCATGGTTCGACAGCGACGCTCCGCTGCGCAGTGGGTGGGCGTGGGGCCAGACGTACTTGGAAGGGGGAGTCGCGGTGGCGGAAGCGACCGTCGGCCGGGGCACGCTCGTGCTACTCGGGCCGGAGGTGACGTTCCGCGCGCAGCCGCACGGGACGTTCAAGTTTCTGTTCAACGGGATTTACGTCGGGACGCTAGGGGGCGGGGTGGCGAACTAAGAAGCTTGGGAGCTTGTGGGCTTGAGAGCGTGTGAGGAAGGGTCCCCATGCGGGGACGGTCCCCTTATGCCGAGGCAGTTCCTAGGAACGCCGGCTCCCAAGCTCCCAAGCTCCCAAGCTCCCAAGCGATCAAGCGATCAAGCGATCAAGCGATCAAGCCCCCAAGCTCGCCTCCACACTCGCAACCGTCTCTGCTGCCCGGCGGCTCGTCGTTTCGACAAGTCGGTTCGCTTCCTCGAGCAGTGCGGCGCCGAGCGACCTCTCCTCCAGCGCCGCGACGTTGATGCGGACGTTGAGCGCGGCACTCTTGCAGCCTGCTTCGGCGAGGAGAGCGGCGACGCCGGCGTCCGAGACGGCATTGGCGTTGCCGCGGGCCGCGGCGACCGCTGCCAGCTCGGCGACGTCGGCGCATGCGCGGGCCGTCTGGAGGGGGGCGCGGGCCGCGCCGAGAAGGGCGGCCGTAACGGCCTCCCGCCGCGCCGCGGCGGCGGCATCCGGGTCCTGCGGTAGCTTGTAGGCGGCGGCGACGGCGGCGTACGCCTGCGCGTCACGCGCGACGAGTGCCGACAGCGTGTTGCCGAGGGCGGCCGCGCGCAGCGCGACGTCGCGCATCTCGGCGTCGACAGCGACGTACTTCTTCTTGCCGACCGTTAGCCCGGCGACCATCTGGGCGAGCGCGGCGCCAAGCGCCCCGACGTGGGCGGCGACGCTGCCGCCGCCCGGCACTGGCGAGGGCGAGGCGACGGCGGCGACGAATCCGGAGAGCGACTCGCCACCCTGCACCGCCTGGCGCACACGATGCTCGACCACCATCTCGCGGCTGAAGTTGCGCAGCTGGACGTGCCGTGCTGCGGCATCGAAGAGCGCGCTCTCCGGCACGAGGCCGACGATCTCGCTCCACGTCGGTGCGACGCCATGCGCCTGGGCCTCCGTGCGCACGGCCTCGAAGGCGCGGAAGAGCGGCGTCTTCTCGACGTCGACGAGGTTCATCGACACCTGGGCCTGTCCGTCGACCTCGAGACCGAGGGCCTTCACGTAACGCAGCCCGCCCGACGAGCCGCGCACGGCCTTCGCGACCGCCTTTGCGACCTCGAGGTTCGAGGCGGGCCCGAGGTAGACGTTGTACGCGACGAGGAACGGGCGCGCGCCGACGGCCACCGCCCCGGCCGTCGGATGGATGCGCGGCGGCCCGAAGTCAGGCACGCGGTTCGGGTTCCGCCCGATCTCGTCGCGCAGACCCTCGAACTCACCGCGACGCACGTCGGCGAGGTTCTCGCGGTCTGGCCGCGTCGCCGCGCGCTCGTACAGGAAGACTGGGATCTGCAGCTCATTGCCGACGCGCTCGCCGAGCGCACGCGCGAGCATGACGCAGTCTTCCATCGTCGAGCCTTCGAGGGGGACGAACGGGACGACGTCGGCGGCGCCCATACGTGGGTGCTCGCCGCTGTGATGGTTGAGGTCTATGTAGTCGCGCGCCGCGCGGATCCCGGCGAAAGCCGCATCGACCGCGCGATCCACCGGCACGACGAAGGTGATGACGCTGCGGTTGTGCGAGGCGTCCGACGAAACGTCGAGCAGCGTGGCGCCGTCGACGCCCGCGATCGCGTCGCGGATTGCGGCGACGATCTCCGCACGGCGGCCCTCGGAAAAGTTAGGAACGCACTCGACGAGCTTCATTGAAGAGCAGGGTGGAGGGTCGAGCGTGCAGGGTGGAGCGAGCGTGCTGTGGGACCCGGTGCGGAGGGCTCGGTACCGCCAACGCCTTCTCCACCCTCTACCCTCCGCCCCCCGCCCTCAGCCTCTCCAGCAGCCACGCGTGCATCGCCACGTTCCCCGCCACGATCGGGCCGTGGGCGACGCGTGCCGGCGCGCCCTCGAGGTCGGTCACCAGACCGCCCGCCTCGCGAACGAGGAGGATGCCGGCGGCGACGTCCCACGGGGCGAGCCTCAGCTCCCAGAACGCGTCGAAGCGGCCGCAGGCGACGTCCGCGAGATCGAGCGCGGCCGAGCCGGGGCGCCGCAGCCCGGCAACCTCCCCCATCACGTCGGCCATGACCCGCAGGTAGGGCTGGACCTCGTCGGCGCGCTTGAACGGGAATCCAGTCCCGATGAGCGCACGGCGCGGCGCGTCGATTCGCGAGACGGTGGTCGGCTGACCGCCGCGCCGCGCGCCGCCGCCCGCCGTCGCCGTAAAGAGCTCGCCCGTCGGGACGTTGAGAATCGCGCCCGCTACCGGCTCGCCGTCGATGAGCGCGGCGATCGACACGGCGTACCACGGGAAATCGTGCAGGTAATTGGTGGTCCCGTCGAGCGGGTCGGCGACGAAGGTGACGCCTGACAGCGCGCCAAGACCAGGGGCGAGCTCCTCGCCGACGATGCGCGCTTCGGGATGCCGAGACCGCACGACGTCGGAGATCGCCTCCTCCGCGGCACGATCGACCGCGCTGACGAAGTCGGCGCGTGCCTTCTCCTCCCACTCGAGCGCGCCGCGCTGCCGCCCGAACCCGCGAATCACCTCCGCGCCGCGCACCGCCGCGGTGACGCACGTCGCGAGCAGTGCGCGGCGCTCGGCGTGCGTCACAGCCGCGGACGTCTGCGGCGGTTGCACGGTTGCTTGCGACCGCTCATCGTGACTCATAGCTTGCCGAAATGCCTCGGATCTTCAGCGGGATTCAGCCGTCCGGGGAGCTGCACATCGGAAACTACCTTGGCGCGGTGAAGAATTGGGTGCACCTGCAGACGGTGCACCCATCGATCTTCTGTATCGTCGATTACCACGCGATCACGGTGGCCTACGAGCCGGCGCAGCTCCGCGTGCGGCGCCGCGACATGGCGGTGTCCCTGCTCGCCGCCGGAATCGACCCGCACCTCGCGCCGCTTTTCGTCCAGTCGGCGGTGCCGGAACATACCGAGCTGGCGTGGATCTTCAACACGGTCGCCCCGTTGGGCGAGCTGGAGCGGCAAGCGCAATTCAAGGACAAGGCGCAGCGGCAGGAGAGCGTGCCCGCGGGACTGCTCAACTACCCCGTCCTTCAAGCCGCCGACATCCTCCTGTACCACGCGGACCTCGTGCCTGTCGGCGAGGATCAGGTACAGCACCTCGAGCTGTCTCGCGTGATCGCGCGTCGGTGGAACGCGCAGTTCGGGCGCGGCGAAGACTATTTCCCCGAGCCGAAGCCGCTGCTCACACGGACGCGGCGCATCATGGGACTCGACGGTCAGGCGAAGATGTCGAAATCGCTCGGCAACACCGTCGGTCTGCTCGAGGAGCCGGATGCGGTGTGGGCAAAGCTTCGCCCGGCGGTCACGGACCCCAAGCGTATCAAGCGGACGGACCCCGGGACGCCGGAGGTCTGCAACATTTATCATCTCCACCTGGCGTTCAGCCCCCCCGACCGCGTCGAGACGGTTGCGGTCAACTGCCGAGCCGCCGGGTGGGGGTGCATCGACTGCAAGCGCACGTTGTTCGACTCGATGGAGCGGGAGCTGGCTCCGATCCGCGCGCGCGCTCGCGAGCTACGCGAGCACCCGAACCGGGTCGATGAGGTGCTCGCCGATGGAGCCGCGCGGTGTCGCAAAATCGCGCGCGAAACGATCGCCGAGGTTCGGGAACGGATGGGCTTCGACCCCGTGAAATGAACCCAGCCCAACAGCGGAATACGGATGCGCACATGTCTTGCTACGCAAGCCGCGCGGATGCTCCGGCGTGCCCAGCGCCGCGGGACGACACACAGCACGGTCCGGCAGGCGACAGATGCAGCTTTTCCGACGAATGATGATGCGGTTGCGGTCCTGGCGCCTCTGGCGCCGCCGACACGCTGCCACCACGTCGCTGGTGGTACCGCTCTCGGGCCCGATCTACCGCGAGGTCTCGTCGAGCGGCGTGCGTGTGTACAGCCTGTGCGGCGGCTGTGGCGCACGTCTCGAGAGCAGTGCGACGCTCTGCGGCGCGTGCGCCAAGCGGCGGAGCCCGTCGCCGCCGTCCTGATCGCCGGATCGCACCGGCGCGTGCCGCGCGCGCGCTGACGTCGTAGGCGCGGTGTTCATCGGACACACGGCGGTCGCGCTGGCCGTCAAGCGGGGGCGCCCATCGTTACCGCTTGCGGCTCTGATCGCGGCATCGTACGGGCCTGATGTGATAGAAATCACACTGCTCGCCCTCTGGCGTTGGGCGAGGGTGGCGGCCGCCTTCGGGTCGCATTCGATTCCGTCGGTCGCGCTCGGTGCGGCCGTCGTGGGCGTGGCGTACTGGCTTTGGCGCCGTGACGTTATCGGAGGCGCGTTGCTCACCGCGTGCTACGCCTCGCACTGGGCGGCGGATCTCTTCACCGGTACCAGCAAGCCGACCTGGGTCGGCGGGCCGACGCTCGGCCTCTCACTCTACGATCATCCGCTGATCGACTTCGTCGTCGAGGCGACGCTGTTTCTCGCCGCGTGGCTGTTCTTCTGGCCCGCTCGTGAGCGCCGCCGGCGCCCGCTCGCTATCCGCGTCGGCGCGCCGATCGCGCTCGTCCTACTCCAGCTGGCCTTCAACGCGTCCAAGCAGGTTTTCGGCATCCGCAGTCTCAAGGGCGCGGTCTCCTCGGCCGTAGAGCGGGTGACCCACCGCGCGTGACGATCGTCGGCAGGGGCAGGGTCGACCCGGCCAGCGTGACGGCCGCCTGGCCGCCGCATGGCTCTTGCATAGCTCGCTGCCGCCTCCTTCCCTCGAGCGAGCTATGGCGGACAACAGTGGGCCGCGCGGCGTCGTCACGCTGGTGTGCCTGACCTGCGGTAAGGAAAAGTTCTACGAGCAAGCCGCACCGCCGCCGAGGGTGACCTGCGACCAGTGCGGCGGTTCCGTCTTCCGACAGTTCGCTACCCCCACCGAGCCCGACGAAGCGACTATCGCGCAGCTCGAGGAACAAGCGCGCAGCATCGCGTACGGCGACCCGTCGCCGGACACCGTGCAGGATGAAGTACGCGACCTCGACAATCGATAGCGCTCGCGGGCGGGAGCCCGCAGCATCCTTCCAACCGTACTCGCCGCCGCTCAGGACGCGCTGCCCTCGTTCCGCGAGATCGTAGGCACGCTGCGCCTCGACCTGCTGCTCAAGCTGGTCATGGCAGTATTGCTCGGCGGCGCTATCGGGCTCCAACGTGAGATCGCCGGGAAGCCCGCAGGGCTTCGCACCAACATTCTGATCTGCATGGGCGCCGCGATGCTCATGGACCTGTCGACCCGCCTCGCCATCGGCCCTGGCGGGGAGCGAGTCGGAGATCCGGCCCGCCTCGCGGCGCAGGTCATCACGGGCGTCGGCTTCCTCGGGGCGGGGACGATCCTGCACGCCCGCGGGACGGTCATCGGGCTTACCTCGGCGGCGACCATCTGGATGGTGACGGCGCTCGGACTCACCGTCGGGGCGGGCCAGTACGTGGAGGCGGTCGGCGCTGGCGTACTCGTGGTGATCGTGCTGTCCGGGCTCGGGCGTCTCGAGTATCACATACGGCGCGTGCGAAGAACCGTCGGGGCGACGGTCCGCGCGCGGCCAGGCTTCCCGCTAGATGAGCTGGCCCGAATCCTCCACGCCCACGGCATCCACGTGGAGCGGTCGAAGGTCTACGATCACCCCGAGGATCGGACGTTCGAGGTGCGGCTGTCCGGGCCGGCACGACAATACGAGGTGGCGACTGGGGCGCTGCTGGAGCGGCCGGAGATTCTGAGCGTCCACGTCTCCTGACGCGGAGGGCGGAGGCGGCACTGGGAGCCTTGGCCCAGATGGGATGGTCTCGAAACAGGTCGTACGCAACGCCGAGCGAGTTCTCGTCCTCGATCTCGCAGCGACGTCCCGCAACTGGGCGCTGCCGCCGGCCGCGGAGCAGGCGATCCGCGCCGCGGCCCCGGCGGGCTGGCGGGTGCGCACGGTAGGCGCGCCGACGAGCTCCGACGGCGACGGGGCCGAGGCCCCGAGCCGCGAGGCGCTCGAGGCGATTGCCGACGCCGAGATCTACTTTGGGTTTGGTATCACCCGACCGCTCTTCCTCGGCGCAGCGAAGCTCCGGTGGGTCCACTCTGCGGCGGCGGGCGTCCGAGGATCGCTCTTTCCCGAAATGCTGGCGAGCCCGGTGCTCCTCACGAACTCCGCCGGCATCCACGCCGTGCCGATTGCCGAAACCGTCGTTGGTGGGCTGCTCTACCTCCTACGCGGGCTCGACATGGCGGTCGAGCAGCAGCGGGAGGGCCGTTGGGACAAGAGCCGGTTCGTCGCCGACGATTCGCCCCTCCGTGAGCTGAGCGACTGCCGCGTGCTCGTCCTCGGGACGGGTGGCATCGGGTCCGAGGTGGCTCGCCGGCTTGCCGCGTTCGGCGCGCGCTGCGTCGGTATCCGACGCCGGCCGGAACGGGGTGCGCCGACCGGATTCGAGCGCGTTGCGGGGCCCGAGACGCTCGACGAGGAGCTGGGCGCTGCGGACGTTGTCGTCGTCGCGGCGCCGCTCACGCCCGAGACGACTGGGGCGCTGGATGCGCCGCGCGTCGGGCGGCTCGCGCGCGGCGCGATCGTCGTCAACGTCGCGCGCGGCGCGCTGGTGGACGAGAACGCGGTCGCCGCTGCAGTCGCCACCGGGAGGCTGCGCGGCGCCGTGCTCGACGTGTTCCGCGAGGAGCCACTGGCGGCCGACAGTCCGCTTTGGCAGCTTCGATCAGTCCTCATCACGCCACACGTCTCGCCCGTTTCTCCCGGCCGGTTCTGGCCGCGCCAGCTCGAGCTGTTCCTCGACAACTGGCGGCGGTATGTGGACGGCGCGCCGCTCCGGAACCTCGTTGACAAGCGAGCGGGCTACTAGCGAACCCACGTCAGGCATGGGAAAAAAGACGCAGGTAGCGGCACGACTTCGCGGTGTTCTCGCTCCCGTAGTGACGACCTTCGACGCGCGGACCGGCGAGCTGGACCGCGCGTCGTTCGAGCGAAACCTGCGTGCACACGTGAGCGCCGGCCTGCACGGCGTAATCGTCGCGGGCTCGACCGGTGAGGCGCCGCTGCTCGACGAAGCGGAGCGCACCGCGCTGATCGCGTGGGCCCGCGACGTCGTCCCCTCTGACCGCCTCGTCATCGCCGGTGCCGGCGTCGAGTCGACGCGGGCCACTGTCCGTCTCGCGAAGCAGGCGGCCGAGGGCGGAGCGGACGCCGTGATCGTCGTCGCGCCGCACTACTACGGCGAGTCGGCGATGACCACGGAAGCACTCGCGGCGCACTACCGACGAATAGCGGACGAGAGCCCTGTCCCGGTCGTGCTGTACAACATCCCCAAGTACATGCACTTCGCCCTGCCGCCAGCGCTCGTGCGCCAGCTCGCGAGTCACGGCAACGTCGCGGGCCTCAAGGACAGCTCGGGCGACCTCGGGCTTCTGGCGGCGTACGTCACCGCGCAATCCGACGAGTTTCGCGTCCTGACGGGCAACGGTGCATCGTTCGCCAGCGCGCTCGCGCGCGGCGCGCCCGGCGGTATCCTCGCCGTGTCGACATTCGCGGCGCCACTCGCCTTGGCAGTGTACGAGGGCTCAGAGCGGGGTGACGTGCAGACGGCGGCGCGCGGCCAAGCGCGTCTCGCGCCCTTGGCGTCGCACATCGTCGGCGGCCTCGGCGTGCCCGGGGTGAAGGCGGCGCTCGACCATGTCGGCCTTGCCGGCGGTTTGCCGCGGTCACCTCTGGCGCCGCTAGGCCCGACCGAGCGGGAGCGAGTGGCGGCACTCCTGCACGCTGCCGAGCTCTCAGCAGCTGCGTGACGGTCGCGGCGTGACTACCGCCGCCCGCGCGCGCGACCACCTGGCGGTGCTCGCCGCGCGATCGAGGCGGGCGGGGAGCGTCGCCGAAGCGGCGGCTCGAGCGCACTGTGCCCGCGTGCTGCGCAGTTCGGGGTTCGAGGTACGTGAGGAGCCGTTCGAGTATTCAGCGGCCCCGGGGCGGTACGCAACCTCGGCGGGCGGCATCGGATCGACGCTGCTGCTCGTCGCCGCGACCGTGCTCGCTGCACGTGGGCGTCCGGGCGCCGCGCTGGCGATCCTCGTCGCGGGCGGCGCGTTGCTCGGGGCGGCCGCGCTCTGGCTCGCGCGCGTCGGCGTCTTACGCGCGCCCCTCATGCGGCGGCGCGGCGTGAACCTCATCGCGACCCGCGGCGTGCGAGACCCGCCGGTCTGGCTCGTGGCTCATCTCGATTCCAAGTCGCAGCCGGTCCCGATCCTCCTCCGCGCCGGTGCGATTGTACTTCACGGCGTGACCTGGGCGGCGGCGCTTGTGCTCTGCGCGGCGCAGTGGTTCGGTGCCTCGCTCGCCGAGGCTTGGCCTTCCGTGGGCGCGCTCGGTTTCGCGACGGGACTGCCCGTCGTGGCGAGCGTGGTCGGCGACCGTTCCGCAGGGGCCGTGGACAACGCATCCGGCGTCGCCGCGGTGCTGCTCGCGGCGGCGGCACTTCCGCGCGGCGGGCCGACCGGCGTGCTGATCACGAGCGCGGAGGAGCTCGGACTCGCGGGCGCGCGCGCGTGGGTACGAACCCGCGGGCCGGCGATCGCGCTCAACTGCGACGGCATCGACGACGAGGGTGATCTGCTCTGCATGTACAGCGGTCGCCGGCCGACGCGGCTCGTCCAGCTGTTCGAGCGCGCCGCAGAACGCGAACGGCGCGTGCTGCGCATTCGCCGGCTCCTTCCCGGCGTGCTGGTCGACGGCGTGGCGTTTGCCGACGCGGGCTGGGAGGCACTGACGCTGAGCCGCGGAACCGCCGGGACGCTGGCGCGGATCCACACCAAGCGGGATAGCCTCGAGCTGCTCAGCGGCGCGGGGGTCGACGACGCGGTACCGATACTCACACGGGTCGCGCGAGAGCTGTGTTGATCGAGCTTCTCGTGCTGGCAGTCGTGTTGTTCCTGTCGTTCATCATGATCCCGTTCGGGCTCCCAGGGCTGTGGATCATGGTGGGGAGCGCGCTCGCGTATCAGCTCCTCGTGCCGGGCACGGTCAGCACGACGACGGTTGTGGGCACGGCCGCGCTGGCCTTCGTCGCCGAAGTCCTCGAGTTCTCGCTCGCGGGCCGCTACGCGCGCAAGTACGGGGGCTCCCGGCGCGCCGGCTGGGGCGCCATCATCGGCGGCATCATCGGAGCGATCGTCGGCGTCCCGATCCCGATCGTCGGCTCGATCATCGGCGGTTTCGTCGGCGCGTTTGCTGGCGCCTTCGTCGCCGAGCGCTCGCGCGGCACGACGGCGGCTAGCTCGACACGCGTGGCGACGGGCGCTTTGATCGGGAGGGTGGTGGCCGCCGCTTTGAAGACGGGCGTCGGGATCGTCATCGCCATATGGGTCCTTGTCGCTGCGTTGGCTTGATATGCCGCGGGCTGCGCCCGCGACGCTATGAGCTATCAGTAGAGCAGCTATCCGCTATCAGCTATCAGTAGGACGGAGGGCGGCCCTCTGGGCCGCTGATACGGTGGTACGGAGTTCCGAGTCAAGGGTAGGTGTATCAAATGCCGTCAGCGCCCGGCCCGCGTGCGCGGGCCGGGCCGTCTAAATTACGGATATGCTGATAGCTGATAGCAGATAGCATCGAGCGGGGTCGAGATGTTCGGAGAAAAGACTCGCACCGTCGTCGTCGTCGGCGCGCAGTGGGCGACGAGGGCAAGGGGAAGCTGGTCGACGTGCTCGCCGAGCGCGCCGACTGGGTCGTCCGCTACCAAGGTGGCGCGAACGCCGGGCATACGGTCCATGTGGGCGACGCGTCGATCGTCCTGCACCAGATCCCGAGCGGCATTCTTCACCCGGGCGTGCGCTGCGCGATCGGGAACGGCGTTGTGCTCGACCCGGACACACTATTCGACGAGATCGACGAGCTGGTGCGCGATGGCGTGGATGTCGAGGGCCGGCTGTACGTCAGCGACCGAGCGCACCTCGTGCTGCCGTATCACAAGCTGCTCGACGGCGAGAACCCGGCGAACAAGGCGATCGGGACAACGGGGCGGGGCATCGGGCCGGCGTACGAGGACAAGGTCGCGCGACGCGGCGTGCGCGTGCTCGACCTGCGGCACGCCGGCCGCGTGCGCGAGCTCGTCGAGGGTGGCGCCGAGCACGCCAACGCGCAGCTCGAGAATTTCGGCAGCAGCGCGCGCGTCGAAGTCGACGAGGTCGTGGCGCTACTGAGCCGCCTCGCCGTGCGCCTCCTGCCGCTCGCCGATGACGTCGGGCTGGTCATTCACCGCGCGCGAGGCGCGGGGGCGGCGGTGTTGCTCGAGGGCGCGCAGGGGTCGCTGCTCGACGTCGATCACGGGACCTATCCGTTCGTCACGTCGAGCAACACCACCTCCGGGGGCGCGGCGATCGGGGCCGGCATCGCGCCGACGGCGATCGACGCGGTGCTCGGGGTCGTGAAGGCGTACACGACGCGCGTCGGCAACGGACCCCTCCCCACGGAGCTCGACGAGTCGCTTGCCGAGCGCATGCGCGAGCTCGGCAACGAGTACGGCGCGACGACCGGCCGCCCGCGCCGGTGCGGCTGGTTCGACGCCGTCGTCGTGCGGTACGCGGCGCGGGTCAACGGGCTCACCGGCCTCGCGGTCACGAAGCTCGACGTACTCGATACCTTCGACCGCCTCGGGGTCTGCTCCGGGTATACGGTCGACGGCGAGCTGCACACGGAATTCCCCGGTGACGTCGCGGCCCTCGAGAAGCTCGAGCCGCAGTACGAGTGGCTCGAAGGCTGGCGGCGGTCGACAGCGGATGCTCGTCGGCTCGAGGACTTGCCGCGCGAGGCGCGGCGGTACCTGGACCGCCTGCGCGAGCTCGTGGACACGCCGATCACCTACGTGAGCGTCGGGACGCGACGCGACCAGATCATCGGGCTCGACTAGGCGGACGCCGGTGGCTGCGCGGACATCAGCGGCGAGCGGCACGCGCGTCGATGCCGATCTCCTGATCGTGGGCGGTGGGCCCTGCGGCCTTGCGGCTGCCGTGTCCGCGCAGCGTGCCGGGCTGCGCCCGCTCGTTCTCGAGGCCTCCGCCGTCGTGAGTACGATCGCCGCCTACCCGACGTACGTGCGCTTCTTCTCGACGGCCGAGAAGCTGTCGATCGGCGGGTTGCCGTTCGTCGTTCCGGTCGAGAAGCCCACGCGACGTGACGCGCTCGCGTACTACCGGACGGTCGTGCGCCACTTCCGCATCCCGCTCCGGCAATATGAGCGCGTCACCGCCGTCGAGCGGCAAGGCGCGGGCTTCGTTGTGCTCTCGAAGGCGCGCGGCGGCCGGGAGCGGCGCACGAGCGCGAGCGCCGTGGTCGTCGCCACGGGCTACTTCGGCTCGCCGAACCGGCTCGGCGTCCCAGGCGAGGACCTGCCGCACGTCGCGCACGTCTATCGCGAGGGACATGAAGCCTTCGACCAGTTCGTGGTCGTCGTCGGCGGCGGCAACTCGGCCGCCGAGGCTGCGCTCGACTTGTGGCGCTCCGGCGCCCGTGTGACGCTCGTGCACTTCGGCCCGACCTTCGACAAGAAGATCAAGCCGTGGGTCCTACCCGACTTCATGAACCGCGTCAAAGAGGGCGCGATCAGCGCGTGTTGGGAGAGCCGCGTGCGTGAGATCGAACCGGACACCGTCGTCGTGCAGTCGTCGGAAGGAGAGCGCCGGATTCCTGCCGGCTTCGTGTACGCGATGACCGGCTTCGCGCCGAACATGGAGCTCCTCCGGCAGCTCGGGGTGCCGATCGACCCGACGACCGGCATCCCCGCGCACGACCCGGCAACGCTCGAGACGAGTGTGCCGCGGTTATTCGTGGCCGGCGTCGTCGTGGCCGGATACGACGCGAACAAGGTGTTCATCGAGAACGGCCGCTACCACGGCGACCGAATCGTCGCTCACCTGCTAGGCCGGCCGGTTCCCGAGGAGCCGCGTCTCAGCGCCGAGCTCGATACGTGACTACGTTGTACTATCCGCGCCCGTGGCCGCGCCGCGCGCGGCGGCCTGCGTGTGTCGCCGACTTCCCCCCGCACGACGTCCGATGTCCTTGACAAGCACGTACCCCGACGTGATGGAGAAGCTCGTGTCGCTCTGCAAGCGGCGCGGCTTCATCTTCCAGTCGTCCGAGATCTACGGCGGCACCGGATCGGTGTGGGACTACGGTCCACTGGGGGTCGAGCTCAAGCGGAACCTCAAGGACCGCTGGTGGAGCGCGATGGTGCGCGCGCGGAGCGATATCGAGGGGCTCGACGCCGCGATCCTGATGCACCCGCGCGTCTGGGAAGCGAGCGGCCACGTCGCCGGCTTCGTGGACCCACTCGTTGACTGCCGCAACTGCAAGAAGCGCTTCCGCGCCGATGACGCGCGCATCAAGGGAACGCCCGGAACAGCGGAGGCGCAGTGTCCGGCGTGCGGCATGAAGGGGACGCTCTCCGAGCCGCGTCAGTTCAATCTCATGTTCAAGACGTTCATGGGCCCGGTCGAGGACACGGCGTCCGTGGTCTACCTGCGACCGGAGACGGCGCAGGGGATCTACGTGAACTTTCTCAACGTGCAGCAGAGCACGCGCCAGAAGGTGCCGTTCGGGATCGCCCAGATCGGCAAGGCGTTCCGCAACGAGATTACTCCCGGGAACTTCATCTTTCGGACGCGCGAGTTTGAGCAGATGGAGATGCAGTTCTTCGTCGACCCGCAGTCGGACCACATGCAGTCGTTCGAGTACTGGAAAGCGCAGCGCATGGAGTGGCACAAATCGCTCGGCCTCGCGGAGGACCGACTGCACTTTCACCAGCACGACGCCCACGAGCTCGCGCACTACGCCCGCGCGGCGTTCGACATCCAATTCGACTTCGGCGGCCCGCTCGGCTTTCAGGAGATCGAGGGCGTGCATCACCGCGGAGACTTCGATCTCTCGCGCCACCAAGAGTACTCCGGTAAGCGGCTGGAGTACTTCGATCAGCCCGCGAACCGCCGCTACGTGCCCTTTGTCATCGAGACGTCCGTCGGCGCCGATCGCACGCTGCTCGCTTTGCTCGTGAACGGCTATCGGGAAGAGGCAGTTGCCGGCGAGGAGGAGGGTCGAACGGTGCTCGGACTCGACCCCTCGCTCGCGCCCGTCAAGGCCGGGGTGTTCCCGCTCGTGAAGAAGGACGGCATGCCCGAGTTCGCGGAGCGGCTCGCCGCACACCTGCGGGCCTCCTTCCCCGTTTTTTATGACGAGTCGGGGGCGATCGGGCGTCGCTATCGGCGGCAGGACGAGATCGGGACCCCGTTCTGCGTTACCGTCGACGGCCAGTCGACGGCCGACAATACGGTCACCGTGCGCGACCGCGACACATTGCAACAGGAGCGCATCGCGGCCGACCGCGTCGCGGCGTACATCGCGGACCGGGTTGCGCCATGACGGCGTCGCGAACCGGGTCGTTGTCCGTCGACGGCCTCCGGCGTGGCGGCGAGGCGTTCATGCAAGAGATCTCGCGCGAGTACTACGAAGCCCACGCGGGACTCAAGCCGACCGCGGAGCTGCGGCCGATCTACGAACGGCATCGCGACGTCCTCGGACGCGACGCGCTGGACCTCGCGCTCGAGATCTTTCGCGGCGCGGCACCCGGCACCGACGAGCACCGCTCCGCCCGGCTGCTGGCGGACTGGCTCGCCGAGTCGCAGGCCGCGCGTGAGCTCGCGCCGCTGGACGAACGCCAAATCCTGTGGGAATCCACGGCCGTCGTGCGGCTGCCCGACGGGCGCGAGGTCCCCTACGAGCGGGCGACGATCGACATGGCGAACGCCGCCGACCGGCGCGAGCGGCTGCTTCTCGAGGCCGCGCGCGCCAAGCTCGTCGAGCGCGAGCTGTCCCCGCTGCGACGCGAGCGGTTCGAGCGAGAGCGCGACATCACGGAACTCCTCGGCCTCGCGACGGACTACAACGCGACGTTCGAGTTCCTGACCGGCGTGCCGCTTTCGGCGCTGCGCGCGGAGTGCGAGCGGTTCCTTGGCGAGACACGAGACATGTGGAACGACGTCCTGCCGGGATTCCTGCGCCGGCGGCTTGGGATACGGCCGGACGAGGCGACGCGCGCCGACGCGCTCGCGCTCTTCCGCGCCCGGGAGTTCGATGCCGCCTTCCCGGCCACGCGCATGGAGCCCGTCATCACCCGACAGGTGCGGGAAATGGGTATCGACCCGCTCGCGGCCGGGCGGATCCGGCTCGACACGGGTGAGCGGCCGGGAAAGCGGGCGCGCGCCTTCTGCGCGCCGGTCCGCGTGCCGGACGAGGTGTACCTCGTGCTGCGCCCGCACGGCGGGCAGACTGACTGGAGCACCTTCCTCCACGAGCTCGGACACGCGCTGCATTTCGGCTATATGCGACCGGACTTGCCGATGGAGTACCGCTGGCTCGGCGACAACTCGGTCACGGAAAGTTACGCGATGCTCTGCGACCACCTGATGCAGGACCGCAGGTGGCTGGCGCGGTACACGGAGCTCGCGGCCGATGACGTCATCGAGTTTCTCCGCGCGGCGGCGTTCGAGGAGCTGCATTTCCTCCGGCGCTACGCCGCGAAGCTCGTCTACGAGACGGAGCTTTACGGCGGCGCGACGCGCTGGGAAGCGCTCCCCGATGTGTACGTGGACCGGCTCACAGAGGCGACCACCTTCCGCTACGATCGCTGCGACGCGTTCGTCGACGTCGACCCGCGCTACTACGCGGCGCGTTACCTCCGCGCGTGGCAGCTGCAAGCCCTCCTCACCGAGACGCTGCGGGAGCGCTACGACGAGGATTGGTGGCGCAGCCCGCGCGCGGGCCCGTGGATTTGCGGGACTCTCCTGGGCGAAGGGCAGCGCGAACTCGCCGACGAGCTGGCGCAGCGCGTGGCCGGCAAGTCGCTGTCCTTCGCGCCGCTCGTTCGGGCGGTGGAGCGCGCGTTGGCTTGAGAGCAGCGGGACGGAGCCGAGCGCGCCTCGCCGGCCTCGCCTCCTTCGTCTACGGCTCGCGGGGGGCTTCGACCGTCCGGCCGGATTCGGCGAGCGTGAGCTTCGTCGCGCGGTCGCCGGTCACGGTGAAGGTAATGCGCACCCCCGGGTTCTCCGAGAGAGTGAAGACGGGGTTGCCGAGAGGGACCAGCGGCATCACCGAGCCGTCCGCGATCTGGCCCATCAAGATGCGACCTTGCTCGAAGATGCGCACCGCCGCCTTCTGTCCGGAAGGCGCGGCGAGCGTATTATGTGCCGACGTAGCGTGCACGCTCCGGCGGCGTGAGCGCCGCGGTGGCCGGTGCTGTGGCGAGCGGCAGGCCGAGCGTGACGCGGGCGATTTGTTCGGCGAGACGGCCGGGGTTGGATGAATCGCTCTTGCTCGAAGTGCGCACCAGCGGCGTGAAGGTCTCCGTCGTCATGCCGGGCTCGGTCGCGACAGGGCGCCGTAACGGGCGCGGCCGCGAGCGCGAAGACAACCGCGGAAACGCTCGTCTGTAATGGGGCCGGGGCCTCTTACGTTCACCCGGCGCTCGCCGCGCGCCATTTCGCCCTTCCACCTTCAGGCCAGCCGTGACCCACAGCACCTCACACCTTCTCGAGGTGTCACCGCCGCCCGCGCGTCGCGCGCCGGAGCCGGTCGACATCGGCGTCCGCGAACTGATCGCCATCCGCGAGATCGTCCACGCATTCCTCACCGCGGACCGGCCGGCGGAAGTGTTCCAGTTCGCGCTCAACAGGGTTAGCCCGCTCGTTGGCGCGACGATCTCCTGCGTGTACGTGATGGACGAGACGTCGCCGGAGCTGATGCGCCTGGCCGCCGTGTACAACTGGCCCGGGAAGTACGGGTCCTTCCTCAGCGAGATGCGCGTGCGCCTCGGCTTCGGCCCGAGCGGGGAGGCGGCGAGTGAGCGGCGCGTGATCGAGATCCCCAACGTGTTCGCCGACCCGTCACTCGAGGACTGGCAGGAGGTGGCGAGCGAGCTCGGGTTCCGCGGCATTGTCGCGTTGCCGCTCCAAACCGCTCAGGGGGTCCTCGGCACGGTGACCTTTTACTTCGCCAAGCCCGGGCCGTTCGCGTCGGACACCCGGCACCTGCTGCGCGTCGTCGCCGATCAGATGGCGGCGACGGCCGAGAAGGCGCGTCTCATCGACGATCTGCGGCGCGCGAACGCGCGCCTCGGGGTGACAAACGCGACGCTCGAGCGCCAGAACGCGGCGCTGCTCGAGGCGCGCCGCGTCAAGGACGAGTTCCTCGCCAACATCTCACACGAGTTGCGCACGCCGCTGACTGCTGTCATCGGCTACATCGCGCTGATGCAGGAGGGTCTCGCGGGGCCGGTGACCAAGGCGCAGCAACACACGCTGACCCAGGTCCGGGGCGCCAGCGGGCAACTCCTCGGCTTGATCACGGACCTCCTCGAGCTGACGGCGATCAGGCGCGGCGGGCCGGAGCTCGCGGTCGACGAGTTCGATCCCCGCGAGGCGCTGCGCGAGGCGGTCGCGCTGACGCCGGGCCGCCCGCCGGAGGTCGAGCTGCGCGTCATCGTGCCGGATGACCCGCCGCTCATGCGCAGCGACCGGGCAAAGGTCGTCAAGGTCCTCGCCAGCCTCCTCAGCAACGCCTACAAGTTCACGCCGCGCGGCGAAGTGCGAGCGCGGCTCGCGGCTGGCGACGGCCGCGTCGAGTACTCCGTCGAGGACACCGGGATCGGCATTCCGCCGGCGGCACATGATTATGTTTTCGACGAGTTCCGGCAGGTCGACGGATCCACCACGCGCGTTTACGGGGGCTCGGGACTCGGCCTGGCCCTCGCAAGAGGGCTCGCTCGACGGCTGGGCGGGGAGATTACGCTCGCCTCGGAGCCCGGCGCTGGCTCTACATTCAAAGTGGAGCTGCCGTTGCGCGCCGACTTCGCGGCTGCGGCAGTGGAGGGACCGGTGGCGCGGCAATCGCACAGCGACGGCGCATGAGACAGAGCGAACGGTCACTACAGGAGTACCGGACGACGCTCCCGCCGCGAGAGGTTCTCGCGCGTGCCAAGCAGTTCTTCGCGGAGAGAAACAGCATCTACGCCGCCTTTCTCGACAAGGAAGGCCCGACGTTCGTGACGTTCCGGGGTCAGGGCGGGGAGGAGGTCGTGATTGGCACGAGCCCGGTCGAGCGAGGAACGCTCGTGACCGGGTCGACGTACTTATTCGACATGCAGGTCGCGCGGTTCTTCGCGACACTTCCGTCGCTCGAGCCCGCGGAGCATCTGGGCGGGGGTGCCGAGGGCCAGGCGGGCGCGGTCTCGCCGTGAGCTCGGCGTTCGTCGCCAGCATTCGCTCGCGGCCCGGGACGATTCGGTTGGCACCGGAAGATGCCTCGACGATGACGGTGCGCGTGGAAATGCCCGAAGCGTGGGACGTCGTTCGCTTCGCCGTCGCGCCAACGACGCCGGCGCTAGATCTCAAGCTCCGCGCGCTCGAGGAACTGGCGCCTGACGCGCGGCACCCGGAGGACTTCGTCCTCAAGCTGCGGGGCTGGGAAGTGCTCGACGAACGCGCTCCACTCTCCGAGGTCGGAGTGCGCGATGGGTCGATCCTGCTGCTGACGAATCGGCGGAAGCGACCGGTCAGGCGGGGCGGATAGCTGACGGGCTTGTGGGCTTGTTGGCTTGTTGGCTTGTGGGCTTGTGAGCTTGTGCGGCCGCGCCTGGGGACGCGGACACCCGTCAGCTCCGAAGAGGTACGGCTGTTCCTCACAAGCTTTCAAGCTCACAACCTCGCAAGCTCTCTTTCATGCCCGTCGCTTACGTCTCCCATTCCGATTGCGGCCGCCACGACACGGGCTGGGGCCATCCTGAGCACGTAGGGCGGCTGCGGGCGATCCCGCGGGCGCTACGGGATGACGCCCAGCTCTTCCACGAGCTGCGGCACGTGGAGGGGCGGCACGCGACGGACGAGGAGCTCACGCTCGCCCACGACCCCGCGTACGTGGCGCGTGTCCGCGACCTGGTGGCGCGCGGTGGCGGTGCTCTCGATCCGGACACGGTCGTCAGTCCGGGCTCGTGGGATGCTGTGACGGCCGCCGTCGGCTGCGTCCTCGAGGCGATCGACCTCGCGTTCGCGGGCGAGGCGGCGCGCAGCTTCTGCGCGATTCGTCCGCCCGGCCATCACGCGGTGCGGAACGCCGCGATGGGGTTCTGCGTTTTCGGGAATGTCGCAGTCGGAGCGCACTACGCGAGGCGGCGGCACGGCGCCACGCGGGTCCTCATCGTCGATTGGGACGTTCATCACGGCAACGGGACGCAAGCGCTCGTCGAGGATGAGACGGCAATTCACTTCGTCTCGATCCACCAGTGGCCCTGGTACCCGGGCACCGGCGCCGCCGCCGACCGCGGCCCGCACGGCACCGTTTGGAACGTACCGATGCGCGCCGGCCTGCCGGCCGATCGCTACGTGCGCGCCTTCCTCGAGGCCGTCGATGAGGCGGCGGCCGGCTTTATCCCCGACGTGGTGTTGATATCGGCGGGCTTCGACTCGCTCGCCGGCGACCCCTTGGGCGGGTTCACGCTGGAGATGGAGCACGTCGATCTGCTCACGCGCGAGATGGTCGCACGGGCTGACCGGTGGTGCGCTGGTCGCCTCGTGAGCGCGCTCGAGGGTGGGTACACGCCCGATCGCCTCGGGGCGGCGTGCGTTCGGCATATGAGAGCCTTGGGCGAGGGTTGAGGGCAGCAGGGCGGAGGGCGGAGACTCGACTGGGTAACGGGCGCCGCCCGCCAACCGGTCGCGACGCGTGTTCGCTCCACCCTTCACCCTCCACCCTCCACCCTCCACCCTCGTACTTTTCAGCCATCCACGGTCGTCCTTGGAACGGCAATCCTCCTCGAGCGGCGGGCGCAGCGTCATGGACCAAGGGGCGACACACAACCACGGAGTGGCCGAGGCGTGACGGCCGCGTCGCCGCCGCAGCGCATCCTGGCGCAGCCGGGCCCGCACACTCCGCGCAGCTACTACGTCGACGCGACCGGTCGGCTTCAGCGGGACCTGAGCATCGCCGAGCTCGCGCGGGTTGTGGAACAGGGCACCGGCCAGCTGTGGGTGGACATCGACGTCGGTAACCGCTACCAAGTCGCGCTCCTCGAGAAGGTCTGGGCCTTCCACCCACTGAGCGTCGAGGACGCGCTCAACCCGAACAGCCGCGTCAAGGTCGAGGAATACCCCGGCTTCCTCTTCACCGTCATCCGCGGCGTCCGGCTCTACGAGGAGACGGAGGATCCGTACGACCTAGAGACCTACAACCTCTGCTGCTACCTCGGTCGGAACTACGTCGTCACGGTGCACGGTGGACAATCGCCGGCGATCGCGGCTGTCGCTGACCGGCTGGCGCGGAATCCGGAGATCCTCGGACGCGGCGCGGCGCGACTGATGCACGCCATCCTCGACGGCGCGGTCGACGCCTTCTTCCCCATCCTCGATCAGATCGACGACTTCCTGGACGGCCTCGAGCGGCGCGTCTTCGAGCGCTTCGAGCAGGTCGTCCTCCGCGACATCTTCGCTGTCCGTCGGCTCGTCGTCTCCCTCCGCCGCCACCTCGGTCCTCAGCGGGAGGCGTTCAACATCCTGACCAACCGCCCGACGGGTTTCGTCGGCCCGGAAGTCCAGCTCTACTTTCGCGACGTCTACGACCACGTGCTGCGCATCTCCGAGGCGCTGGACTCCTACCGGGACTTGCTGAGCGGCACCATGGAGAGCTACCTCACGCAGGTGTCGAATCGCCTCGGCGCGATCACGAAGGGGCTCGCGGTGATCGGAACGGTGAGCATCCCCTTCGTCGTGGTAAGCGGCATGTGGGGGATGAACTTCGAGCGCATACCGCTCGCGGACGCGCCGCACGGCTTCTGGTGGATGATGATCCTCCAGCTCGTTGTCGGCCTCGGGCTGCTGGTGGGTCTCCGCTGGCGGGGGCTTCTCTGATGGCGGTGCGGCTGTACGGGATCACACAGGCCGAGGATCACGCCGGCGATGCCCTGCCCGGTGGCGTCCACACGGTTCGCTTCCGTGACCTCGTCGCGGCTGTCGGCGACGCGCCGTACGCGCCGGCCCCGGCGAGCGACGCGACGATCGCGGCGCACCGGGAGGTCGTGGAGGCGCTCTTCGACGGCCGTACGCTCCTGCCGGCACCACCGGGCGTCACCTTCCGCACGCCGCAGGCCCTGCAGCGCTGGATGGAGCTCCACTACGTCGCGCTCTCGGACGCGCTGTCCTACGTCGACGACCGCGCGGCCGCGCGCGTCCACATCATGCGCGGCGACAGCTCGCCGTCCGCCCCGGACTCCGGCACCGACCTCGCTACTACGGCGGCGGAGTGCATGCGGACCCTCCGGCGTCAGGCCGTCGCGGGCCTGCCGCTGCGGACCGAACACCTGACCGGAATCGTGCTGAGCTCTGCCTTCCTCGTCGAGCGCGAGCTCTGGAAGGACTTCGCCGGCGCCGTCCGCCGCGTCGCCGCCGAGCATTCCGGATTCCGCGTCGAGCTCACTGGGCCCTGGCCGCCCTACGATTTCGTGCGCATGGATTTCGGGGACTGAGCGCGTGTTCTGCCCCGATTGTGGCACCTGGAACCGCGCGATGGCGGCTGAGTGCGGCCGGTGCGGCGGCGTGCTGCCCGACCTCGCGTCCGCGCCGCTCGAGCAGCCGGACGAGGAGATCAGTCTGGTCCGCCGCGCGCTCGGGGGCCGGTATCGGGTGATCCGCCGACTCGGCGGTGGCGGGATGGCGAGCGTCTACTACGGCGAGCACGTCCCCCTCGGCCGCCCGGTGGCCGTGAAGCTGCTGCACCCGTATCTGGCGCGTGAGGCGGAAATGCGTGAGCGGTTCCGCCGCGAGGCCGAGGCGGCGGCGCAACTCGTCCATCCGCACGTCTGCCCGATTCTCGACTTCGGGCTCACCGAGTCGGCGGTCTATCTCGTGATGCCGTACCTGAAGGGCGGCTCACTCGCCGACCGCGTTTACGTTCATCGGACCGTCGCGCCGGCCGGCGTGGCTGCCGCGGCGGCGCAGGTGGCCTGCGGGCTCGATTACGCACATCGGCGGGGGATCGTGCACCGCGACGTGAAGCCGGACAACATCCTCTACGACGAGGACGGCAACGCGGTGATCACGGACTTCGGCATCGCCACGGCGCGCTTCCACGGGCGACTCACGGCGACCGGCCGCGCGATGGGGACGCCCCACTACATGTCCCCGGAGCAGGCGATGGGCAAGCTCCTGGACGGCCGCAGCGACATCTACGCGCTCGGCGTCGTGATGTACGAGGCGCTCGCCGGCATCCCGCCGTTCGACGGCGCCGACGCCTTCTCCGTCGGGTACAAGCACGTGCACGAAACGCCGGTGCCGCTCGACGAGGTGGACTCGCGAATTCCCGCCGCGATCGCGCGCGTCGTCATGCGGTGCCTCGTCAAGAGCCCGGGCGACCGGTATGCGACGGGGACCGAGCTCGCGGAAGCGTTGATCGCCGCAATCGCCGCGATCGGCGCCATCAGCGGCCAGTCGGGGGCGAACGAGGCGGCACGGCTCGCGACCATCGCCCGGCTGCCCGGCCGCCAGTCCGGTCAGCCGGTGCGCTGATGCGTTTGCGGCACGACCTCCTTACGGTCCACACCAAGCACCCGTTCATCATCGCCCGCGGCGGCTCCAGCGAGTACCGCGTCGTGCGCGTCACTGTGACTGACGACGACGGCGGGGAGGGGTGGGGCGAGGCCGCGCCGAACCGATTTTATGGCGAGGGTGTCGAGAGCGTGACCGCGGCCCTCGCGCGGTTCGCCCCGCTCCTCGAGAAGGCCGACGCGTGGGCGCTCGAGGACGTCGAGGCGGAGATGAACGCCGCGGTGGGCCGCAACGGGTCGGCGAAGTCGGCCGTGAGCGCGGCGCTGCACGATCTGGTAGGGAAGCGGCTCGGCGTGCCCCTCTACCGCCTTTGGGGGCTCAACCCGTCGAAGGCCCCCCGCTCGAGCTTCACGATCGCGATCGCCCCCACCCCGGACGAACTCGCGCGGCGAATCGACGACGCGGCCCAGTACCCCATCCTCAAGGTCAAGCTGGGCACGGACCGTGACGCGGAGATCATTCGCACCGTGCGCCACGCCGCGCCCGACAAGACGCTCCGCGTCGACGCGAATGCGGCGTGGACGACGAAGTTCGCGGTGCGCATGATCGACCTGCTCGTCGAGCTCGGAGTCGAGTTCGTCGAGCAACCCGTGCCGGCGCATGATCTCGACGGGCTGCGGTACGTTCGGGAGCGCTCGCCGTTGCCGGTCATAGCCGACGAGTCCTGCGTCACCGCGGTCGACATTCCGCGCCTCGCCGGGGCAGTCGACGGCGTCAACATCAAGCTCTCGAAGTGCGGCGGGTTGCGTGAGGCGCTGCGAATGATCGCGACCGCGCGGGCGCACGGCATGCTCGTGATGGCCGGTTGCATGGTCGAGACGAGCCTCGGCATCAGCGCCGCGGCGCAGTTCGCGCCCCTGCTGGATTTCGCGGACTTCGACGGCGCCGCGCTTCTGCGCGACGACCCGTACGAAGGCGCGACGATCAACGGCGGCGTCATTCGAATTCCTGACAGGCCAGGCCTGGGAGTGAAGCTCGGTACCAAGCGCCCGGCGATAGCGGATAGCGGATAGCGGATAGCTTTCTTCAATGGCCCGTCTGGTCGACGTCGCACTCCCCGTCCCGCTCTTCCGCACATTCACGTATGAGGTGAACGGCGACGCCGCCGGTGCGCTGGCCGCCGGCTCTCGGGTCGTCGTGCCGTTCCGGCAGCGCCGCGAGATCGGGATTGTTGTCGGGGAGGGGAAGCCGAAGCCTGGCGTCTCACCGAGACCGGTCCTCGAGATCCCCGACGCGGGGCCGGTGATAGACCCGCCGCTGCTCGCGCTCTGCCGCTGGCTCTCGGAGTACTACGTCACGCCGCTCGGGGTCGCGCTCCGCTGCGCTCTGCCGGCGGCGCTGAGCGGCGCGGCCGCGCCCGCGCCAGCGGTCAAGACGCGCCGCGTCGTGATCCTCGCGCGCGACCTGCAGTCGCTGCTCCGGCGGGAGCGCATCTTCGCCCGCGCGCCGCAGCAGCGGGCGCTCTTCGAGCTCCTAGAGTCGCTGGGCGGTCGCGCGCCGGTCGAGCATTTACTCGAGCAGCTCCAGTTCTCGCCGTCGGTGCTGAAAGGGCTCGTCGCGCGCGGGCTGGCGGTGATCGAGAACGAGGTCGTCGCTCGCGATCCGTTCGCGGCGCGCGCCGCCCCGCCGCCCGCTCCGCATTCGCCGACGCCGGCCCAGCAGGCGGCCATCGCGGCGCTGACCTCCGGCGCGCCCGGCGAGGCGTTCCTCCTCCACGGCGTCACCGGCAGCGGGAAGACGCTGGTGTACATCGAGCTGCTGCGCCACGTCGTCAACACGCGCCGGCGCTCGGCGATCGTGCTCGTCCCGGAGATCGCGCTGACGCCGCAGACGGTCG
Organism: Gemmatimonadaceae bacterium; assembly: GCA_046263215.1. GTDB lineage: Bacteria > Gemmatimonadota > Gemmatimonadetes > Gemmatimonadales > Gemmatimonadaceae > JBHELH01. The sequence continues at coordinate 94,229 of JBHELH010000293.1, read as the reverse complement.
ACCGGTTTCGCGCCGTGTTCGGCGACCGTATCGCCGTCCTCCATTCGGCGTTGAGCGACGGCGAGCGGTACGACGCCTGGCTCGCGCTGCGCCGCGGTGAGAAGCGAATAGCCGTCGGCGCCCGCTCGGCGGTCTTCGCCCCCGTCCCCGACCTGGGAGCGATCGTGGTCGATGAGGAGCACGAAGGGAGCTACAAGCAGGGAGAGGCACCGCGCTACCACGCCCGGGAGCTCGCGATCGTCCGCGCTCGCGACGAGGGGGCCGTCGTCGTGCTGGGGAGCGCCACGCCGAGCCTTGAGAGCTGGGTGAACGCACATGCGGGGAAGTACCGGCTCCTGCGGCTGCCGGAGCGAGTCGGGGGCGGCCGGCTCCCGTCGGTCGAGGCGGTCGATTTGCGCTCGGCGCGCGGTCAGCCACCGCCCCCCGGCGCCGCCCCGGATCCTGACGCGCTGTTTAGGTCCGTGATCAGCGACCCGGTTCGGCGCGGGCTGTCTGAGCGGTTGTCGAGGGGTGAGCAGAGCATTCTGCTGCTCAACCGCCGCGGCTACGCGGCGTTCGTGCAGTGCGCCGCGTGCGGTGATGTCGCGACCTGCCCGAATTGCAGCATCAGCCTCACGTACCACCGCACCCCCGAGCGACTCATCTGCCACTACTGTCACCACACCGAGGCGCCGCGGACCCGCTGCCCGCGGTGCGGCGGCTCCGTGCTTCGACAGCGTGGCCTCGGAACACAGCAGGTAGAGCGGTTGCTGGCCGAGCGATTCCCGAGCGCCCGCATCGCGCGGATGGACGTCGACACGACGAGCGGAAAGTGGGCGCACACCGAGATCCTCGACCGCGTGGGCCGTGGCGAGGTCGATGTGCTGCTTGGCACCCAGATGATCGCGAAAGGCCTCGACTTCCCGAACGTGACGCTCGTCGCGGTCGTCGACGCCGACGTGGGGATCAACCTGCCGGACTTCCGCGCCTCGGAGCGGTGCTTCCAGCTCCTGAGCCAGGTCGCCGGGCGCGCCGGTCGTGGGCCGAAGGGGGGCCAGGTCTACATCCAAACTCGGGTGCCGGCTCATCACGCGGTGCGCTGCGCGCTCGCACACGACTACGCCACGTTCGTGCGCGAGGAGCTCGACGGCCGAGTGAAGCCGCCCTACCCACCGAACGTGCGGATCGCCAACGTGGTGCTCAGCGGCGCGACCGAAGACGGGACCGCGCGGCTCGCCGCCCGCTGCGCGGCGTGGCTGCACGCGCTCGTGGCGAAGGTGGGCTCGCCGGTCACGATCGTCGGGCCCGCGCCGAGCCCGGTCGAGCGAATCAAGAACCGGTGGCGGTGGCACCTGCTCCTGAAGTGCGACCAGCCGCGCGAGCTGACGCGCGTGCTGCGTTACCTCGCCGAGCGGTTCGAGGTTCCGAAGGGCGGTCAGCTGCGACTGACCATCGATCGCGACCCCGTTTCACTCCTCTGACGCGGGTAGCATCTTTCAGCCGTGGCAACCTTCGCCCACCCCGATTTCACCGCGCCCGCTTTTGCCGCCGCGCCGGACGCGCGCTTCGAAGCAGCCCCGGCCGACGGCGTGTTGCCCGAGGGCTTCTTCTCGACGACGAACCTTCCGACGTACGTCCGAATCGGAGGCCGCTGGCGCATGCCGCGCGAGCCGCGGATGGATGCGGCGCTCGTCCTCGACGCGCAGGGTGAGCTCTGGGTGAAGGAGCCGCGTCGAGTCAAGAAGGGCGAGCGCATCGCCGTCGGCTACGCCGAAGACGGCACCGAGGGGATCTTCATCCACACGGCCGCCTTCCTCGGCGAGAGCGAGGAGGGCGAGTTCAAGTTCATGACGAGCGAAGTCTCTCGCGAGAAGCCGATCGACTACGCGCTGATGGCGAGCATCCTCGTCGACGAGCGCGACCGCGGCGGCTACCCGATCTGGGTGACCGGGCCGGCGCTCGTGCATTCGCGAGCGCGCGCGGACATGGTGTGGTTCATCGCCAACGGCTTCGTCGGGGCGTTGCTCGCGGGGAACGCGGTGGCGGTGCACGACATCGAAGCGTCGATCTTCGGCACGACGCTCGGCATGACGCGGACGGGCGAGGCAACGTCGGGTGGTCACGGCCTCCACATGCGCGCGATCAACAAGGTCCGCGCGGCAGGCTCGATCGCGCGGGCGGTCGAGCAGGGCGTGATCACGGACGGCATCATGCACGCGTGCGTCGTGCACGGCGTCCCGTTCGTGCTCACCGGCTCCATCCGCGACGACGGCCCGCTCCCGGATGTCGTAACCGACGCGGTCGAGGGTCAGGAAGCGATGAAGCGGCACACGGTTAAGGCGACCATGGCCGTCCTCGTCGCGACGGCGCTCCACGCGATCGCGACCGGGAACATGCTGCCGGCGTTCGTCAGCGAGCGGGACGGCTCGCTGCGCGAGCTGCCAACGATTTGCGTCGACTCGTCGGAGTTCGTCGTCAGCAAGCTGAAGGACCGCGGGACTCATCAGGCATTCGGCGTCGTGACCAACGCACAGGACTTCATGCACATCCTTCGGCTGTACGTCGAGCGAGAGCTGGCCGCCCGGGCGGGGTCGAGTCGCTTGGGACGAGACGCCGCCCGCGCCGCGCGTCCGGTGCGCGCGCCGGGAGACGGCAGCTCGGCGCCGGCGGCGACGTGAAGCCCGCGCCCGCCGACCCGAGCGACCGCGAGCGCTTTCTCGCGGCCGTCGCCGAGCACGTGCCCGTTGACCGCGTGGTCGAGCTCTACCTCTTCCAACCCATCCGGCAGGGCGGGGTCGAGTCGGGGATCGCGGTGATCGCCGCCGCCGGCGACGCGCCCACCCTTTCCGGCGAGTCAGTACAGTCCGACCCTGCCTTCTCCGAGTCCGCGGGCCGCGCGACAACGACGTCAGAGCCGGAATCGCCGGAAGTCCCCGCGAAGGCCGCGGCGATCCCGCAGGCGAACGGCGACGCCCCGCCGCGTACGGGGGAAGAGCGCGCCGAGCCACGCTATACAGTGTTCACCGCCCGCTACCGCCACGTGCTCAAGGGCCCGGAGCGCGGGCGCTGGGAGGTGTCGGTCGTCGCCGAGGCCGAGGCGCCGCTGGCGACCGTCGGCGCCGTCGTGCGGGGCGTTCAGCGCCGCGCGGGGGACGTCGAGCCAGCCGAGCACATGACGGGTGACGAGCTGCGTGGCGCGCTCGGCCAACGGGGCTCAGTTACTGACAACTGACCTCTCACGACTGATGACTCGGTACGTGGCCTCCCGTCCGCCGGTCTGCGAAGCCGATCACACCGGCGTATGAGCCCCGTTGGTATAACGCGACATGAGCACCCGGTGAACGTCGCGCGCGTCCTCGATCGTCTCGCGGTCGAGCTCCAACGCGCCTGGTGCGAGGAGAAACGGGTACGCCTGATCGCCGCCGGCTGCGCCGTGCGCGCCCACTTGATCGTCGAACGAGACGGTCTCGTAGCCGTCGTAGGTGCCGAAGAGCACGAGGTCGCCGGCGTTGGGTTGTCGCACCAGACGCTCGAGCGCCCGAAGGAGTGGCGGCTCCGTGCCGTACGGCGCGATCGGGTTCGCGCCGTCGAGGACGTCGAGCGCGCCGTCGCGCAGGAGGGCGCGGCCGCGCGAGCTTTGAAGGTGCACGCTCTCGCCGGTCAAGGTGGCGACGAGGCCGATGCCGCGGTGCGAAAGCAAGGTCGCGTAGAGATCGGCCCGACGCCGGTCGCGCACGATCTCGCTCAGCTCGAGGCGTGTCCGGTGGTCGGCGAAGTAAAGCAGGGCGAGGCTCGAGCTGTACGTGACGACCACGTTATGCCGCGGGTCGACGCGATACTTCTCCGGGAAGATGATCTCGCGCAAGCCGTAGCGGCTGCGGAACCAGTCACGCACGCGCCGCATGACGCGGCGGAAGCTGCGGTGGTGTGGGCGCGCCGACTGCGCCACCGTCTCGGCGATCCGCGCTCCCATGTCCGCGTACTCGGACACCTCGGCGAAGCTCGCGAACGTGCTGAGTGGCGTTCGCCGCGCACGCTCCGCCGCGTCGTCGAGCGCGCGCTGCACCGTCACGCCGAGGGACTCGCCGAACTGGACGCGGTAGCTGACGGATGGCGTCATCCCGTGGTCGGAGAGGACGACGAGGTCGTACTCACGGCCTGCGGCGTCGCTGCGCATCATGCGCAGGATCTCGGAAATGCGGCGGTCGGTGCGACGCAGATCGCGCAGGGCCTGCCAGCTCGAGGGCCCGAAGTGGTGGGCGAGCTCGTCGTACTGCATGAACGTGCTGTAGATGACGGGCACGCCCAGGTACACGTCGAGCAGGATCGCGACCGTCTGCAGCTCGCGGACGACGACGTTGGTGAACACACGGAGGAACGGGAAGAGCCCTTCGGCGTGCGTCCGCCGGCGCACGACCTCGCCGACGCCGCGCTCCCACTCCTCGCGGAGCCACTCGATGACGGTCTGCACCGCCATTCGCGCCATGCGCACGGGGTGGAGCGCGATGAGCAGCGCCATTCGCCCGCCGCCGAGCCGCCGGTAGACCGACGTGCGCTCGCGTGTGGCGACGGTGAACGCCACCGTCTGCGCGTCGCCGTCGAGCAGATTCACGTAGCTCGACCCGCCGGCGAGGGCGCCCGGCGAGTGGATCCGGTCGCGGATGTACTGCACGCCGGCCGGCGCGTTGCAGGTCACGACGAGCCGCGCCTCGCGGTCGTAGAACCGGAACGCCGGGATGGCATCGTTCTCCCCGTGGAAGATCCCGGCCTGGCAGTACGGGGTGGCGGACGGCAGCCCGCAGAACCACCGGCGGAGGGTGTACCGCTCCTCGCGGATCAGTCGCGCCAAGGTCGGGCAATACCCGAGCTCCAGCGCGCGCCGGAGGTCGGCGTAGGCGAGCGCGTCGATCTGCAGCACGATGAGGCCGCGTCGCCCGTCCCGCGGCCGACGCTCGCGCCGGAAGACGCGATACTTCAGCCCGTACCACCAGCGGAGCACCCGTGCGCGGCGTCCGCCCGCGCGGGGTGACCCTTCGGAGACCTCGATGGACGACGGCGCGTCGCTGGGGCTCGCGATCTCTTTCACGGCGGGATTGCTCAGCTTCCTCTCACCTTGCGTGCTGCCGCTGATTCCGAGCTACGTCACGTTCGTGACGGGGCTCGGCCTCGAGGACGTTCAGCGCGCGCGCCGGACGGCGCTCGTGCACTCGTTGCTCTTCGTTGCGGGGTTCACGACGATCTTCCTCGCGTTGGGCGCGACGGCGACCGCGTTCGGTCGCCTGCTCGGCTACCACCGGGTGTGGATCGGTCGGGCGGGCGGTGTGCTCGTCATCCTGCTCGGGTTGTACCTCCTCGGCGTCCTGAACGTTCGCGCCTTGTCCACGGAGCGCCGCTTCCACATCGCGAACAAGCCGCTCGGGTACCTCGGGACGGTCCTCGTGGGCATGGCATTCGCCGCCGGATGGACGCCCTGCATCGGCCCGATCCTCGGCGGCGTGTTGACGTACACCGCGAGCTCGGCGGACCTCCAGCGCGGCATGGTCCTGCTCCTCGCCTACTCGCTCGGCCTCGCCTTGCCGTTCATCGCCGCGGCGCTCGCCGTCGAGCGGTTCATCGAGACCTTCGCGCGCATGCGCGGGTGGCTGGTGTGGACGTCGCGGGCCGCGGGCGCGCTGCTCGTCGTGGTGGGCGTGCTGATGCTGACCAACTACATGACTATCCTCTCGTCGGCGCTCCAAGCGATGACGCCCGACTTCCTGCGCAGTCGCCTGTAAAGGCGCGGGGTGCGGGGTGCGCGGTGCGCCGAGAGGAGCGTGCCGGTGTGCCACGCACCGGTCACGCCGCACCCCGGGCCTGCTCATTGGGACAGCCAGCCGTCAGCTCGCCGCAGCAGCTCGCGCGCGGGCACCGGCTTGACGAGTACGGCCACGCAGCCGAGGTCGTGGCAACGGCGGACGACCTCCGGATCATCCCGCCCGGTAAGGGCTACGCTGACGCGCGGGCGGGCGTTGCTGTCCTTCAGCTCCTCGAGGATCCGCAGCCCGCTTCCGTCGGGCAGGGTGAGGTCGAGCAACATGAGATCGACGACGTCGGCCCGCGCCGCGGCGACGGCGTCGGCGATCGTCCGCACGACCGAGACCCGCCGGCCAGTCGACTCGAACAGGACTTTGAACGCGTCGCCGACATCCACATTGTCCTCGACCACGAGGACGTGGTGCACCCGCGACGGTTTGCTCACTTCGTCTGCGCCACCGGGAGCGTGAAGAAGAATCTGCTGCCGAGGCCGAGTGCGCTCTCGACCCAGATCCGGCCGCCGTGGAGCTCGACCAGCTTGCGCGCGATGGTCAGACCGAGGCCAGTGCCGTGGTGGCGCCGGGAGGCCGAGGAGTCGACCTGGGCGAACTCGAGGAAGATCAGGTCGTGGTGCTCGGGCGCGATGCCGATACCCGTGTCACCGACCTCGACCACGAGGTGGTTGGACGGACTGACTGCGTGGGGGGCGTGCGCGCTGAGCCACACGCGCCCCCCCACCGGCGTAAAATTGAGCGCGTTCCCGAGTAGGTTACCGACGACATGGGCGACCTTCTCGCGATCCGCGTGCACCGGCGGCAGGTCACGCGGTGTACGCGTATCGAGGTCCAACCCCTTTCGCGCCGCCAGCGCCTCGTTGAGCACTCGCGCCTGCTCGAGGACGTCCGCGATTTGGAACGTCGTCGGGGTAATGGTCAGCTGGTTCGCCGCGCCGCGGGCGTAGTCGAGGATCTCGCTAACCTGCTCCAGTAACTGCCGCCCGCCGTTGATGATACCGCCCACGCTCTCGAGCTGTCGGTCGGTCAGGGGCCCGAGAATTCCGTCGCGCAGGATCTCGGCGTGCGTAATGACGGCCGTCAGAGGTGTACGCAGGTCGTGCGAGATGTTGGCGAGGAACTGGGTTTTGAGGGCGTCGTGCGCCCGGAGTTCCTCGATTACCCGCATCGCGTCCTGATACTGTGCCTTGAGCAGCGCGTAGCGCTGCTCGACGGTCGTCGCGGCGGTGGCATCGAGCCCCGCCTTGGCGGCCTCAACACGTGTCATATGGCAATCTTACGTCAGGACGGGCGGTCTGCCAACGCTTCTTGCTCCGATTCCAGCGACTCCTCCAGCTGCTGCCGGCTGAGGAGCGACCAGTACCGGCCGCCCGCCGCGAAGAGGTCCTCGTGGCGCCCCTGCTCGACTACCACGCCGTCCTCGAGGACGATGATCCAGTCGGCCCCGCGGATGGCGCTGATCCGGTGGGAGGCGATCAACGCCGTCCGCCCTGCCAGCGCGGTCCGGAGGGATCGCAGGATCTCCGCCTCGGTGTGCGTATCGACGGCCGAGAGCGAGTCATCCAGGAGAACGATCCTCGGACGACGGGCCAGCGCCCGGGCGAGTGCCGCCCGCTGCTTCTGGCCGCCGGAGAGGTTGATACCCCGTTCTCCGAGAATGGTCTCGTATCCGGCTGGAAAGCGGCGGATCGTCGCGTCGAGCTCTGCCACCTCGGCCGCCCAGCGGGCGGCGTCGTCGTTCGCCCCGCCATACCGCAGGTTCGCGGCGATAGTGTCCCCAAAGAGGAAGCTCTCCTGCGGGACATACCCGATCTCCGCCCGGAGGGCCGCAAGGTCGAGCTCGCGGATCGGGACCCCGTCGAGGAGGATCTCTCCTCGCTGGGGGTCGTAAAGGCGCGGGATGAGGTCCATGAGGGCGCTCTTGCCGCTCCCGGTTGCCCCAACCACGCCCAGGGTTGCACCGGCCGGCACCGTGAAGCTGACGTCCTGAAGCACCCAGCGCGGGGGTCGGTCGGGCGGCGTTGGATAGTGGAAGCTGACGTTTCGAAACTCGACGGAGCGGCCCGCGCCAGCCGGCGGTAGCGCCCGAACGGATCCTGCTGACCCGATCGCCGGCGTTGCGTCGAGGATGTCCGCGAGCCGAGACCAGGACGCCGCCCCGCGCTGGAAAAGGTTGACGACCCACCCGAGCGCGATAAGGGGCCAGGTGAGCATCCCCAGGTAGAACCCGAATGCAATGAACGACCCGACGCTTATGACCCCCCGAAGCACGAGCGCGCCGCCGAACCCCAGGACGACGACCCCCCCGAGGCCGGCGAGGAGTCCCGTCGCCGGGTGCATGATGCCGTACAGCCGGGCGAGTGACATGTTCTTCGCGACGTACTCCTGGCTCAGCGCGCGGAACCGCTCGATCTCGGCGTCCTCCTGCCGATAGGCGCGAACGACGCGAACGCCGGCGAGGTTCTCCTGGGCGAGTGTGGTGAGCGTACCGAAGTGCTCTTGGACGGCCTCGAACCGGTCGTGGATGGCCCTTCCCATGCGGACGATCACGGCTGGGAGGAGCGCCATCGGGAGCAGCGCGAACACCGCGAGCGCGACGTCGATCCGGAGCATGAACGCGAGCGCGAAGATACCCCCGACGACCGTGTTCGTCAGATACATGATGGCGGGGCCTACGGCCATGCGGACGGCGCTCAGGTCGTTGGTGAGGCGCGCCATTAGCTCGCCGGTCCGGATTCGCCCGAAGAATCCAGCGTCCAGAATCGTGAGATGACGGAAAAGGTCGTTGCGCAGGTCGTGCTCGATGTAGCGGCTGACGCCGTTGATCAGCTCGCGCATCCAGTAGCGCAGCGTACCGGCGACAATCGCCACGACGACCATTCCGGCGGCCGGCCAGCCCGCATGCCGGAGCGGCTCTTGCGAGCGCATACCATCGACGGCCGCGCCGAGCAGCCAGGGCACTACGCTCGCGGCCGCCGAGGACAAAACCACGAAAAACAGGCCGAGCGCAACCTTCCGCCGATAGGGGCGGTAATACGGCAGTAACCGACGGACTGTCGGGGTCAGCGTCCGCACCCGATGCGCGCCTCGGCGAATGATATCGCTCTCAACGATTCACCATACTTCAGCAGTCCGCGCCGGTTCGGCGGACAAGGCGTGACCGACACCGTGAACTCTGCTCACATCACCCGGAGGGGTCCCATGGCGAAATATACCCGGCACCTTGGCGCAGCAGCCGTGCTCTCGGCGGCGCTGACGTTCGCCGCGTGTGACCGCGGCAGCGGCGGGGGTGCCGATTCACCCCTCGGGCAGGACTCGGCGTTGAACCGCGACCTGCTGCTCGCGGGGCGGGATAGCGCGGCGCAGCCACAGCTGCAGGACGTGCCGGCGGAGACGACGACTACGGCCGCCGCCTCTCCAGCCCCGCGCGCGACGACGCCCGCGCGTCGCCCGACGACGTCGGGCGCCCGGCCGGTGACGCGCAACCCCGCGCCACGGACCCCGTCGACGCCCGTTCGCACGTCGAGCGGCAATACTGTCACGCGCGGTGGGAGCGGTGGCGGCGGCGCCGTCGGCACCATACCCGCCGGCTCGACGCTGAGCCTTACGTCGAACCAGCGCGTCTGTACCAACACGCACAAGGAGGGCGACCGGTTCACGGCTCGCGTGACCTCGCCTGTCAGTGGGTCCAACGGCGCCGTGATTCCCGCGGGCGCGACCGTCTCGCTCACCGTGACGCGCGCGAAGCGGAGTGAAAACGCCAACGATCCGATCGTCCTCGAGTTCCAGGTGAACTCGATCACCATCGAGGGGAAGAGTTACCCGGTGGAAGCGTCGGTCGCGTCCGCCGACGTGCAGCGTGTGCGTAACCAGCCGAAGAACAAGGACGTTCAGAAGGTCGTCGGCGGCGCGGTCGCCGGCGCGATCATCGGGCAGGTCCTCGGCAAGAATACGAAGTCCACCGTGATCGGCGCGGCCGCCGGCGGCGCTGCGGGCGCGGCCGCCGCCGCCGCGACCGCGAACTTCGAGGGCTGCGTGGAGGATGGTGGGGCGATCCGGATTACGTTGCAAGATGCGGTTCAGGTGCGCGCCTGACGGCGCGCACCCTATCAGCTATCAGCTATCAGTACTTTGGACTGCCCGGCCCCGCGCTGTGCGCGAGGGCCGGGCTTTATTTCGCTCGGTGGACTCCTTCCGCCTCGCAACGTGACACCACCATATGCGCGGCCCGCCCGCCCGCTGCGCGGCACCCGCCGCCCTCCCTGCTACTGATAGCCGGGTACCCGCCGAAGGCGGGTGGCTGATAGCTGATAGCCGCGGTTAATAGCCCACCGCCCGCCCACTGGCGCGGGGATCCGCGACGCCGTGATAACCGCCAGAAACCCGCATAATCGCATTCACCAACCCGATCGCCGACGCCGGCCCGACGCCCCACCCCATACGGTTCAGCGAGTCGAGGACGGGTTGCGTGAGGCCATCGGGTTCGTGACGGATGGTGTCGGGGAGGGCCTGGTGGTGGACGCGGGGGGCGCTCATCGCGTCGGCGAGCGTCATCCGGTGGTCGACGACGTTGACGATCACCTGCGACGTGCTGGTGATGATGCGCGGCCCGCCGCGCGCGCCGAGGACGAGCAACAGCGAGTCGCCTGGCCCGACGACAATCGTCGGCGACATCGCGCTGAGCATGCGCTTGCCCGGCTGCACGGCATTCGCCTCGCCCTGCACCAGCCCAAACATGTTCGGGTGGCCGGGCCGGGTCGCGAAGTCGTCCATCTCGTCGTTGAGGAAGAAACCGGCATCGACCACGTACACGCCGGAGCCGTACAGCGCGTTGATCGTCGTCGTCGTCGCGACCGCGTTGCCGGAGCTGTCAACCACCGAGTAGTGCGTTGTCTCCGTTCCTTCTGGGCGCGGCGGCAGCAGGCCGCGCGTCGGCGTCGCGCGCGCCACGTCGATCGTGGCGCGAAGCCGCGCCGCGTAGGACTTCGACGTCAGCTCGGCGATCGGCACCTGGACGAACGCCGGGTCGGCGAGCTTCTCGTTCCGGTCGATGAACGCGCGCTGGTACGCGGACGCGAGCAGGTGCGCGCGTGGCGCGCTGCCGAACGGCGGCAGCGAGTCGAACCCCTCGAGGATGTTGAGCGTCTCCGCGATCGTCACACCGCCCGAGGACGAGGGCGGCATCGAGAGCACGGTGTGCCCGCGGTACGTGACGTGGACCGGCTCGCGCCAGACCACTCGATAGTGCGCGAGGTCTTCCATGGTGATGATACCGCCTCGCCGCGCGAGCTCGTCGACGATCGCCCGCGCCGTCTCACCCTCGTAGAACCCGTCGGTGCCGTTCGCCGCGATCCGCTCCAGCGTGCGCGCGAGCGCGGGCTGCCGGAGCACCGTACCGGGCGCGGGGGCGGCGCCCCCCGGAAGGAACGTTGCACCGCCGCCAAAGCTCGAGATGAGCGGCGCGGCGTTGGTCAACGACAGCGAGAGCGCGCTGTCGACGACGAAGCCGTTCGCGGCCAGGCGGATCGCCGGGCGGAGCACTGCCTTGAGGGGTATCGACCCGAATCGCTGGTGCGCGGCGATGAGACCCGCCACGGCGCCCGGGACGCCCGACGCGAGCGGCCCGACCACGCTCTTGTTGGTCGCCTCGCCACGCTCGTCGAGGAACATGTCACGCGTCGCGGCGAGCGGCGCGACCTCGCGGTAGTCGAGCGCTGCGGTCCGACCGTCCGCCATCCGGATCACCATGTAGCCGCCCCCGCCGACGTTCCCGGCCTCCGGGTAGACCACGGCGAGCGCGAATCCCACCGCTACCGCGGCGTCAACCGCATTTCCGCCTCGGCGCAGGATGTCGACGCCGACGTCCGTCGCGAGCGGCGCGTCGGTGACGACCATGGCGCGCGCGCCGAAGGCCGCCGCGCGCCCGGCCTTGTGCGGCCACGCATCCGGGAAGGCGGCCGGCCGCCGGTCCCCCGTGTACGTCGCCTGTCCGGCGAGCGGTTGCGGAACACCGACGTCGGTCGCCGCGGACGGCAGCGCGACGCGCGGCACGCGGTGACACGCGAGTGCCGCGACGAGGCAAACAACGACAGCGCGCGCCCAACGCATGTCAGCGCCAGCCCCCGAGACCCACGCGCAACCCGATGCGCGTCGCCCACGTCCGCGGCACGTTGGACTCGTCGCCTGCGGGGCGGTCGCCGCGGCGGTGCACCATGAGCCCGACCTCCTGGACAAGCGTGAACTGCGTGTTCGCCGAGAGCGGGTAGCCGAAGCCGTACCCGATCTTGACCGTCGGGTCGACGACGGTCCCCGGGCCGATCGTCCCACCGTCGCGGCGGCTGAAGTTCGAGAAGCCGGTGACGCCGGCCGCGATCTCGATCACTTGGTGGAAGCCGACGCCGCCGCCGATTCGAAAGAGCGCGAGCGCCTGCCACAGCGTGAGGTCGGCGTCGCAGCCGGCGCATTCGGGGCCGTCGTACGTAAGCGGCGCCCTCGCGAGCGTGGCCGCGACACCGAACGACGTGCCGCGCTGGAAGTCGCGCTCGAGGGTTCCGCGGAACTGGACGATGGTCCCGAAGTCCCACGCCGAATTCGATCCCGGATCGTACATGTCCTGCAGCTGAAACAGCCCGATCGACAGCGAGGTCCACGCGGTCGGACCCGCCGGGCGACCGGGGAATCGCCCTTGTGCACCCAGCGGCGCGGAAGCGGCGAGCAGCAGGACGAGAGCGAGCGTGATGCGTCGCGACATTTGGCATCTCCCGCGAGCGGCTTGCGATGGCCGCTCCGCGCCCGGTAAGTTAGCCCGCGCACCAGGTGCGCGGCACCGAGCGCCGCGAGCCGCCACGAGTCGTTCCCCGACGCGCGTGCCTCCCAAAGTCAAAGACCCCCGCGTTACCGAGCAGCGCAACCCACGCACGGTCGACATCGACCTCGCCTCGCCGATCGAGATCGTCGATCTCATCAACGCCGAGGACCGCACGGTCGCCGACACGGTGGCGACCCAGCGTGAGCAGATCGCGCGCGCCGTGGAGGCCGCGGAGGCGACGTTTCGGGCGGGTGGACGTCTCTTCTACGCGGGCGCTGGCACGTCGGGACGCCTCGGTGTTCTCGATGCCGCCGAGTGCCCGCCGACCTACGGCACCGATCCCGAGATGGTGCAAGGGCTCATCGCCGGCGGGCCGCCGGCGATCCTGCGAGCGCAGGAGGGCGCCGAAGACCTTCCGGAGAACGGTGCGCGCGACATTGATGCGCACCACATCACGCCGCGAGACTTCGTCGTCGGCATCGCCGCATCCGGGACCACGCCTTATGTGCGCGGGGCGCTCGCCCGCGCGAAGGAGCTCGGCGCGCGTACGGCGCTCGTCGCCTGCTCGCCGCCGCCGGCCGATACGGTCATCTACGCCGACATCCCGATCGTTGCCGTCACCGGCCCGGAGGTCGTCACCGGCTCGACGCGCATGAAGGCGGGCACGGCAACGAAGCTGATCCTCAACACGATCACGACCGGCGCGATGATCCGTCTCGGCAAGACGTATGGCAACCTGATGGTCGACCTGCGCGCCACGAACCTCAAGCTCAAGGACCGCAGCGAGCGCATCGTCATGGAGGTGTGCGACGTCGACCGCGGCGAGGCGCGCCGACTTCTCGAGGCGGCCGACAAGCGCGTGAAGCTGGCGATCGTGATGTGCAAGCTCGCGGTGGACCGGGCTGGTGCGGAGGCAGCGCTCGAGAAGGCCGGCGGCGTGATCCGCCGCGTCGTCCGCGACGAACCGCCGCCAATCGCGTGACCGACGTCTACGTCGGCCTCATGTCAGGGACGTCGCTCGACGGGATCTCGGCCGCCGTCGTGCGCTTCCGGCCGACGAAGGGGGCGCGGCTCGAGCCGGAGCTCCTGGGATTCACGGTGACGGAATACACAGCCGGCCAGCGGCGACGTTTGCACGCGGCCATGAGCGGGGGCACCGCGCAGGAGATCTGCCGCCTCGCGTTCGACCTCGGCTCGTGGCTCGCCGACGCGGCGGTCGCCGTGCTCGCCGACTCCGGGGTCGCGCGCGCCGACGTGCGGGCAATCGGGTCGCACGGTCAGACGCTCTGGCACGAGCCGCCTCACTCCACGTGGCAGGTCGGCGAGGCGGCCGTCATCGCGGAGCGACTCGGCCGCGACGTGGTGAGCGACTTTCGCGTGCGCGACGTTGCCGCCGGCGGCCAGGGCGCCCCGCTCGTCCCGGTCGCCGACGCGCTGCTTTTCGCGGCGGACCACTGGCGCGCCCTGCAGAACATCGGCGGCATCGGCAACGTTACCGTCGTGCCCCCGGGGGGCAAACCGGAGGGCGTGCGCGCGTTCGATACTGGGCCCGGCGTCGCCGTGCTCGATGCGGTCGTTCGCGAGCTCGTGCCGGCGATGCGGTTCGACGTCGACGGGAAGCTCGCGCGCGCCGGGCAGCCGATCGACCCGGTAGTTTCTGAGCTACTCGCGGCGCCCTACTTCGCCGCCGCGCCGCCAAAGTCCACGGGGCGCGAGCTATTCAACGCGGAGTACGTCCGTCGGCTCGTTGCACGGTGCCGCGAGGTGCGTCCCGAGGCGCGCGTCGAAGACGTCATCGCGACGGCGACGGCGCTGACGGCGCGGAGCATCGCGGACGCGTACCGCCGCTTCCTTCCCGAGCCGGTCGAGGAGGTGCTCGTCTCGGGCGGCGGCGCGAAGAACCCGGCGATCTTCGATCAGCTCGCGCGCCTCGTCGAGCCAACCAAGGTGAGGCAGTTCGACGACGTCTTCTTCGACGGCGAGGCGAAGGAGGCCGTGGCGTTCGCGTTGCTCGCGCACCTGCATGTGACCGGAGCGCCGGGCAACGTCGTGGGCGCCACCGGCGCGCGCGGGCCGCGTGTCCTCGGGAAGCTGACCCCGGCCTAGGTCCGCGGCGCCGTCGCGGCGGATGTGTCGCGCGCCCCCGGCACGACCTCACGCGCCGTTCGCCACGCGTACCACGCCGCGCCGACGACGAGCACGGCGAGCAGCGCGACGGCGATCGCCATGCCGCGCGTGCGGCGTGCTGATGACACCCTCGGAACGCCGGGCGCGGACGCGGGCGCCTCGTCGCCGCTCGTTCGGCCGACTGGGTCCGAGTCCGGCACGGTGAACGACTCGAACGGCTCGAACGACTGCGGCGGGAGGACGTCGAGGACATCGCCTCGTCCAGACTGCGCTGCCGGCGGTCCAGCTGGGGCGCCGGACTCGCGCCCGTCCGTGTCGGCCGAGGGCGCTGGCAGCGCCGGGTTCTGGCCGGTGTCGGCGAGAGGGAAGACGGTGTGGCCCACTTCGTCCCCCTGGCCGGCGACGTCGAGGCCGTCCCCATCGAACCGGGCCGCGATCACCGTAATGTTGTCCGGGCCGCCGTTCTCGTTCGCACGATCGACGAGCCGCTTGCAGACGGCGACGAGGTCGTGCTCCTCCGAGACGATCCGCGCGATTTCGTCCTTGCCCACCTGGCCCGAGAGCCCGTCGCTACACAGCACGAGCACGTCCCCGCGTCGAACCACCTGATGCGTCAGGTCTACCTTCACGCTGGCCTCCGGGCCGAGCGCCTGGAGGATGATGTTGCGCCGCTCACTCTGCTCCGCCTCTTCCTCTGTCAGCTCGCCCGCCTCCACCAGCTTCTGCATCAGCGACTGGTCCTTCGTGATCTGACGCGCGACGCCATCCCGTATCAGGTAGGCGCGGCTGTCGCCGACCTGCGCGAGGTAAAGCGTGTCGCCGAGCAGGCCGGCGATCGTCGCTGTCGTCCCCATGCCGCGGTATTCCGGGTGCTGCGTCGCGAAGGCGTTGATTTCCGCGTTGGCTGCGGCCGTCGCCCGCTTCAGGGCCTGGGCGAACGCCGCGGGGTCGTGTCGCGGGGCGCTGATCCATAACCGCTCCAACTCGCGAAGTACGACGTCCACCGCCATCGCGCTGGCGATCTCGCCGGCCGCCGCGCCGCCCATGCCGTCGGCCACCATGAACAGCGAGCCGCGCTCGCCGGATATGTGCGTCCGAACGTCGGGATGAAGGGTTGCGCGGTTGGCGGTCAGGTCGGCCACCGCGAAGGCGTCCTCGTTGTGCTCGCGGGTCCGCCCGACGTCCGTCCGGCCGAAAACGTGCACCACTACCGGCCCCTTGCTCGGCAGGGCTCCGGACGAGGGGGGAGCGGACGAGGCGTTCGTCACGATCACCGGCGAGGCTCGGCTCGGTGCATCAGCCGACCGTACGCGATGGGACAGACGTCCGTTTCGTGCGTCGGGCGCCCGACCTCACGCCACCGCTTCCATGCGGGAAACCGCCATGGGGCGCGAATATAGGAGTGGGCCAGAGGGGGGTCAATGAAGGCGGGTTCGGCCATTACCTTGGTGCACATGACGTGGTTGCAGACGCGACGAGGGTGGCTCATGATGCTCGCTGCCGGTAGCGTAACAGCCGGCTGCGCCGGAAGGCCGCGTCCGGCCACATCGGCACCCGCCGCGCGCGTTCCTGTCATGAGCCAGCCCGCGCCGGCGCCCGCCGCGACGCTGCCAGCCGTGCCGCTGGTCCAGGGCCCGCTCGCTCTGCGCGTCACGTACCCACCGCCGGACCATGCGATCGCGTCGCGGGACTCCAACTTCATCTTTGGCACGGTCGGCAACGGCCGCGCGACGCTTACAATCAATGGTCACCCTGCGCGCGTCTGGCCCAACGGAGCGTACCTCGCGTTCGTGCCGAATCCGCCGCACGACGCCCCGCGTTACGAGCTGGTGGCGTCCGTAGGCCGCGACACCGCGCGACTGACGCACCCGGTGCGCATCGCACCGCCGCGCGAGCTTCTTCCCATCGCCGGCCCACTGGTCGTGGATTCTGCGAGCGCGACGCCGCAGGGAACGCTTCTCCTTCACGACGACGAGCCAGTGCGCGTGAGCGTGCGCGCCCCGGACAACGCCGGCGCGGCCGTGGAGTGGCCGGGCGGGCGCCAAGCGCTGGCGTGGCTCGGCGGCGAGGCGTTCGCCGCGGACCTCCCGGCGCGCGCCTTCCGCGACAGCGCAGCCCTCGTCGTGACGCGCGACGCCGACACCGTTCGACTTCCACTCGCGCGGCTCGACCCCGTCGACAGCGCGCCGCCTCGCTGGGTCCAACTCGGCGACAGCGCCGCGATCGCCGACACCGATCGCGTCGTCATCGGGCGCCCAATTCCCGCGGGCACGTACAAGTGGATGCTGCTCCCGGGAACCGTCGTGCAGCAAACCGGCCGGTCCGCTGCGAACGTGCGCGTCCGGCTGGATTCGTCGCTCGAGGTTTGGGTCGACACCATCGACGTGCGACCGTTGCCTTCGGAAACGCTCGCGCCGCGGCGCACGGTTGGTCCGATCAATCTCATGTCGACGGCGGAATGGGTCGACGTTCTGCTGCCCGTCGCCTCGCGGCCGCCGTTCCTCGTCGAGCAGCGCGAGTGGCAGATCACGCTCACGCTCTACGGAACACAGGCGACACCGGACGTCATCCGCTTCCTCGAGAACGACACGCTGGTGCGCGTGATCAACTGGGTGCCCGAGACCACCGACCGCGTCCGGTTGACCTTCGAGCTCTCGGCGAGCGCCTACGGATACCTCGTTTTCTGGGACGCCGAGCGAGGCGGGATGGTGCTGCGACTGCGCCGGCCGCCGGCCGTCGACGCCGGCCGGCCGCTGCGCGGCCTTACGCTGGTCGTCGATCCCGGACACCCGCCGGGCGGCGCGGTGGGGCCGACGGGGCTGACAGAAGCGGAGGCGGTACTTCAGGTCTCCGAGCGCTTGCGCCGCATGCTGGAGCAGCGCGGCGCTCGCGTGGTGATGACACGGACGACGATGGATCCCGTCGACCTACGGCTGCGGAGCGTGATCGCTCGACGCGTCAACGCGCACGCGCTGCTATCCGTGCACCTGAACGCCTTCGGCGACGGGGTCAACCCGTTTGTCCACAATGGCACGAGCACGCTGTTCTTTCACCCGCAGACGGAGCCGCTCGCGCGCGCGATCCAGCGCGCGCTGGTGCGCCACCTCGGTCTGCGAGACCTTGGCGTGCACTACCAAAACATCGCCATCGGACGCACCACCTGGATGCCGGCGCTCATCACCGAGGGCCTTTTCATGATGCTCCCTGAGCAGGAGCACGCGATGCGGGTGCCGGAAGGGCAGGAGCGGTACGCGCGGGCGATTGCGGAGGGGGTCGAGTCGTACTTCAGGGGCTTGGCTCGGGGACGATGACGGTGCGCGGTGCCCGGCGCGGGGCGCGCGAGACAGGTCGGGCCCTTCTCCGTCTGGGAGCCGTGGTCGGGCTGGCGGTCGCCGCGCATCTCGCACCGCGCACCGCGTCCCGCGCCCAGGTGCCCCCCAACGCGCCGTGGCGCACCATGCGAACTGCGCACTTCGCCATCCACTTCACCCCCGAGCTGGAGTCGATCGCGCGGCGCACCGCCGCCAACGCGGAGCGCGCCTATGCGCAGCTGGCGGCGGAGCTCGTGCCGCCGCGTGGCCGCATCGACATCGTCGTCGCCGACAACGTCGACTACTCGAACGGGACCGCGAGCGTATTCCCGTCAAACCGCGTCTACGTGTACGCGAACCCGCCTGTCGAGTCCTCAGCACTGCGTTTCAACGATGACTGGAACACACTCGTCGTCACGCACGAGCTCACCCATGTCTTCCATCTCGACCGCGTGCGCGGCGTCTGGCGGCTCGGGCAGGCGGTGTTCGGGCGCGCCCCGCTGCTTTTTCCCAACGCCTACGCGCCGTCATGGCTGACGGAGGGGTTGGCCGTGTACTTCGAGTCGCGCCTCACGGGGAGCGGTCGGCTGCTCGGCTCGGAGCACCGCATGATCGCGCGCTCGACGGCGTTGGAGCACCGCTTCCCTCGACTCGATGAGCTGAGCCTCGCGACGCCGCGGTTTCCCGGTGGGCAGGTGGCGTACGCCTACGGCAGCCTGATTGTGGATCACCTCGCGCGGACTCGCGGGCCGGGGCGCGTTCGCGATCTCGTGGAGCGGACTAGTGGGCAGATCATTCCGTTCCTGCTCGACCGCCCGGCCGCGCGCGCGTTCGGGACCAGCTTTCAGCGCGCCTGGACCGAGCTGCGGGACTCGGTGGTGCGCGAAGCGGGCACCACGCGCCCGCCGCTACCTGGCTGGCGCGACCTGACGCCGGGGGCGTTCGTCGCCTCGCTGCCGCGGTGGCTGGGCGACAGCGCCGTCGTGTACACCGGCGCGACAACGCGCGACGTCTACGGGGCGTACAGTGTGCGAGTCGACGCACGCGGGAGCGCATCGCCGCCGCGGCGACTCGGGCGGCGCAACAGCCGGACTGCGAACGTCCCGCTCGGCGGCGGCGGCCTGCTGTACACACAGCTCGACTTCACCGACCCGTACCACATCCGGTCGGACCTGTACGTGGATCGCGGGGGTCGCACGCGTCGCCTTACCCGTGGCGCGCGCGTGTCGAGCGCCGACGCGCGAGCCGACGGGTCGATCGTCGCGGCACAGGCCGTTCCGGGCGGTTCCCGGCTCGTGCGCCTGACGCCTGATGGGCGCGCGATCGTTCCACTGACCTCCGGCGGCCCTGACACGCAGTGGATGGAGCCGCGATGGTCACCGGATGGCCGCCGCATCGTGGCCGCCACGTGGCGGCGGGGCGGCGTGACCTCGATCGTGGTGCTCGACACGCTCGGAAATCGCCTCCAGGAGATCGCTCCCGCGCGCTCCGTTCAGGGGGCGCCGAGCTGGTCGCCGGACGGAAGCTGGATCCTGTTCAGCTCCGATCGGTCTGGCACCCCGGACATCTACGCGGCGCGCGTCACGACGACCGACGGTGACTCGGCGGTCGCTGCCGACGGCATTCGCGTCGGCAACGCACCGACGGGGCTCTTCGAGCCACAGCTTTCGCCTGACGGCCAGTTGTTGGGCGCGATCCTCTTCCGCGCCGATGGCTATCACGTCGGGGTCGCGCCGTTCGTGGCCGCGCTCACGGCGGCGCGCGAGCGAGCAAGCGATCGACCGGTAACGCCCGCCGCGCGCGAGATCGGCGCCCCGCTCAGCGACACGGGTCGCGTCCGACGCTACTCTCCCTGGGCGTCGCTCCGTCCGCACTACTGGCTGCCGCTCTTCGAGGCCGGTCTTGGCAATGGATACCGCCTCGGCGGGCTGACGAGCGGCGAGGACCTCGTCGGCCGTCACGGATATGCGGCGCAACTGCTCGTCCCGACCGACGCGAGCGGGATGGTCGGGGCCGTGGACTACCGCTACGCGGGTCTCGGTCAACCGATACTCGGCGCGGCGCTGGTGCAGGATTGGGAGCTGCGCGTGCGACTCACGGAGGGCGACATCCGGCGCCGAACTCAGGACGCCGTCCTGACGGCGACGGTCGTGCGCCCGCGATACCGCACGTCTGCGGCACTTACCTTCGGCGCGGGCGTTCAGACCCGTCGCTTCGCCGTCGTGCCACCGGACCTGCGCGCCGCCCTGGCGCCGGACGTACAGCGCGCGCTCGACGACTCGAGCTACACGCGCGCGTTCGTAAGCGGGAGTTGGGGCAACGCCTACCGGAGCGCCTACAGTATATCGCCCGAGGACGGCTTGACCGTCAGTGCTTCGGTTGACCAGCGCTGGGCTCGCGTCCTGGGTGGGGCGACGACGCGGACCTACGTCGGCGCGGCAACGGCGTATAAGTCGCTCGACCTGCCAGGCTTCGCGCGCCACGTCGTCGCGGTCCGTGTCGCCGGTGGTCTCGCGGACCGTGATGCGACAACCGCGCTCGAAGTCGGTGGGACGAGCGGCGGTACGCTGAGCGTCCTTCCCGGCTACCTCGTGGGCACCGGACGGCACACGTTCCCCGTCCGCGGCTTTCCGGCTGCGTCGCTCGAGGGCACACGCGCCGTCGCGACGTCGCTCGAGCTCCGCGCCCCGCTCGTAATTCCGGCGCGCGGACTTCGCTTGCTGCCGTTCTTCCTCGACCGGACGTCGTTGTCGGTCTTCTACGACGCCGCGGCAGCGTGGTGTCCCGCGTCGCCCGACAGACTTTGCTTTCCCGCCGCGCGCGAGAAGCGCTGGATCGCGTCGGCGGGCGGTGAGCTCAACGTCACTGCGGCGGTGCTGTCATGGGATGAGCCATACCGTTTCCGGCTCGGCCTCGCGCGTCCCGTAACCCGCGGCGTCGACGCGCCGTCGGTAAGCGCGTACCTCGCGATCGGGCTGGCGTTCTGAGCGCGCGCGTGACTCCGTCGGTCGACGAGACCGCGTTCGTGCACCCCGACGCGATCGTTCTCGGCAACGTCACGCTGGGTCCCCGTGTCTCGGTGTGGCCGACGGCGGTGATCCGTGGCGACACCGGACGCATCGTCATCGCTGACGAGAGCAACGTGCAGGATGGCACCGTCGTTCACGTCGATCAGGGCGTCCCAACGGCGATTGGGCGGCGCGTCGCGATCGGGCACCGCGCCGTCGTGCACGGCGCAACGGTCGATGACGATTGCCTCATCGCGATGGGCGCAATTCTCCTCAACGGTGTACAAATCGGCAGCGGCTCGATCGTCGGCGCAGGCGCCGTGTGTCGAGAGGGGATGGTGGTCCCGCCGAACTCGCTCGTGCTCGGCGTTCCCGCTCGCATCGTGCGACAGACGACCTCAGCCGAGCGCGACCGCATCGCGCGGACCGTGCAGAGCTATCTGGAGCTTCAGCAGGCTCATCGACGCGGCGAGTATCCTCGGGTCCGGTGAACGGATCGGCGAGCCCGAGCGCCGTTCGCGATGCGGTCGCGGAAGTGTCCGGTACCGGACGCATCGTTGTTACCGCACGGTCTATTACGCGGTCCCCATTCGAAAGCGTGGCAGGACTTGGGCATACGTCGTGCACGTGTTTCCGAGCAACAAGGCGAGGCATGCGCTGACGGGCTCGTCACGCGCAGCCTTCAAGTCGTTGATTGTGGCCCACAAGCTGGCGGGACTTGCGTGGACTCACGAGTCACTTATACTGACGGCCCTCGCGCTCGGCTCGAGCGTCCGCGCCGCCGCCGGTAGGTCAGCGTAGTCCCGTCAAAGTCGCACCGCTTCACGGAGACTTCTGTCGCCATGCCGCATCCGTCCTCCGCTCCACCCGGCCCCGTCGCGCTCAGTCGCAACGCGCGTACGGTTCTCGAGAAGCGCTACCTCGTCAAGAATGAGCGTGGAGAGCCGGTCGAGCAGCCGGAGGACCTCTTCTGGCGCGTCGCGACCGTAGTCGCGGAGGCGGACGGGCGTTACGGCGCCAGCGAGGCCGCGGTCCACGCGCTCGCCGAGGAATTCTACGCTCTGATGACGCAGCGGCGGTTCGAGCCCAACTCGCCGACGCTCATGAACGCGGGACGTCCGCTCGGCCAGCTGTCGGCGTGCTTCGTTCTGCCCGTCGCCGATGCGCTGTCGAACGGGCAGGACGGTATCTACGATACGCTCGCGCACATGGCGCTCATCCATCAGTCGGGGGGCGGGACCGGATTCTCGTTCTCGCGGCTGCGCCCGAAAGGCTCCATGGTGCGGTCGACGACCGGCGTCGCGAGCGGCCCCGTGTCGTTCATGAAGCTCTACGACGCGTCGACCGACGCCGTGAAGCAGGGCGGGACCCGGCGGGGAGCCAACATGGGCATCCTGCGTGTGGACCACCCGGACATCCTGGAGTTCATCACCTGCAAGGAAGACCTCACGCAGGTCACGAACTTCAACATCTCGGTCGCGGTGACGCGGAAGTTCATGGACGCGGTCCGCGCGGGCGAGGCGTACGATCTGATCGACCCGCACACGGCCGCGCCGGCGGGGCAGCTCGACGCGCGTGCGGTTTGGGATCGGATGATCCAGGGCGCGTGGCGCACTGGGGAGCCCGGCGTGTTCTTCATCGACGAGGCGAACCGCTACAATCCGGTTCCACACCTCGGTCAATACGAAGCGACGAACCCGTGCGGCGAGCAGCCGCTGCTGGCGTACGACGTCTGCAACCTCGGCTCGATCAACGTCGGGCACTACGTGCGCGACGGGGTGATGGACTGGGACGCGTTCCGCCGCGACATCCACCTCTCGACGCACTTCCTCGACAACATCATCGACGTCAATAAGTACCCGCTCAACGAGATCGACGAGCTCTCGAAGCGGATCCGTCGTGTTGGCCTCGGCGTCATGGGCTTCGCCGACGCGCTCGTGCGGCTCGGCATCGCGTACGACACGGCGGAGGGCGTGGAATGGGGCCGTCGAGTCATGGAATTCGTGGACATCGAGGCGAAGCGCGAGTCGGAGCGGCTCGCGAACGAGCGCGGTCCGTTCCCGGAATGGGAGCGCTCGATCTGGGGACCAGACGAGACTTGCGCGCGTGACCGGCGCGGGCGCCGCATCCGGCCGATGCAGAAGCTTCGGAACTGCAACGTGACCACGGTCGCGCCGACGGGGACGATCTCGATCATCGCCGGGTGCTCCTCGGGACTTGAGCCGCTATTTGCCGTTGCGTTCATGCGCAACCAAGCCGGCGTGATGATGCCCGACGTCAACGAGGACTTCGTCGCGGTCGCGAAGCGGGAGGGCTGGTACTCCGAGGCTTTGACGGAGCGGATCGCCCGCGAGGGGCACATCGACTTTCCGGAGGTGCCGGAGCGGTGGCGGCGGGTGTTCGTGACGGCGAATCAGATCTCGCCCGAGTGGCACATCCGCATGCAGGCCGCCTTCCAGCGCCACACCGACTCGGCGATCTCGAAGACGACCAACTTCGCGCACACGGCGACGGTCGACGACGTGCGCAAGATCTACGAGCTCGCCTACGAGCTGGACTGCAAGGGCGTCACGGTCTACCGCGACGGGTCGCGCGACAACCAGGTCCTCTCGACCGGCGCGACCGACAAGGCGAAAGCGGAACGCGAGAAGAGCGGCGCGGTCACGGCGAGCGCCGAGCTGCAGCGCGCGGTCGCGGAGCTGAAGGGCACCCTGGCCGAGAAGGACGCGGAGCTCGACCGGCTAAAGAAGAAGCTGTACGAGGTCGAGGCGGAGAATCTCCAGAGGCGGCAGAAACGATCGCGCCCGGACGTCTTGCGTGGCACGACGTACCGCATCGAGACGCCGCTCGGGACGATGTTCGTCAACATCACAGAGGACGACAAGAGTCAGCCATTCGAGGTCTTCATCACGCTCGGCAAGGCGGGCGGCTCGGCGATGGCCGACGCCGAGGCGGTCGGGCGACTGATCTCACTGGCCCTCCGGTCCGGCATTCCGCTGCCAGAGATTCACAAGCAGCTCCGCGGAATCTCGTCGGACCGCGCCGTCGGCCTGGGGCCGAACAAGGTGCTTTCGGTGCCGGATGCGATCGGCATCGCGCTGGAACGGTGGTGGCGTGACAAGCAAGGTGTGCAGCAGGAGCTGCTCGAGCCGACGACCCCGCCGCCGAGGGCGGCGACGCCGCCTGCTCCGCAACGTGAGGAAGTGACCGCGCGCCCGACACCTTCGGACGGCGACGCGACGCGATACGTGTTCGACGGCTACGACGGCGGTCAGGCGTTCATGGGCACATGCCCCGACTGCGGAAGCCAGCTCGAGTACGCCGAGGGGTGCGTGAAGTGCCACGTCTGTGGCTTTTCCGAGTGCGGGTGACGGCGTCGTAGACCGACGCGCCGGCGCCACTTTCGGCGCCGGTCAGGTGCGGCTACGTTCCCGTCGTGAGCCCCGCCAACCGGCCGACCCCTGGGTTGCGGGTCGGCCGGTTGTCTGTTTCGGACGTCGCACCTACGGAGTGCCAAACCGTGCCCACGTACGAGTACCGCTGCACGTCCTGCGGTGAATCATTCTCCCGCACGGAGCGGATCAGCGATCATCCCTCCAACAGGCCCACGTGCCCGAAGTGCAAGAGTGACCGCGTCGAGCAGACCTTCTCCTCGGTGTATGTGAAGACCGCGAAGAAAAGCTGACGGCGTTCCGGGACCTCTTCTCCCGCGGGGCCGCCGCCTACGCGGCGCACCGGCCGAGCTACCCGGCCCGGCTCTTCGACGAGCTCGCGGCGCGGAGCCCGCGGACAGAGCTAGCGTGGGACTGCGCGACTGGGAACGGGCAGGCCGCGATCGGGGTCGCGGCCCACTTCCGGCGCGTGATCGCCACCGACGGCAGCGAGGCGCAGATCGCGTCTGCCGTGCCGCACGAGCGCGTGACCTACCGCGTCGCAATCGCGGAAGCCAGCGGGCTCGAGTCCGCCTCCGTCGATCTAGTCACCGTCGCGCAGGCGCTACACTGGTTCGACATCGGGCGCTTCTTCGACGAGGCCCGGCGCGTGCTCGCCCCGCGTGGCGTGATCGCCGTCTGGTGCTACCAGCTTCTCGAGGTCGACGAGTGCATCGATTCGATCACCCGCCGGTTCTACGGGGAAACCGTAGGGCCGTTCTGGGCATTCGAGCGCCGGCTGGTCGACACGGGCTACCGCACGATCGACTTCCCGTTCGAGGAGTTCGCGCTGCCGCCGCTCGCGATCGAGCAGGACCTCTCGCTGGATCAGCTCGCCGGATACGTTCGCACCTGGTCGGCCACGCAGCGGTACGTCGAGGCGCGGGGTGAGGATCCCGTGACGCCGCTGATCGAGGAGATTGAAGCGCGATGGGGTCCGCCGGGATGCCTGCGGCGCACGCGGTGGCCGCTCTCCGTGCGCGCCGGATACCGCGACTCGACGTAGTAGCGCTGACGCGCACGCGCCACACGCCGCCGCCAAACTGGCGCACGCTTTTGGCACTCGCGTTGCGGCGCGAACGAGCCTGGCACTCATTCACAACAACGGAGGAGGAGATATGGCTGCGCGTGATGCGAAGGGACGCGGTGGTGGCGGCGGGCGGGGACAGCCGACGAGTCGACAAGGAAATGGAGGGAGTCGTCAGGCGACCGGCGCGCCGTCGTCGGCGCAGAGGAGAGGTGGCGGGCAGGGACGAGGCGCCTCGGCCGCGCGAGCGGCCGAATCGGGGAGCGGTCGCTCGAGTAGCCGCAGCGCGCCGGGCGCTGGGGACGCCGGGTCAGCTGCTCGTGCCGGCGCCGGATCGGCGTCGGCGGGGCAGCGGGGAAGTACCGGCTCCAACACGGGCGGGCGTGGAGCCGTGGGAGGCGTCGGCGGATCGAACCGGGCCTCCGCGGGTGGCGTGAGCGGAGCGTCGACAGCCACCTCGGGCGCGGGTGGTACCTCGGCTTCGTCGCCGACCGCCTCGCGGCCAACCGCGGGCGACGTCGATCGCGGCACGGGTACGCTCGGCGTGCGCTCCGGCGCCGGCGATGCGTCGACCAGCGGCTCAGAGGGCACGTCGGAACGGCAGCTGGACTTGGAGTCAGTGCGCGGCGACCGGCCCGCGGGCGCGACGGGACAGGTTCGCGGCGTCGGCGCTCAGACGACAGGTGGAGCGCGGGCCGGCAGCGCTGTGGCCGGACGCGGTCAGGGCGCCCGGGGGCCGTCCCCGTGGCTCGCGGGTGCCGAAAACCCGTTCGCGATGATGCGTCGGATGCAGGATGATCTGGATCGCGTCTTCCGCACATTCGGCATTCCCCGCCTCGCCACTCTCGCGCCGGCGCGCGAGCTCGAGGAGCTATTCGCGCGCTCGCCGGCGCTCACGCAAGCCGCCGAATGGTCCCCGCAGGTCGAGGTATTGGAGCGCGGTGACAGTCTGGTCGTCCGGGCGGACCTGCCGGGCGTGAAGCGGGACGACGTCGAGGTGAACGTCGAGAACGACGTGCTGACGATTCGAGGCGAGCGGCGCCAGGAGCGTAGCGAGACGGAGGGCGGCTACCGGCGCAGTGAACGCAGCTACGGCACGTTCTTCCGCCAGATCCCACTGCCCGAGGACGTGGAACCCTCTCAGATCGAGGCTTCGTACGAGGACGGGGTGCTGGAGGTGAGGATCCCGTCGGCGCGCGACCAGCAGCGCAGTCGTCGGAGGATCGAGATCCGATAGCGGCGCCTATCGAGACCGAGCGCGGAGGGTGAGGGGCAACCTCTCCCTCCGCCCTCGTTTCGTCCAGGCGGACGCGGGCGTTGCGTCCTAACAGGCCGATAGTCCTAGAAACGGGACTGCAATGCCCCACAGCGATCCAGACGCATCCACTCACCTCGTCCCCTTATTGCCGAGAGGGTCTGTGAGCTCCGAATTCGAACGCGGCCTCGTCCCGGCGGCAGGACCCGCCGCGACGAACGGAGAGGGCTCGATCGAGTGGGTCGATGTGCGCAACGAGGCGCCCGACGAGGTACGACTCAGGACGGGCAAGTACAGCTTCTCACAGGCGATCGCGATCATCGAGAAGCACCGGATGGCGGTGCAGGCGACGGTCGGAGTCGCTCTCGTAGGACGACTGCTGCTCGAGTTCCAGCTCTTCACGCTGCTGATCGATTCCAGCCGTCTCTTGCCGGCGGTGCCGCAGATCGGGATCGCCCTGCTCGCGTACCTGATGGTCCTCTGGTTCATGGCGGCGCGCACCCGCGACCGCTACGCCTTCGGGATGTCGCTCGGTATCGGCGTGCTGCAGGGCACCTACGCATTCGCGCAAGTGGCGATGCAGCGCCCATGGACTTTTGGCGTTGCGTTCTCGTGGGCCGTCGTTGGCCTCGCGCACGCGACGATGGCGGGCGCCGCCATCCACGCGTCGACCGCCTACCCGCCATTCGACACGAAGCGCCCCTGGGTCGTCGGCTTCGCGACCGCGGTCGGTCTGATCGCGCTCGGCTGGCTGGCGCCGGTGGTGATCTGAGGACAACTGCGAGCCGCGAACTGCGAACTGGCACCCTCGCGACCCTCATAGTTCGCAGCTCGCAGTTCGTAGTCGAACCAGCTCTACCTTCGCCGCAGGCTCACGCCGCCGTTTGTGGTCCGGACACGGATGAGCGGCCCGCCCGAGCCGAGCGTGGTGGACAACCGCCGGCCCACCATTCCCTGAACGGTGATCGGGAAGTCGACGTTCATCCCCCCGTTCACGGTGCCGGTCTCGAGCCGCGCCGAGTACCCCTCGGGCACGATGATTGTCACGCCGCCGTTGGTCGTCTCGAGATCGACACCCTCGCCGACCCAGCGCGACCCGCTCAGCGTGAGCGTCACGCCGCCGTTTGTGGTTCCACCCCGCAGGTCGCCCTGGACGTCGCGGATAGAGATGCCGCCGTTGAGCGCCTCGACGTCGACGCGCCCATGGACGTCCTCGACGACGATGCCGCCGTTGTGCGTGCGGAGGTCGAGGTCGGACCGGCGAGGGACGTAGACGTCGTAACTCACTGACCAACCGCTCCGCCGACCGCTCTCCGTCTCTTCGGCGGCGACGCGACCGTCGTCGGTGCGGATGCGGATCGCGGCGGCGAGACGCCGGGCTTCGGCGTCGGTCTCGGCCCACGTCTGGATCTTGGCGCGGATGAGAACCTCGTTGCGGTCCCACCCCTGGACCGCGATTCCGCCGTTCACGCGGCCGTCGACGCTCAGCCGGGTGCCACTTCGCTGCGGCCTGAGGTCACGAACCTCGCAGTGGCGGGCGCGATCGTCGTCGCCGCCCCACTCGCGGCAGCGCCGCAACCAGTCTTCGGCGCTGCGCTCCTGCGCAGCGGCGGGCGTCGCCGCGGCGACCGCGACGAGTGAGAGCAGAGCGGCAACTCGGGCCGCGAGGAGCGGGTAGGGCATCGGTCTCGGTCGGTAGGCGTGAGACGTTGGCATGGCTCGTGGGGTCGAGCGTCATCCCTTTGACACCAGCTGCTGGCCACGGGTTTGAACCGCCCTGGCCCGTGGCGGCCGCGGCCGGTTGCGCCACGGTAGCGCCCCCGGGCAGTTTCCTTCATGCTCTCGCCGCGCGGGGAGGACCCGCGCGACTCCCGGCTCAAACCACCGATCGCGATGAGACTCAGCCTCCATGCATGGCCCGTCGCGTTGACCGCGGCCGCGGCGTGCGCCGGCGCCCCGCGGTTCGAGCCGGGCGCTTCGTCGCCCGCCGCTCGCGCCGCGTGCTTACCTGACAACGGCGGCATTACGCTGCCGCGCGGGTTCTGCGCGACGATCGTGGCCGATAGTCTTCCGCGGCCGCGACATCTCACCGTCGCGCCCAATGGCGACGTCTTCGTCTCGCTCCTCGGCGTCGCGCCGGCGGGAGCGGGAGGCGGGTTCGTCGGACTCCGCGATACGAACGGCGATGGGCGCGCGGACGTCCGGGAGCGTTTCGGGAACGCACCGTCGTCGGAGGTAGTGCTGCACGGGAATTACCTCTACGTCGGCGCCCCGACGTCGGTGCTCCGCTATCCGATCCGGCGGGGAGAGCTGCGCCCGTCCGGCCCACCGGACACGGTCGTCGCCGATCTACCCACGGGCGGGCACGGGCTGCGGACGGTCGCGATCGATTCGTCCGGGGCGCTGCTACTCAACGTCGGGTCGCGCACCAACGCCTGCCAGGAGCGCGATCGTCAGCGCGAGTCGCGCGGCGTTGACCCATGCGTCGAGCTCGAGAACCGAGCGGGCATTTGGCGGTTTCGCACCGACCGACGGCAAACGCAGACAGATGGTGAGCGATTCGCGACCGGCATCCGCAACGCGGTCGGGCTCGCGATCAACCCGCGCGACCGCGCGCTCTACGTTGCCCAGCACGGTCGCGACCAGCTCTACGCGAACTGGCCCGCACTCTTCGACTCGGTAAAGAGCGCCGAGACGCCGGCTGAGGAGCTGTTGCGCGTCGAGCGCGGGGACGATTTCGGTTGGCCGTACTGCTATTACGACGCTCAGCTCGGGCGGAAGGTGCTCGCCCCCGAGTACGGAGGCGACGGGCGCACGACGGGTCGGTGCGATTCGAAGAAGGGGAACATCGCATCGTACCCAGCGCACTGGGCGCCCAACGCGCTCGTCTTCTACTCGGGCGCGATGTTCCCCGAGCGCTACCGCGGCGGCGCGTTCATCGCGTTCCACGGCTCCTGGAACCGGCAGCCCGCGCTACCCCAGGGCGGCTTCAACGTCGTCTTCCAGCCACTCCGCGACGGACGCGCGGCGGGCGAGTACGAGGTCTTCGCCGACAACTTCTTCGGCGAGGAGGCGCGGCTCGCGGCACGCCCGAATCAGGCGCCGCCAGGACCCAAGCGGCATCGCCCGACCGGGCTGGCGATCGGAGCGGATGGCTCGCTGTACATCAGCGACGACGGCATGGGCCGGATCTGGCGTGTCTTCTACGTGGGAGAGAGGGGGAACTGATGGTGAATCTCAGTAGCGGCATCATGACGGCCGGGCGCGTTGCCACGGCGGTACTTTTCGTGGCGCTTGCAGCCGCGCCGGCGGGCGCGCAGCAGACCGCGCCGACCGGCAACGCGGCGTTCGTCTCTCAGCCGAGCGGTCGGGCCCGCACGACGGTCGAGTTGCGACGGCAGGCGGGAGATCGCACGCCGGTCCGGATCACGATCGACTACGGGCAGCCACACGCCAGGGGCCGGGCGATCCTCGGCAACGTGATCCCGTTCGACGCCCCTTGGCGGACGGGAGCGAATGAGGCGACGTCCCTCGTGACCGACGTCGATTTGACGATCGGAGGGGTCGTGGTTCCGAAAGGAAGCTATACGCTCTACACACTCCCCGCGCGCAGCGGGTGGAAGCTCATCATCAACAAGAACACGGGTCAGTGGGGGACCGATTACCTGCCCGAGCACGATTTGGCCCGAGTCGACCTGCGCTCGCGTCAACTTCGCGAGCCGCTGGACAGCTTTTCGATCTGGCTCGTGCCCGAGGTCGAGCGGAACGAGAGCGGTGGGATACGGGCTGGCCTCCCACGCGGCGTGCTGCGACTCGCGTGGGGCGACTTCGAGCTGAGCACCGACTGGAGTGTGCGCTGAGCGAGCAGGAGGGAGGAGGGAGGAGGGAGGAACGACGGGCGGCGCTCTTCTCCTTCCCTCCTTCCTCCTTCCTCCTTCCTCCTTCCTCCTCGCTCCTTCCTCCTCCCTCCCTCGCGCCTCCTCCCTCCTCGCCGGTTATCTTACACCCATGAACCGCCTTCACCGCCTCCGCGACGCCGGGCAGTCGATCTGGTTGGACTTCATCGAGCGCGAGCTGCTGCGCGACGGCAACCTCGAGCGGCGCATCGACGAGGATGCGATCACCGGGATGACGTCGAACCCGACGATCTTCGAGAAGGCGCTCGCCGAGGGCACCGATTACGACGAGCAACTGCGGACGATCGCCGGCCGGCTCACCGCGCCAGAGCTCTTCGAGACCATCGCGACCACCGATGTCCGTGACGCGTGCGACATCTTCCGGCCGGTCTACGACCGAACCGACGGCGGCGACGGCTACGTCTCGATCGAGGTCTCGCCAGCCGCTGCGAACGACGCCGCGGCGACGGTGGCCGAGGCTCACCGCCTGTGGGAGAGGATCGATCGCCCGAACGTCATGGTCAAGGTGCCTGGCACGGCCGAAGGGGCGAAGGCGGTGCGCCGGCTGATCGCCGACGGCGTGAACGTCAACATCACGTTGCTATTCGCGATCGAGGCCCACGCGCGGGTGATCGACGCATACATGGCGGGGCTCGAAGACCGCGACAAAGCGGGTCGATCGGTCTCGGCTCAGGCGTCGGTGGCAAGTTTCTTCGTGAGCCGCGTGGATACCGAGGTCGACAAGCGTCTGGATGCGCTGATCCCGACGCTTTCGGGCGCCGACCGCGCGCGCGCGGAGGCCCTGAGGGGTAAGGCGGCGATCGCCAACGCGAAGCTCGCCTACCGGCTCTTCCGCCGCGAGTTCAGCCCGCCGCGCTGGACCCGGTTGCGTGCCCGCGGCGCGCGTGTTCAGCGGCCGCTGTGGGCGAGCACGAGCACCAAGAACCCGGCGTACCGCGACGTCATGTACGTCGAGCAGCTCATCGGCCCGCAGACGGTCAACACGATGCCGCCGGCGACGATCGACGCGTTCCGCGACCACGGCGAGGTGGCGCGGACCGTTGATGTCGGGCTCGATGAGGCCGAGCGCGTGATCGCCGAGCTCGAGAGGCTCGGGATCTCGATGCGCGCGGTGACGGAAAAGCTCCTCGTGGACGGGTTGGCCGCGTTCCAGAAGTCCTACGACGCGGTCATCGGGGGGCTGGAGACCAAGTCGCGGGCGTTGGGGCGCGAGCTGGCCACGCGCTGAGCGGCCGCCCGCGACGGCGGTGTCGTACCCGCGCACGAAGATCGTCTGTACGCTCGGGCCGGCGAGCTCGGACCACGACGCCGTCTGCAGTCTCTTCAAGGCGGGCATGAACGTCGCCCGGCTCAACTTCTCGCACGGCACACACGAGCAGCACGCCGCGCGGATCGAGACGATCCGCGCCGTCGCCCAGGAGTTCACCGCGCCGCTCGCGATCCTGGGCGACCTGCAAGGGCCGCGCATCCGGATCGGCGACCTCGCGGGATCGATCCAGCTCGACGACGGTAGCGACGTCCTCCTCGCGCCGGAGGGAGCCGAGCGACCGGGCGAGATCCCAGTGACCTACGAGAACATGGCGGCCGACGTGCACGTCGGCGACCGCATCCTCATCGCCGACGGACTGATCGAGCTCGTGGTGCTCGACGTCGCGGCCCCGCGCGTTACCGCGCGCGTGCTGCACGGCGGGCCGCTCCTGAGTCATAAGGGGATCAACTTGCCCGGCGTGCACGTCTCGGTACCGTCGATCACCGAGAAGGATCGCGACGACGTGGCGTTCGCGGTCGGCCAGGGGCTCGACTACCTGGCACTCAGCTTCGTGCGGCGGGCCCAGGACATCGCCGAGCTGCGGGCGATGATTCCCAGGGAGATGCTGATCGTCGCCAAGATCGAGAAGGACGTCGCGCTCAACAACATCGAGTCGATCGTGCGCGCCGTCGACGCGGTGATGGTCGCCCGCGGCGACCTCGGCGTCGAGCTGCCGTTCGAGGAGGTGCCGTTCGCGCAGAAGCGCATCATCACACTGTGCAACCGGCTGGGCCGACCGGTGATCACCGCGACGCAGATGCTCGAGTCGATGATCGCCAACCCGCGCCCGACGCGCGCCGAGGCGAGCGACGTCGCGAACGCGATCCTCGACGGGACGGACGCGGTCATGCTGTCCGCCGAGACGGCGACGGGTCAGTACCCGCGGCTCGCCGTGGAGGCCATGGCGCGGATCATTCTCGAGATCGAGTCGCATCCTTCGCCGCGGCGGGACGAGCGCGTGGTCCCGCGCAACGGCTCGGTGTCGACGGAGCAGGCTATCGCCGCCGCGAGCGCCGCCGCCGTGCGCATGCTCGGCGCGCCGGCGATCATCGTCTTCACGAAGAGCGGCGCGACCGCGCGTGTGATCGCGTCGCATCGCCCGAACGTGCCGATGCTGGTGCTCACGGACGCCGAGCGTACGTTCCGCCAGCTGGCGCTTGTCTGGGGCGTGATCCCGGAGCTCGTCCCGCACTGCGATACCTACGAGGACATGCTGAAGTTCGCGCTGGGAGCCGTGGTCCGACGCGGGCTCGCGCGGCCCGGGGATCGAGTCGTCGTGACGGCGGGCGTTCCGTTCGACGTCCCGGGTACTACGAACCTCATGAAGGTGGAAACGGTGCCGTAGGGGTGCGCGGTCCCGAATCTCTCCCTCCGCCCCGCGCACCACGCACCGCGCACCGGCTCCCATGAAGCTCACGTTCCTCGGAACCGGGACGAGCTTCGGCGTGCCGCAACTCGGCTGTCGGTGCGAGGTGTGCCGGTCGACAGACCCGCGTGACAAGAGAACGCGGTGCTCGGTGTCGGTCGAGACCGATGCGGGCACGCGGTTGCTCGTCGACACGCCGCCGGAATTACGGCTGCAGCTCATCGCGGCAGGAATCGACCGCGTCGACGCGGTGCTCTACACTCACGACCACGCCGATCACACGCACGGGATCGACGACTTGCGCGCGATCTCCGTGCGGCGACATGGGCCACTCCCAATGTACGGCTCCCGGGAAACGCTCGAGAGCCTCGCGCGCAAATTCGTCTACATCTTCGACGACAGCGTCCGTGCCGCGCCCGGCACGTCGAAGCCCGAGGCGCGGACGCACGTGCTCGAGCCGTACGTCGCCGTCACCATTGGCGACGCCGACGTCGTTCCGCTCGAGGTGCCACACGGTCCGACGACGGTGTTCGGGTACCGAATTGGGCCTCTTGGCTACGTCACCGACGCCAAGGTGCTTCCAGAGCCGGCGATCGCAGCGCTCGGAGGCGTGCGCGTCCTCGTCCTCAACGCGCTCTTTCACACCGAGCACCCGACGCACCTGAGCATCCCCGAGGCGATCCGCACGGCGCAGCGTGTTGGGGCCGAGCGGACGTACCTCACGCACCTGACGCATGACAACTTCCACGCCGACCTCGAGGCCGAGCTGCCACGTGGAATCGCGCCGGCGTTCGACGGGCTGACGGTTCGCGTGGACTGAGGGGCAAGGCGTGTGGGCTTGAGGGCTTGTCGGCTTGATAGCTTGCGAGCAACCGCCGTAGCTCCGCGTGACTGACTGAGGGTGTCCGCGCCACCGGCGCGGCCTCGCAAGCCCAAGCCCACGAGCCCACCAATGTCCATTCGCATCGATTACACGAACATGCTCTCGGGCGCCGTCGCCGGCGGCATCGGGCCTGACGATTGGCGGGCGGCGCAGCAGGGCTTTCCGTCGGTCCGCGCCGACCTCGCCGCGCAGCACGGCGCCGGGCGGCTCGGGTTCCTCGACCTGCCGGGCGATGACGCGCTGCATCGCCAGTCGACCGAGTTCGCGCGCCAGGCGAGAGGTCGGTTCGACGACGTGGTCGTTCTCGGGATCGGAGGGTCCGCGCTCGGGCCGATCGCCCTTCGAACGGCGCTCCGGCCGTCAGGCTGGAACAGCCTCGACGAAGCCCGGCGGGACGGGTACCCGCGCCTCCACGTGCTCGACAACGTCGACCCGGTCACGATCGCGGCACTACTCGACCGACTCGACCTCGCCCGCACGCTCTTCGTTGTGACGTC
Organism: Gemmatimonadaceae bacterium; assembly: GCA_046263215.1. Taxonomy (GTDB): domain Bacteria; phylum Gemmatimonadota; class Gemmatimonadetes; order Gemmatimonadales; family Gemmatimonadaceae; genus JBHELH01. The sequence goes on along the minus strand of JBHELH010000293.1, from coordinate 59,504 downwards.
GAAGTCCGGCGGCACGGCGGAGACGATGGCGCAGTATCTGGTCGTTCGCGACTGCCTGCAGCGCGCGCAGGGGAAGGAGGCTCGGCGTCACCTGGTGTTCGTAACCGACCCGGAGAAGGGAGCGCTGCGCGCGATCGCGCGCGCCGACGGCATACCGGCGCTCGACATCCCGCCGGCAGTCGGAGGGCGGTTCAGCGTGCTGTCGCCAGTCGGCGTGCTACCGGCGACGCTCATCGGCATCGACACCGCGAACCTACTCTCCGGCGCCGGGGAGATGGCGCGGCGGTGCGAGACCGATGACCTGCGCAGGAACCCCGCCGGGGTTTTCGCGTCGCTGCAGTGGATTGCCGACGACCGACTCGGACGGCACATCCACGTGCTGATGCCCTACTCGGACCCGCTCCGCGACGTCGCCGCGTGGTTCGTGCAGCTCTGGGCGGAGAGTCTTGGGAAGCAGCGGTCCGGCTCACCGGGCACCGGGGTCGGGCCGACGCCGCTGGCGGCACTCGGCGCGACGGACCAGCACAGCCAGGTCCAATTATTCATGGAGGGCCCGCAGGACAAGACGGTGAGCTTCGTGGCCGTGCTCGAGCCGCTCGCCGACGTCGCCATTCCTGCGTTGCACGCCGACGTCGCGGAGCTCGGGTATCTCGGCGGCCACCGGCTCGCCGAGCTGCTAGAAATCGAGCGTCGTGCGACGGCCGGAGCGCTGGCGCGGCGCGGCCGCCCGAACCTGACGATCGAGCTGGATCGCGTCGACGCCTGGCACTTCGGGGCGCTGCTGATGTTACTCGAGGTCGCAACGATTTACGCTGGAACGCTTTACGGAGTTAACCCGCTCGACCAACCGGGCGTCGAGCTGGGGAAGCAGTTCACCTACGCAATGCTCGGCCGCGCGGACGCCGAGGCAGCGCGCCGGGAATGGAACCTGCTTCCCAAAACCGACGCGGACTGCGTCGTGTGACCGCTCCCCGCGCCACGACGCTCGGGCTTGCAGCCACCGAGGTTCCGGCTCAGCTTGATCCGGCTATTCACGCCGGCCGACAGGTGCGTCACGTGACGCGCCGCCGCAGGGTGTAGACAAGGGAATAAATGGCAAACTCGACGCAGCTGCTTCATTCCATCTTCGGCGACGACGTCGGTCTCCGCGGCAGGCGCCCGAGCGTCGCCGATGAGTCCGTGCTCGAATCGGACCGCATGGACCGGCTGGTTCGTGTCGCGGTCTTTGGGGACGTGCACGAGCGCGAGATCGCGCGCTGGTTGATCTGGCAGATCGGCCAATCGGTCGGCGTCCGGGCTGCGTCGATCCACGAGCTCTACATGGCGCGGGGCCGCGGTGAGGTCGGCGGATTCACCGTGCCGGCGATGAATGTGCGCGGCATGTCCTACGACACCGCCCGGTCGATCTTTCGCACCGCGAAGCGCCTCGACGCCGGAGCCTTCATCCTCGAGATCGCGCGGTCCGAGATCGTCTACACCGAGCAACGCCCCGGCGAGTACGTCGCCGTGATGCTGGCTGCCGCCCTGCGCGAAGGGTTCCGCGGCCCGGTGTTCATCCAGGGCGACCACTTCCAGGTCAACGCGAAGAAGTTTGCCGCGGACCCGGGCACGGAGGTCGAAGGCGTGAAGGCGCTGGCCCGCGAGGCGATCGCCGCCGGCTTCTACAACATCGACATCGACACCTCGACGCTCGTGGACCTCAGCAAGCCGTCGCTCGACGAGCAGCAGCGTCTGAACTACGAGATCGGGATCGACATCCTACGCGAGGTGCGCTCGCTGGAGCCGGACGGCGTGACGATCTCCATCGGCGGCGAGATCGGCGAAGTCGGCTCGCACAACAGCACCGTCGAGGAGCTTCGGGCCTACATGGACGGCTTTGCGCGCTCGCTGCCGACCGGGCTCGCGGGGCTCTCGAAGATCAGCGTCCAATCCGGGACCTCGCACGGGGGAGTCGTCCTCGCCGACGGCTCCATCGCGGACGTGAAGCTCGACTTCAAGACCTTGGAGGAGCTGTCCAAGGTCGCGCGTGAAGAGTACGGGCTCGCGGGCGCCGTGCAGCACGGTGCGTCGACGCTCCCGGACGAGGCGTTCAACAACTTCCCACGGGTCGAGACGGCCGAAATTCACCTCGCGACGAACTTCCAGAACATGCTCTACGATCACCTGCCGGCGCCCCTGCGGCAGGAGATCTACGACTGGCTGCGCCAGAACGCGAAGGACGAGCGGAAGCCGAGCGACTCCGAGGAGCAATTCTTCTACAAGACGCGGAAGAAGGCGCTTGGGCCGTTCAAGGAGCGGTTCTGGGATCTTCCGGGCGACGCGAAGGCGACGCTCGCGCGGGCGTACGATAGGAAGTTCGAGTTTCTGTTCACGCAGCTTGGCGTCGGAGGCACCGCTGCGGCGGTGCGTCGTTACGTGATGGCGCCGGAACAGCTCCGCCCGGCCCCGGAAAGGGGCGAGCCGGTGACGGCCGCGGCGCACGACGACGCCGAAGCGGGCGAATAGGGGGCCTTGGTGAGCGACGGACGGGCCGCCGAGGTCGAAGCACTCTGGCTGGACGCGCTCCAGCACGTGGCGGCCCGCGCCGCGCACGAGATCAAAGGGGCCCTCAACGGGGTATCGGTGAACCTGGAGGTCGTTCGGAGCCGCGCCTCCGGCCAGGGAGCAGCACCGGCATCCGGGCTCGCCCGCTTCGCCGAGGCGGCGGCCGGCCAGCTCGAGGAGCTCGTCACGATGAGCGAGTCCTTGCTGGCGTTGACGCGGCGCCCGCGCGAGCTGGTCGACGTGCTGGCGACGGCGGAACAGCTGGTCTCCCTGCTCGGGCCGGCCGCGCGAGCCGACGGCAGCGTACTCGAGGTCGCGGGCGGAGCAGGCAGCGGCAGCGGCGCGACCTCCGCGCCGGCGGTGGCGGTGAGGCTCGTCCTCGCTAGTGCGATGCTCGGCGCGTTGGATCGGCGGACGGCGGCGACCTGCCGCGTGGAGTCCGCGGATGGTATGGTGATACGAGTCGAGTGCGCCGACGGGAGCGCGATCGAGCTCGATCCGCGGGTCGCCGCTGTGGCGGCCGAAGCGGGCATTCGAGTCGAGGCCAGCCCCGGCGGTCTTTCCTTGGCGTTTCCACGCGCCGGACGCTCGTCCGGCCGACGGACGGCGCCAACCCGCGAGCGAGCATGAAGAACGCGAAGATCCTGATTGCGGACGACGAAAAGCAGATCACCACCGGCCTGAGCGCCATCCTGGCGGACGAGGGCTTCGAAGTCGACGTCGCCGACGACGGCCAGAAGGCGCTCGACCGGCTGAGCGCCGACAGTTACGCCGTGGTTCTCGCCGACCTCAAGATGCCCAAGATCGACGGCATCGCGCTCCTGAAGGAGATGCGTGCGCGCGGCCTGCCGACGGAGTTCATCATGATCACCGGCCAGGGCTCGACCGAACTGGCGATCGAGGCCATCCGGCATGGCGCGGCGGATTACATCGAGAAGCCGCTGAACGCCGAGCGGCTCGCCAAGCTCAAGGCGCAACTGCCGAAACTTCTCGAGCAGTACGCCGTCCAGCGGAAGAACCGCGAGCTGTCGGCGCGCCTCGAGAACCTCACGCATTACGGCGAGCTGACGGGCCAGTCGGAGGTGATGCGCGAGGTTTACAAGGTCATCGAGGCGGTTGCGCCGTCCACGGCGAGCGTGCTTATCCTCGGCGAGTCGGGGACCGGGAAGGAGCTCGTGGCGCGCGCGATCCACCAGAAGAGCGAGCGCGTGCGCGGTCCGTTCTTCGCCCTGAACTGCGCCGCGCTCCCGAAGGAGATCCTGGAGAACGAGCTGTTCGGCCACGAGAAGGGCACGTTCACCGGGTCGACGAACGAGAAGCCCGGGGCGTTCGAGCTGGCCTCGGGCGGCACGCTGTTCTTCGACGAGGTTGCCGAGATGTCGCCGGACATCCAGGTGAAGCTCCTGCGGGCGCTGGAGACGCGCGCTGTCCGCCGCCTCGGCGGGAAGCGAGAGATCCCGGTAGACATCCGCGTCGTCGCGGCGACGAACCGCGACGTGCAGAAGGCGGTCACCGAGGGGGACCTCCGCGAGGACCTGTACTACCGGCTCGCGGTGGTCGACATCAGCCTGCCGCCGCTGCGCGAGCGAGCGGACGACATGCAGCTCCTCGCCAACGAGTTTCTTCAGCGCTTCGCGACCCAGAACGGGAAGCAGGTCACCGGATTCGAGGACGCGGCGTGGGACTGGATTCTCTCGTACCACTGGCCGGGCAACGTCCGCGAGCTGAAGAACGCCGTCGAGCGCGCGGTGATCATGGCGCGCGGGGCGAAGATCACGCTCGGCGACGTCATGCCGCGGCATCTGCGCGTGGGCGGCGACACGCCGGCCGCCGTTAGCATTCCCGTGGGGTCGACGGTCGCCGACGCGCGGCGGCAACTGGTGTTGAAGACGTTCGCATCGACCGGCGGTGACGTCGCGCGGACGGCGCGCATGCTGGGCCTAGGGCCGGCCGAGGTGCACTCGGAGCTGCTCGCGCTTCTGAATGGCGGCGCGGGCGCACCTGCGGTCACGGCTGCTGCCGCCGCCGCGGCGAACAACGGCGCGGTCGAGGTCGACCGGCGCGCCGCGCGGCGCGCGGATACGCCCGCGAGCGCGTCGCGAGCGCAGGCGAAAGGGAAAGCGGGCAAGAAGGCCCGCTGACGACGCGGAGCTACCTGGAGAGCGACATGGCGCACTACGAATTCGAAGAAGGCGAGCCGTTCGTCGTCATCGAGAAGCATTCATCTAGCCTCGGCTCCTTTTTCTGGGGCCTGCTCGCCGGGGCGGGAATCGCGCTGCTGTTCGCGCCCCAATCGGGCGCCGACACGCGGTACCGCATCAAGCTGCAGGCGCGGCGGGCAAAGCAGGCGGCGCAGGACATCGCCGAGGACGTGACCGACACCGTCGTCGGCACGATCGAGACGGCGCGCCGCAGTGTCGAGGACCGCGTGGACGCGGCACGGGACGCGGTCGAGATCCGGCGTGAGCAGGTCACGCGCGCCGTCCACGCGGGCCGCGCGGCGGCGAAGGAGGCCCGGGACGAGCTGCAGCGCCGGATCGCTGAGACCAAGGCGGCGTACCAGGCGGGCGCCGACGTCGCACGCGCGGGGCGGACTTCGGGCCCGGCGGCGACGGCCGGCGACGGCCTCCTCGACCTCGACGACGAGACGGGGGTCTAGCCCCGCCCCGCCGCACGGCGCGTCGAGGGCGTCCCGCCGCAGCGCGACGAGATGCCGCCGCGTTCCCTTCTGACGCGCCTCGCGTGGATCCTTCGCGACTACGCCCGCCGTGTCTGGGACAACAGTGGCGAGGACAACATCTTCTTTCTCGCGGGGGGATTGGCGTTCAACATCCTGTTGGCCGCCGTCCCCTTTTTCCTGCTCGTCGTCACCGGCGTCACCTTCCTGCTGGATCGGGACACCGCGTCGTCCTCGGCGCTCATCATGTCGATGCTCGAGGCGCTTCTGCCGCCGCAGGCCGACATGGTACGGACGGCGATCCTCCAGATCCTGACCGACGTCCTTCGGGCCAGGACCTCACTCGCCATCTACAGCGCGATCGGTTTCGTCTGGTTCTCGACGCGTCTCTTCGGGTCGCTGCGCAGCGTGCTCGCGGAGGTCTTCGACATCGAGAACGAGCGCGGAATCGTCGCCGGCAAGATCTTCGACATTCAGATCACGATCATCGCCTCGGTGCTCATTGTGCTCTACGCGGCGCTGAGCACGTACCTCGCAATCTACACCCAGAGCGGCGTCCGACTGCTCGGCGAGCTCGGGATCCGCGCCGAGGCCATCGGGTCGCTTCAGTACTGGGCCGGCCAGGTCGTCGCGTTCGTGGTGATCTTCCTGATGTTCTTCGGCCTCTACAAATACCTGCCGCTGCGACGCGTCCGCACGCGCACGGCGGTCGTCGCGTCCTTCTTCACGACGCTGCTCTTCGAGCTCGCGCGCCACCTCTTCGCGCGGTTCATCGGCTCGTTTCATCCCGGCTCCCTCTACACCGGAACGATCGCGGCGCTCGTCATCGCCGTCGTGTGGGTGTATTACGCGGCGATGATCTTCATCCTCGGCGGCGAGGTCGGGCAAGTGTACGAGCTGCGACGTACGCGCCGGATGCAGCGCGCGGTGCTGTACGAGTAGTCGCGCGCGCGCCCTCCTCAGCGTCAGCAAGGACGGGACGAAACGGACGGTCTGTGGTCCGAAGGTTGCCGCGGTTGGAGCGCAACCCCTTTCCGGGAGGGTTCTCTTGCCAAAGCTCCCACCTCGCGCGCTGACGACCGGCGCGCTCATGTCGCTTGTGGCGACAGTTCCCGCGTGCTCGAGGACCGACGACGGCCAGGTACAGGTGCAGGTTCCAGACGTCGACGTGAAGGTCAGCCGCGATACGTTGACCCTGCGGGCACCCAATCTTCCGGATGTCGACGTCGGGACAAAGCGTGACACGGTGACGACGCCGAGAGTCGGAACGAAGCGGACCGAGGTCCAGCGGCCGACCGTCGATGTGAAGCGGCCGTAGCTGTTGCCGCGGCGCGCTTGCCCGGCCTACTGGGCGGCGCTAAATTCCCCGTCGTTCCAGGCCCCGGAGGGCGTGAGCCCTCTAACTCCGTCAGGGCCCCGCAGGCAGCAGCGGCATGAGGTGTCTTGCGTCGCTTCGGTCGGCCTGGGACACTCGCGCGGAGGTGGACGCCTGAGCTGAGGCGACACTCCGCGCGAGTTTTTTGTGCGCTTCAGCCTCGGCAAGTAGATTGGCCGAGGGTGCTAGGTGCGAGGTCCGAGGTCCTACGGTGCCTGGTCTGGCCGCGCCCTAGCACCGGGCACCCGACGGCTGGCACCCGCCACCTACCTCCGAATGTCAGAGGCGCTCGCCAGAAAGTATCGGCCCAAGAAGTTTGGCGACGTCGCCGTGCAGTCTCACGTCGCGGCGACGCTGAAGGGCGCAATCGAGCGTGGGCGCGTGGCGCACGGATACCTCCTCTGCGGGCCGCGCGGCGTCGGCAAGACGACGCTCGCGCGCGTGCTCGCGATGGCGCTCAACTGCGAGCGGCGCGGGGAGCCGTCCCTCGGTGGCGAGCCGTGCGGCGAGTGCGGCTCGTGCCGACGCATCTGGCGCGGCGAGACGAGTCTCGACGTCGTCGAGATCGACGCGGCGTCGAACCGCGGCGTCGACGACGCGCGCGAGCTGCGCGAGCGCGCCATGTACGCCCCGTCGGGCGACGAGCGGTACAAGGTATACATCGTCGACGAGGCGCACATGCTGACGCGCGAGGCATGGAACGCGCTGCTGAAAATCCTCGAGGAGCCGCCGCCGCGCGTCGTCTTCGTCTTCGCGACCACCGAGCCGCAGAAGATCGCGCAGGCGGCGGCGCCCGTGCTGAGCCGATTACAGCGCTTCGACCTCAAGCGGATCGGCGCCGCCGAGATCAAGTCGCGGCTGCGGGAGGTGCTCGCCGCTGAGCGGGTCGAGGCCGACGCCGACGCGCTGGCCGCGATCGCGCGCGCGGCCGACGGCTCGATGCGCGACGCGTTGAGCCTCGCCGACCAGGTGCTCTCGACCGGCGACCTCCGCGTGACGGCCGAGCGGGTCCGCGAGGCATTAGGCCTCGTGCCGGAGGACGAGTTTCTGTCGACGCTCGACTTGATCGCCGAGCGGCGCGCGGGCGACGTCTTCGCGCTTACAGCGCGTCTCGCCGACGCCGGCGTCGATTTTGGTCTGTTCCTGACCGGGCTCGCCGACATGCTGCGCGCGCAGCTCGCCGTCGTCCTCGGCAGCGCCGCGCCTGACGTCTCCGACCGCGTGCGTGAGGCGCTCGACGCGCGGCGCGACCGGCTCCCGGCCGGCGACCTGCTGCGGATGATCAACGCTATCGGCGAGCTGGAGCCGCGGTTTCGCCGCAGCGGACAGCAGCAGCTCCTACTCGAGGCACTGCTGGTCCGGTTCGCGCTCCTCGATCGGACGGCGAGTCTCGAAGAGATGATCCGCGGGATCGGCGGTGGCGCGGCGGGCCGGGGCGGCGGCGCCATCCCGTCGCGCGCGGAGGAACGCGGCCGGAGCGTCCGGAGCCCGGAGCGTGGCGCCTCCGCGGTGGCCGCGCCTCCCGCGCTGGAGACACGCCACGCGGCCCCTGCGGCGCCGCCGGAGCCCCCGCGGTCCCGCGCCCTTGACCCGCCGCGCGGAACCGCGGTCGACCTCAACAGCGTTGTTGGCCGCTGGGACGAGCTCCTGCGGCGGATTCGCGCCGAACGCAAGACAATTCTGGCGTCGGCGCTCGAGCACGTGACCCCCGTCGGGGTGACCGCGCGCGGTGAGCTGACGGTGCAGTTGGATGAGCCGAACGACTTCCTCCGTCGGGCGTTCGAGGCCGGCCGGGGCGACGTGATCGCTGTACTGCGCGAGTGGTTTTCCGGGCTGACGCGGGTGCAGCTCGTTCGGGAGGACGGCGCCGCGCCGACGCCGCCGCCGAAGCGTCTCACCGACGAAATGGTGCGCAACGAGCGCCTCACCGCGTTGCGGAAGAGTGATCCGCTGCTCGGCGCGGCCATCGAGGCGCTCGACCTCGACGTGGTGGACTGAGTCGCCTTGCCCTCGGTCGCGCGGGCCAGATAGCTTTCCCGGTTCACGCCCCCGAAGGTCGCAAAGCGCATGGCCGACTTGATGAAGATCCTGCAGCAAGCGCAGGAGATGCAGGGCCGCTTCCAGAAGATCCAGGACGAGCTCCAGCGGGTCACCGTCAGCGGCTCGGCGGGCGGCGGCATGGTCACGGTCGAGGCGAACGGGCAGGGCGCCGTTCAGCGCGTCAAGATCGACCCCAGCGTCGTCAACCCGGCCGACGTCGAGATGCTCGAGGACCTGGTGCTCGTCGCCGTCACCGAGGCGCAGAAGAAGGCCCTAGCACAGGCGCAGCAGGAGTACGGCAAGCTGACCGGGGGCCTCCCGCTGCCGTTCAAGTTGCCCCTCTGAGCGACGCGGGCGCGCGACGGTCACGTCGCGCGCCCGTCGCTCCTCGACATGTCCGCCATCGACGACCTCGCGACGGAGCTTGCGAAGCTGCCGGGCATCGGCCGGAAGACGGCCCTGCGCCTGACGTACCATTTGCTCAAGCAACCCCCTGAGCAGAGCCGCCGACTCGCCGACGTGCTCCGAACGCTGAGCGAACGCGTGCGCCCGTGCGCCAGATGCTTCAACCTCACCGAGGAAGACGTGTGCAGCATCTGCCGGGACCCTCGACGTGACCCCGCCGTCATCTGCGCCGTCGAAGAGGCGTCGGACATCGGAGCGATCGAGCGGGCGGGCGAGTACCGCGGCCTCTATCACGTGCTCGGCGGTCGCCTGTCGCCGCTCGACGGCGTCATGCCCGAAGACCTGACGGTCCCGCAGCTCGTCGGGCGCGTCACCGCGGGTGGCGTGCGGGAGGTGATCATCGCCACCAACCCGAGCCTCGAGGGGGAGGCCACCGCCTTGTACGTACAGCGCCAGCTGGCGTCGCAGCCGGTCGTGGTGTCGCGAATCGCCCGCGGCCTGCCGGTGGGCGGTGACCTGGAGTATGCGGACGGCGTCACGATTGCGCAGGCGCTGTCGGCGCGCCGCGAAATGTGATGGCGCCCGCGGCCCGACCCGATCCGCGCGCCGCCCGGACAGATTGTCCGGGCGGCGCCGAGCACGTCCCCGACGAGGTAGTGATACATGGCGGTTGGCGCAGCGACCTGGTCGTTCACCGAGGGCGACTTCGGCGCGATCACGCAGTCCCTCGAGCGGTTCCTCCAGGAGAGCAACGCGCGCTGCGCGCTCCTCGTGGATCGCACGGGGCAGCTCGTCGCCACCTTCGGCGAGAAGCCGACATTCGACCCGACCGCGTTCGCGACGCTCACGGCGGCGGACTTCAGCGCGAACGACCAGCTAGCGAAGCTGATCGGCGAGAAGGAATTCAGCTCCCTTTTCCACCAGGGGGAGCGCGACTCGATGTACCTCGCGGACGTGGCGGGTCGCGTCATCCTCGTCGTGCTCTTCGACAACCGAACCACGCTCGGGCTCGTGCGCCTGAAGGTGAAGGCGGCCGTTGACGACCTCGCGCGCCTCTTCCGCGCCGTTTTCGAGCGCGGCGCGGCCGGTCAGCCGGCACAGCCAAGCGTGCTCGCGGGCGCGGACGACGAGATCGACAAGCTGTTTCAGTAAGGGGGAGAGACAGCCATGTCGATGATCAACTACGCCTCGCGCGAGATCAACTGTAAGATCGTCTACTACGGTCCCGGACTGGGGGGAAAGACGACGAACCTCGAGCACGTCTACGGCAAGGTGTCGCCGGACACGCGCGGGAAGCTCATCTCGCTCGCCACCGAAACGGAGCGCACGCTGTTCTTCGACTTCCTGCCGGTCGACTTGGGGACGATCCGCGGCTTCAAGACGCGCTTCCATCTCTACACCGTGCCGGGCCAGGTCTACTACAACGCCAGCCGGAAACTCATCTTGAAGGGCGTGGACGGAATCGTGTTCGTCGCCGACTCGCAGATGGAGCGCATGGAGGCGAACATCGAGGCGATGCAAAACCTCTACGACAACATGGCGGAGTACGGCTACGATCTCACGAAGCTCCCGTTCGTTCTGCAATACAACAAGCGCGACCTCCCCAACGCGGCGCCGATACGTGAGCTCCAGGCGGCGCTCAACCCGGGCTGGGAGGTGAGGGACGCGGGGAAGCAGCGCGTGACGCCCGACCCGTACCATGCCGGGGAGCACCTCGTCGAGCAGCTGCCGGGCGGTGAGTGGATTGAGCGCGCACCCTACTTCGAGGGCGTCGCCCTTCAAGGCGACGGCGTCTTCGAGACGCTCAAAGCCGTGAGCAAGATGGTGTTGAAGGCGCTCGCCTGAGCGCGGCGGGCGGGCGCTCGTGAATCTCCCGAACGCGCTGACCGTCGCGCGGATCGCACTGGCGCCGCCCGTCGCGCTCTTGCCCTTCGTCGACACTGCGCAGGCCCGCTTCGCCGCGTTCGTCCTCTTCGTCGCCGCCGGCGTTACCGATTACCTCGACGGCCGGCTCGCTCGATCGCGGCGTGACGTGACCGACCTCGGGAAGGTCCTCGACCCGCTCGCCGACAAGCTGCTTCTCGTCGGCACCTTTGTGCCGATGTATTGGCTCGCGCGGAGCGACTTCCCGTTCGTGACGCCGTGGAGCCGCGTCGGGCTTCCGATCTGGGTCGTGGTCGTCGTCCTCGGTCGCGAGGTGTTCATGGCCCTTTTCCGGCAGGCCGCGGCGCGCCGCGGCGTCGTGATCGGCGCGATCGCCGCCGCGAAGTGGAAGACCGGGATGCAGCTCGTGTGGCAGGGGTCCGCGTACTTCTGGTTTTTCGCGGCAACGCTCGCGGCGTCGCAGGGGTGGGAGGGGGCGGCGCTGTGGCGCGCGTTCGCGAGCTTCAACGGGGTCGTCGGGGTGGCCACGATGTCCGTCGCGCTGCTTCTGACCCTGTACTCGCTGTGGCTGTACCTGCGTCGGTACGGGGGATTGCTGAGGGAGCTGGCGGCGGGACGGAGGTGACGGACAGGTGCTAGGTTGCCACGTGTCGGGCGGGGGGTGCCAGGCATCGGGCGGCCGCCGGCCTCGCTGCCTGACGTCCGACAGCCGGCACGTGGATGCCTAACGCGTGAGCCCTGCGCAGTGCCGTCTACCAAGGTCGAACTTGTAACGATCGGCGACGAGCTCCTGCTCGGCTTCACGATCGACACGAACGGCGCGCACCTCGCGCGCGAGCTCGCGGCGATTGGGATTGAAGTCGCGCGGCGGGTGACCGTTCGCGACGACGCCAACGACATTGCGGCCGCCGTCCGCGAGGCTCTCGATCGGACCGGGGCCGTGATCACGACCGGCGGCCTCGGTCCGACGAGCGACGACCACTCCAAGCCGGCCGTGGCGGGCGTCTTCGGACGCGAGATGCGACTCGACGAATCGCACCTCGCGTGGATGGAGGCGCGCTGGCAGGCGCGCTTCAAGCGTGCGCTGCCCGCGTCGAACCGCGCGCAGGCGATGATACCTGACGGGGCGCGGGTGCTGACGAACAACCACGGCTCGGCGCCCGGTATCTGGCTCGAGGACGAGCGCGGCCGATGGGTTGCCATGCTACCGGGAGTTCCCCGCGAGATGCGGGGCATGCTCAGCGACACGTTGCTACCGATCCTGCGCGCGCGCGCTGGTGAGACGGTAGTTCACTCGCGGACGCTGCGCACGACGGGCGTCGCCGAGTCGCTGCTCGCCGACTGGATCGAGTCCATCGAGCGTGGTTTCCCCGGCCTTGATCTCGCTTACCTGCCGGGCGTAGACGGCGTCGACCTGCGACTGACCGCGCGCGGGGTCACGGCGCCGGCCGCCGAATTGGCGCTCGACGAGGCGGCGCGACGTCTGAAGGACCGCATCGGCATCGCGGTGTACGCCGAGGGAGAGGCCGACCTCGCCGCTGTCGTCCTCGAGCAGTGCCGCCGTGCGCGGCTGCGCGTCGCCGTCGGGGAGAGCTGCACCGGAGGACTCGTCGCCGCGCGGCTGACCGCGATCCCGGGCTCGAGCGACGTCGTCATGGGGGGCGTGGTCGCCTACCACAACGACGCGAAGGTCGCGTTGCTCGGCGTGGATCCGGACACATTGACTGCGCAGGGCGCGGTCAGCGAGCCGGTCGTCCGCCAGATGGCCGCAGGCGCTCGCGCGGCGACGCGTGCGGAGGTAGGCCTTGGCGTCACGGGCATCGCCGGGCCGACCGGCGGGACGCCCGAAAAACCCGTCGGCGCGGTGTGGATCTCCGTGGACGTAGAGGGCGATGTGCGCAGCGTCGGACTCCGTCTCTGGGGCGATCGTGACGAGATTCGCCGTCGCGCGGCGCAGGCGGTCCTCGACCTTGCCCGGCGGGCGCTTCTGGCGCGCGAGTCGCGCCGCGGCGCGACGACGGCGCACGCCACTCACGCATAACGCGGCATGTCGACGGCAGCCGGTTTCGGACTGCCGGGACGGCAGTCCCGGAGGGCACAGCCGTTGCACCCCGACTCGACGGGGTCAACATTTAAACACGCATGAGACGCAGCGCGCCCAGGTCCTGGGTGGCGTGAGCAGTGGAGCAGACAGGTGGAAATGAACTACGGCGACAACGAGCCGGTCGGTCGGGCCGGCGCTGATGGCGCACCTTCCGATGAGGACGAATCGGTTGCGGCCGGCTCGATGGGCCCGGACGCGGCGGGTGGCGACGCCTCGGCGCCCCCCGGCGGAGGAAGCGGCGACGCATCCGCCGACGCGCAGCGCCTGCTCGAGGAGCAGAAGGATAAGTATCTCCGGCTCGCCGCCGAGTACGACAACTTCCGGAAGCGAACGGTTCGCGAACGCAGCGAGGCTGCCTCGCGTGGGCAAGCGGAGCTCATCCGCCACATCATCGATGCGCTCGACGATCTCGCGCGCTTCGCTCACGTCGATCCTGACGGCGCCGACGCAAAGACGGTCGTACAAGGCGTGGAGATGGTGGAGCGGAAGCTCCTCAAGGCGCTCACGAACGCCGGGCTCACGGTCGTCAGCCCGGAGAACTCCAGCTTCGATCCTGAGTTGCACGAGGCCGTAGCGACGGAGCCTGCGCCTTCGCCGGAGGACGACCACGTCGTGTCGCGGGTCTTCCAGCCCGGGTACGTCTTCAACGGTCAGCTTCTCCGTCCAGCGCGCGTCGTCGTGAAGCAGTGGACCGGGTGACCGCGCGCTGACCTTATGGCTCAGACGAAGGACTATTACGCGGTCCTCGGCGTTTCCGCGTCGGCGTCGCAAGACGAGATCAAAAAGCAGTACCGCAAGCTTGCGGCGAAGCTACACCCGGACAAGAATCCAAACGACCCCAAGGCGGCGGATCGCTTCAAGGAGGTCACGGAGGCGTATCACGTCATCGGTGACCCGGAGAAGCGGCGTCAGTACGACGATATGCGTCGCCTCGGCGCGTTCGGCGGGTTCGGTGGCTTCGGGGGCGAGCGCGGCGGGCGCGCCGGCGGGCAGAACGGACCATTCGCGGGCGGCGGCACCTTCCGCTTCGAGGACTTCGATATCGGAGGCCTCGGTGGTCTCGGCGACGTCTTCAGCTCGATGTTCGGCGGCGGCCGCGGCGGCGCGCGCGCGCGTGGTCCGGAGCGCGGTCAGGACGTCGAGACGACGCTCGAGATCCCGTTCAGGGTCGCGGCGCTCGGGGGCAAGGTCCCCGTCGAGCTCGAGGTGAACGAGGAGTGCCAGGTCTGCCACGGCTCGGGCGCGGCCCCGGGCGCGAAGCTGCAGACGTGTCCGGAGTGCGGAGGCTCCGGCGCGATCTCCTTCGGGCAAGGCGGCTTCGCCGTGCAGCGCCCGTGTCCTGCGTGTCTCGGTCGCGGACAGATCCCGACGGAGCGCTGCCCCGCGTGCAACGGGACCGGCGAGGTCCGCGCGCGGCGCAAGGTGGTGATCACTGTCCCGGCCGGCGTCGACTCGGGTGCGAAGATCCGACTCAAGGGGCAAGGCGGTCACGGCTCGCGGAACGGGCCGCCCGGTGACCTGCTGATCACGTTCCAGGTGCAGCCCGACCGATTCTTCCGCCGCGAGGGCCTCGACGTGGTCGCGCCCGTGCCGATCAACATCGCGCAGGCGACACTGGGCTCGCGGATCAACGTCCGAACGCTGGATGGAAAAAAGGTCGCGATCCGGATTCCGCCCGGCACGTCGAGCGGGAAGCGATTTCGCGTGCGCGGTCACGGGATCGAGAAGGACGGGCGGAAGGGAGACCTGATCGTCCAAGTCGACGTCGTCGTCCCAGAGAACCTGACGGAGGAGCAAGAGCGGGCGATGCGCGAGTTCGCCGACGCGGCGGAGCTCAAGTACTGACGCGATCAGCTGCCAGTAGTTTCGACGGCCCGGCGCTGCGCGCCGGGCTTTTCTTGATGAAGCCCGTCGCGCCGTTACGCGGCGAGAATGGGCAAGCGAGTGCGCTCGCGCGTAGCGCGCTCGATGACTCCACCGCCGAGCACGCGGATGCCGTCGTAGAGCACCAGCGACTGGCCGGGCGTGATGGCGGCCACCGGCTCGTCGAGTGCCAGCTCGATCTCGTCGGCGTCGAGACGGACGATCTCAGCGGCCGCAGGGGTGGCGCGGTGTCGGACCTGCACGGCAATGCGGTCGCCGACGGTCGGCGTGTCGGCCAGCCAATTCAGCTCACGCGCGATAACGCCGCGGCCCAGCAGCTCGGCGCGCGGTCCGATCACCACCGCGCGCGTCTCGGGCCGGATGTCCACCACGTACATCGGCTCGGCGAAGCCGCCGGGTAGACCGCGGCGCTGCCCGATGGTGAACTGCGCGAAGCCGTCGTGGCGCCCGACCACCGTGCCGTCCGAGCGAATCACCGGTCCCGGCGTGACGGCCGCCGCATCCGGCCCCAGCCGCCGACGTAGGACGGCCGTGTGATCGCCGTCGGGCACGAAGCAGATGTCCTGGCTCTCGATCTTCTCGGCCACGACGTCGAGCCCGAATCGCTTCGCCACCACCCGTGTCTCCGCCTTGCTCTGCGCGCCGACGGGCAGCAAGAGCCGCCGCATCACTGACCGGTCGAGGCCCCACAGGAAGTACGACTGATCCTTAGCCGGGTCGAGGCCACGATGGAGTTCCGCGCCGACGACGCGTGCGTAATGGCCGGTCGCCACCCACCGCGCGTCGACCCCGTCCGCCTTGTGCAGCAGATCGCGGAACTTGGTGAACGTGTTGCAGCGGACGCAGGGAATTGGCGTGCGTCCACGCGCATACTCGTTCACGAAGTCGTCGACGACGTCGCGCCCGAACGCGCTCTGCATGTTGAGCACGTAGTGCGGCACGCCGAGCCGGACGCAGACGCGCCGCGCGTCGTTGATCGAGTCGAGCGAGCAGCACGGGCGATCCGGCACCTCGTCGCCGTGGCAGAAAAGCTTCATCGTCACGCCGACGACGTCGTAGCCTCGCTCGACGAGCAGCGCCGCGGCGACGGACGAGTCCACGCCGCCCGACATCGCGACGAGTACGCGAGCCTTCGCCCCGCTCATGACGCTCCCCGCACCGACTGACTCAACTCGCCGCGCCCGCCGCGCGGCGGGCCTTGAGCGCGAGCGCGGCGAACGTGTCGGCGGCGCGCTCTACGCACTGCGGCGTCGTCAGGCAACCGAGGCTCATGCGAACCGCCGCCGACCCGAGGTCGGGACGGACGCCCAGGGCGGCCAGCACGTGCGACGGCTCGACGCTTCCGCTCTGGCAGGCGGAGCCCCCGGAGCACGCTACACCACGTAGGTCGAGCGCCATCAGCAGCGACTCGCTGTCGGTGCCCGGGACCGAGACGTTGACGATGTGCGGCGCGCGGCGCGCCCCGCGACCGTGCACGACCGCGTCGGGTACGCGCTCGAGGATCGCGCTCTCGAGCTGATCGCGGAGCCTCTCCAGACGCCGGTACTCCGCCTCGCGCTCCGCTACCGCGAGCTCGGCCGCGACCGCGAGGCCGACCGCGGCGGCCACGTTCTCGGTACCGGGCCGCCGGCCTCGATTCTGACCACCGCCGTGCAGCAGCGGGTCGACCGGCGCGCCGCGCCGGATGAAGATCGCGCCGACCCCCTTCGGCGCGCAGAACTTGTGGCCGGAAATCGAGAGCACGTCGAACGGTACCGCGCGTGCGTCGATCGGGACGCGGCCGAAGGCCTGCACCGCATCGGTGTGGAAGAGCGCACCACTCGACTTGGCGATCCGCGCGAGCGCCTCGATCGGCTGGATCGTCCCGATCTCGTTGTTGACCCACATGACCGAGCAGACCGCCACGTCGTCGCGCACGAGCGAGGTGAAGGACTCGAGGCGCACCACGCCGTCCGGGGTCACGTCCGCCAGCCGCTCCTCGCCACCCTCGCGGACGACCTGATGGACAGCCCCCAACACCGCCTTGTGCTCCAGCGGGGTTGAGACCACCGCGGTCCGGCCCTCTGCCCGGCGCGCGCGCCACGCGCCGAGCACCGCCATGTTGTCGGCTTCGGTCCCCCCAGAGGTGAAATAGACCTCGTCGGCGTTCGCGCCGAGGCATCGCGCGAGCCGCTCGCGAGCCTCGTCGAGCGCCGCGCGCGCTTCGCGCCCCCAACGGTGCGTGCTCGACGGGTTGCCAAAGCGGCCCTCGTAGAAAGGGCGCATTGCGTCGAACACCTCCCGGCGCACCGGCGTCGTGGCAGCGTGGTCGAGGTAGATGGGGTCGGCCATGTCGTTCAATATAAACGGCTTAGGTCGCCTCGACCAGCACGGCGCGAACCGGCGCCGCGTCCAGTCCGTCGAGCCGCAGCGGAAGCGCGATCAGCTCGTAGCTTCCGTCCGGGACACCGCGCAGGTCGAGGTTTTCGAGGATCGCGGCACCGGCCTCGAAGAGCGCGTGGTGTGTATCGAGCGTCTTGCTCTCGCGGTCGTCCACCGATGGTGCATCTACGCCGAGGAGGCGAAGCCCGCGCGTGGCCAGCCAGCGCACGCAGGCGGGCGTGAGGGCCGGCCAGGCGATAGGAAACGCCCCCGTCGCAATGGTTCGCCCAGTTCGGAGGAGCAGCCGCTCCACGCGCGCCGGGAGCCGTGCGGCAAGCACGTGGGCGTCCACGGGGCCGCCGAGTTCCTCGAGGCCGACGACGATCGCCGGCCCGACGAACGCGTCTGGCGACAAAGCGTCGCTCGCCGGCCCGTCATCCCGCACGTGGAGTGGGGCATCGGCGTGCGTCCCCACATGCGGGCTCATCTCGATCGCCGAAACGTTCACCGACGAGCCCGACGAAATTGCCCACGTCCACCGGCACGAGTACGGCGTGTCGCCCCGCCACTCCGGCGTGCCGGGGCGGACCGCGGTCGATATATCCCGGAGCCGACGCCCCCGCGGCCCGCTCACGGGCCCGCCGCGCGCTCGGGGCCGAAGAACTTCGCGCGGACCTCCCACAGCTTCGGAAAGAATCGCTGCTCGATCGTGCGCTGCAGGTATCGGGCGCCGAGCGTCCCGCCGGTGCCGCCGGTGCTTGGGCCGATGACTCGCTCGACGAGTTGCACGTGCTGAAAGCGCCATTGAGCGAAGCGCTGCTCGTACTCGAGCAGCGCCTCAGCCAAAAAGAAAAGCATTGTCGGCCCGGGCCCGACGTAGAGCGCCTCGAGCGTCGTGCGCTCGGCGTCCAGCAGGCGGAGGAAGAGGTCCTGGAGCGTCGGGCGACCGAGCGCCTTGCGGATCAGTGGTGCCGGTTCGCCGTGCTCCTCGATGACACGCATAAAGTGCTCGTCGCGAAGGCCCGACGCGGCCTCGATCGCGCGAAACTGAATGCTCTGCGAGCCGCTCGACGTGCCGAGATAGCTGCGGAACTCGGCGAAGTGATGCGGCGGCAACGTTTCGAGAGCCGACAGCTGCGCCGACACGATCCGCATCAGCGCGTTGATGCGTCCGACATACCAGAGCGCGCGGCCGCTGTCCCGGCGTTGCAGCGCGTCGATCAGGCCGTCCAGGTCATGCAGGATGACCTTGAACCAGAGCTCACTCGCCTGGTGAACGACGATGAAGAGCAGCTCGTCCGGGTGGTCAGCCCGAGCGCGCGGCCGCTGTAGCCCGAGTAGCTCGTCGAGTGCCAAGTAGCTCCCGTACGTGAGCGCCTCGTCGGAAGCGCCATCCGGTCGCCCGGGGCGATCTCTGTCGACGCCCGTCAAAATGTCGCGACCTCGAGCGCGAGGACGTCGTCGACCCGCATCGTCTCCGTGGTGAAGAACGGCTCCCCATATCGCGTCCGGATCAACGCGCCGTAGTAGGCACAGTAGTGACGCACGACGTCGTAGAGCGGCTCGCCGTTCGGGTAGACCTCGCCACCTTGAGTGACCCCGTCGAACTGCGACGCGTAGCAGCGGATCGCGGCGAGCTTCCGCTCGAACTCCTCCGAGATGTCGACGACGAACGTCGGCCGCTGGAAGTCCTGCCGGTAGGCGATGGCATGGAGGACCTTGTGCGGGCGGTGCTTCGGCACGTCCGGCTCGACCTTCGCAAGCCCCGCCACGAAGCAGGCGTCACGTACGAGTTGCGCGGTGACGCCGTGGTCCGGGTGGCGACCCTGCGGCGCCGGCGCGATGACGACGCGCGGGCGAAACCTCCTGATCGCCCGCGCGAGTCGCGCGCGCGTCTCGGGGGTGTTCAGAACGCCGGCGTCGGGAAGGCTCAGGTTCTCGCGCGCCGTGACGCCCATGACCTCTGCCGCGCGGCTCGCTTCCGACGCACGAAGCTCGGCCGAGCCTCGCGTTCCCATCTCGCCTTGCGTCAGGTCGAGGATTGCCGTCTTGTAGCCCTGGCTCGCCGCCTTGATCAACGTACCCCCGCATCCGAGCTCGGCATCGTCCCGATGCGCGGCGATGGCGAGGAGGTCGACGGGGTTCATGGGGGCGGAATATACGCGCCCCGCCCGGGACCGCGGGCCCTACTCGTATCTCAGTGCCGCGACTGGGTCGAGTCTCGCCGCGCGGATGGCGGGGAGCATTCCGAACAAGACGCCCGTGAAGGCGGCCGCGAGCAGCGACGCCGCGATGGCGGAGGGCGGCGTCGACGCCGGCACGGCGGGCCACATCGCTCTGACGCCGATCGCGGTCGCAATGCCGAGCGCGAGTCCGATCGTCGCGCCGATGCCGGTCAGCGTGACCGCCTCGACGAGGAACTGCCAAAGTATCGTCGCGCGGGTCGCGCCGAGCGCTTTGCGCACGCCGATCTCGCGTGTTCGCTCCGTCACGCTGATCATCATGATCGCGACCACGCCGACGCCGCCCACCAGGAGGCCGACGGACGAGAGCGCGATGCCGACCACGAAGAACGTGCCGAAGAGCTGGTTGTAGACGCCCATCAGCCTGTCCTGCGTGATGATCGCGAAGTTGTCCGCCTGGCGGGGCTTCAAGCCGCGCGCGCCGCGCAGCGCGGCCGTCACGTCGTCGGTCGCTTCCTCGACCGTCACGCCGGCGCGCGGCCGGACGATAAAGTCCGTCCCGCGCATCCACAGGTTGAGATGGCGGCGCCCGGTTTCGTAGGGGATGATCGCCTTCGGCGAGTCGCCGCCGCCGGCCGACGTCGGGGTGCCCATGGGGCTGGCGGTGTAGTCGTAGACCCCGATCACGCGGAAGGCCGCGCCGTTGACCGCGATGACCTTGTCGAGCGGGTCCGAGTCGCCGAAGAGCTGCTGCGCCAGCCGCTTGTTGACGATGATGACGCGTGCCGCCGTCGCATTCTCGGCGAAGGTGAAGCTGCGGCCGGGCTCGATGTCCCCGGCGTCGACGTCGGTCCAGTTTGGCGAGTACACCTCGAGGCCCGCCTGCCGGATGAACCGGTCCCGGTACTTGAACGACGCGCCGCTGCCGAGGTGCACCGTCACCGCGCGGATCGTCGGCAGGCGCTCGAGCACGCGCGCCTCCTCGAGGGTCAGCTGCGGGTTTCGGCGGTCCGGACACGTCTCGTCTGTGCCGTCGCAGTTGCGGAACGCTTGAAGCGGCCGCCGGTAGATGAAAAACGACGTCGGACCGGCGGCCTCGAGGTCGCGCGCGAAGCTCTCGTTGACGCCACGCACCACGGACGACATCGCGACGACAACGAAGACGCCAACGGCGACACCCATGATCGTGAGCCCGGCGCGAACCTTGTTCGCCCGGATCGCGTCGAGGGCGATGACGACGCCCTCGAGCGCGGTCAGAAGCCGCGAGCCAGGTCTCATCATGATTCGTTATTCCTGACGAAGGGCTTCGATCGGGTCGAGGCGCGCGGCGCGTCGCGCCGGATAAACGCCCGACACGATCCCGACCACGGTGCCAAGCAGTGTCGCGGCGACGAGCGACCACGGCGCGACCGCCGCGGGCAGCGGCGTCTTCCACTCGACGAACTTCGCCGCGCTGATTCCGAGCGCGATGCCGATGACGGCGCCCACGGTGCTGAGCGTCGCCGCCTCGACGAGAAACTGGCGAAGGATGTCCTTCCGCCGGGCGCCGAGGGACTTCCGGATCCCGATCTCGCGTGTCCGCTCGGCCACCGCGACGAGCATGATGTTCATGATCACCATGCCGCCGACGACGAGGCCGATCGCCGGGAGGGCAGTGCCGGCGATTGTCATGATGCCCTTCATCTCCTTGAACTCCGCGAGCGCCGACTCCGACGTCTCCATCACGAAGTTGTCGGGCTGCGACGGCCGCAGCCGGCGCTGCCCGCGGAGCGCCTCGCGGACGGTCTCCATCGCCTCTCGCATCATCAGGTCGTTCGGCGCCTGGACCAGCAGGCCGTCGATGTCGCCACGCGGGTTTGTCAGCCGATGGAGTGGGGAGAGGAAGGGCGCGAAGACCGTCTTGTCCAGCGACAACCCGAAGAGCGATCCCTGCCGCTCGATGACTCCAATGACGCGGTACGGGACCCCGCCCATCCGGATCTCCCGGCCGACGGGGTCGAGGGCGGGGAAGAAGTATTTCGCGACCTCGTCACCGATCACGGCCACGGTCGTTCCCAGGTCCGCTTCCTGATGGGTGAAGACCCGTCCGCTGGTCAGGTTGTAGCGCTTGATCGTGAAGTAATCGCCCTCCACGGCGTGAGCCTCGACCTGGCGCGGGCGCGCATACGACGTCATCGCCCATATCCGTTCCTGGCTCTCGATCGCCCACTTCGCCTCCGGCGGCAGCACACCGCGGACGAACCGAACGTCGCTATGGTAGATGCGCGGCCGTCGGATCCACTCCCGCCACTCCCCCTCGGTCGTGTTGCTGAACCACGGGAAGCGCCGGAGGGTGAAGGTGTTCGCGCCCAGCAGGCGGCCGGCGAAGTCCTCCTCCATGTAGCGTCCCATTCCCTCGACAATCGAGACGACGGCGATAAGGAACATGACGCCGATCGTCACGCCGAGCAGGGTGAAGAAGCTCTTGAGCTTCTGCACCCGGATCTGCGCGAAGGCCAGGCGGAGGGCTTCTAGCAGGGACAAGGGCGGAGGGCTGAAGGTGGAGCGAGTGACGGGACCGGCCCGGGCCTCTTACGGACTGCCGGCTCTGGTAGTGTCAATCGGCAATCTGCAACCTCCGCCGTCCCACCCTCGACCCTCATTCGTACCGCAGCGCTGCGACCGGATCCAGCCGCGCCGCGCGCACGGCCGGCAGCATCCCGAACAGCACGCCCGTAATGGCGCTCGCAGCGAGGGCGGCGACGATGGCCAGCGGCGGGACGGCTGCCTCCACCGGCGTCGCCGCACGGATCAGGAAGGCGACGAGTGTCCCGAAGATCAAGCCGATCACCGCGCCGATTCCGGTGAGGGTGACTGCCTCGACGAGGAACTGCCACAGGATGGCGGCGCGCGTCGCGCCGAGGGCCTTGCGGACACCGATCTCGCGGGTGCGCTCGGTGACGCTGATCATCATGATCGCCACGACGCCGACGCCGCCGACGAGCAGGCCGACTGCCGATAGTACGAACATGACGAGGAAGAACATGCCGAAGATCTTGTTGTAGGTGTCGAACAGCATGTCCTGCGTGATGATCGCGAAGTTGTTGTCGGCCGAGGGACGCAAGCCACGCCGCGCGCGCATCGTGGCCGTGACGTCGTCGATCGCCTCGTCACGGGCGACATGGGAGAAGGGGACGACGGCGATGCCGATGTCCCAGTAGGGCGCGTTGAGGACGCGGCGAGCGGTCTCCAGCGGCACGATGGCGCGAGGACGGTTGCCGCCGGAGAGAAAGCTCGCCTTGTAGTGGTAGACGCCGATGACCCGGAAGGCGTGCCCGGAGATGTCGATCTGCTTGTCCAGCGGGTCGGAGTCCCCGAAGAGGCGGGTCGCCATCTCGGTGTTGATCACGACGACGCGCGCGCCGCTCCATCCTTCCGCCTCCGTGAAGCTGCGCCCCGGGGCGAGGTCGCCGGCGTTGTCGACCTCCGTCCAGTTGGGTGTGAACCCGATGACCTGCGTCCCACGCAGCGCCCGGTCCTTGTAGCTCACCGGCCGCGACATGTCGAGCCGCGCGCCGGCCGTTCGCACGCTGGGCAGTCGCTCGATCGATCGCAGGTCGGCGATCGTGAGCGGAGGATTCCGGAACCAGGTGCACGTCTCATCGGTCCCGTCGCACGCTTCGAACGAGATCGGGAACCGCGTGAGGAAGAACGTCGACGGGCCCGTGGACTCGAAGTCCTTGGCGACGCTCGCGTTGATGCCATGAATCGCCGCCGAGATGACGACGACGACGAAGACCCCGACGGCGATGCCGAGAATCGTCAGCGCGGCACGAACCTTGTTCGCGCGCAGCGAGTCGAGCGCGATCGCGACGCCCTCGCCAAGCGTGAAGAGCCGGATGCCGCGCGAGGCCACGGCCTACTCCTGCCGCAGCGCCGCGATCGGGTCGAGCAGCGCCGCTCGGCTCGCCGGGTACACGCCGGCGATGACGCCGACGCCGGCCCCCACGCCGACGCCGAGGATGACCGACCAGAGCTCGACCGCGGCCGGCAGCGGCGTCACCGCCTGGATGAGCTGCGCAAACCCGATCCCGGTCGCGACGCCGATCGCCGCCCCGATCGCGCTGAGCGTCGTCGACTCGACGATGAACTGCCTCAGGATGTCCTTCCGCCGCGCGCCGAGCGACTTCCGGATCCCGATCTCCCGCGTCCGCTCGGCGACGGCGACGAGCATGATGTTCATGATCACGATCGCGCCGACGACGAGGCCGATCGCCGGGAGCGCCACGCCGGCGATCACGAGGTAGGCCTTCATCTTGTTCCAGAACTCGAGGGCCGAATCCGAGGTCTCGAGGACAAAATCGTCCGGCTGCGAGGGGCGGAGCTTGTGGCGCGACCGCATCACCTGGCGCACGCGCTCCATCGCGTCCAGCATCACCGTCTGCGACTCGGACTGTACGACGATGGCATCGATCACGCCGTGCCAATTGAGGATCCGATAAAGCGGCGCGTCGTGAGGCGCGACGACGAACCTATCGAACGAGACACCGAACGCGCTCCCCTGTTTTTCCGCGACGCCGACGACGGTGTAGGGAATGCCGTCGATCTTGAGCTCGCGCCCGACCGGGTTCAGCCCTGGAAAGAAGTGCTTCCCGACGTCCTGCCCGATGACGAGCACGGGAGAGCCAAGCGCGTACTCCTGCGGCGCGATCATCCGACCGCTCGCCACGTCCCAGCGCTTGATCGTGAACCAGTCTTCGGTGACGCCGATCGCCCAGACGGTCCGCGGCCGGGCGTACCGCGACTCGGCGCGAACGTTGTTCTCGCTCTGGACGGCCCACAGTGTCCCGCCGGGGAGCGCCGCCGCGACCGGCCCCACGTCCTCGACGCGGATGCGCTGACGCCGCCGGTACTCGCGCCACACGGACTCGTCGACGTCGCCCATGTTGATGTTCGGGCGGTGGCGCAGCTCGAACGAGTTGACGGCGATGATCTTGCCGACCAGCTCCTCGCGCATGTAGCGGCTCATCCCGCCGACGATCGAGACGACGGCGATGAGGAACGTCACGCCGATCATCACGCCGAGCAGGGTGAAGAAGCTCTTGAGCTTCTGCACGCGGATCTGGGCGAGGGCGAGGCGGACGGCTTCGAAGAGGGACATTTGCTGAGGTAGGAGGTGAGAGCTAGGAGGGGCGAGGGGCGCGGGAACCCTGCCTCCGCCCTCTCACCTCTTGCCTCTATCCAACCCCGTGCTGGGCGATGAACCGCTCGCGGCGGTCGTCGCTCGCGATCTTGCCGTCACGGATGACGACGACACGTCGCGCGTGCGCGGCGATGTCGGCCTCGTGCGTGACCATGATCACCGTCTGTCCCTGGTCGGCGAGAGTCTCGAAGACCTTCATGATCTCGGCCGACGTCGCCGAGTCGAGGTTGCCGGTCGGCTCGTCGGCGAGGAGGATCGACGGGTTGTTGACGAGCGCGCGCGCGATCGCGACGCGTTGGCGCTGTCCGCCGGACAACTCGTTCGGGCGGTGACTTGCCCGGTCGTCGAGCCGCACGCGCTCGAGCGCTTCCTTCGCGCGGTGGCGGCGCTCCTCTGCGCCGACGCCGGCGTAGACGAGCGGGAGCTCCACGTTGTGGAGTGCAGTGGCGCGCGGGAGCAGGTTGAACGTCTGGAAAACGAACCCGATCTCCTTGTTCCGAACGCGCGCCAGCTGGTCGTCCGACATCTTCGAGACGAGCATGCCGTTGAGCCAATACTCGCCCGCCGTCGGCGTGTCGAGGCAACCGACGACGTTCATGAGCGTCGACTTGCCGGACCCGGACGGGCCCATGATGGCGACGTACTCGTTGCGACCGATCGCGAGGTCGACGCCGCGCAGAGCGCGCACGACCTCGCCGCCCATGTCGTAGTGGCGCTCGATTCCGCGGGTGACGATCACCCAGCGAGAATCGGGCGGCGCCCCCTCCTGAGCGACGACGATCTGTCGCTCGGCGGTCGCGCCGAGTGGCGCCTCCTGGGTGTTCGAGCTCACGTCTTCACCTGCTTCGCGCTCGGCGGCTGCTTCGCCTCGCGGACGACGGTGCCGTCCTTGAGCTCGCGGATGGCCTGGTATGTCCCGGCGACGATCCGCTCGCTCGGACGAAGCCCGGTCAGAACCTCGAAGTGCTTCTCGCCGGCGATGCCGACTTTCACCGGGCGGAACGTTACCTTGTTGCCGGCGCCGACCACGAACACCCCCTCGACGTCCTTCTTACCCACTTCCTTCTTCGGCCGAGGGCGGCCGAGTCCGACCGCCGTGTCCTCCCGCGCCAGCGCCTCGTTCTCGCGCACGGTAAGCGCGATGATCGGGATGGAGAGCACGCTCTGGCGCATGTCCGTGATCACCTTGGCCGTCGCCGAGAAGTCCGGCCGCGTCTCGGCAGGAGCGTTCATGAGCTGGATCGTCACCTCGTAATCGACGGCCTGGTCGGCCGAGGCGTTCGTCACGTTCGTGGCGGTGCGGAGCGAGCTGTTCGAGATCTTCGTGACCCGTCCGACGAACGTCGTGTCCGGGAACGCGTCGATCTGGACGACGGCCGAGTCGCCGATCGTAATGCGGGCGACGTCGGTCTCGTCCACCTTGACCTTCGTCTCGAGCACCGACATGTCGCTGATCGTGAGCAGCGTCGCCGCGTCCTTGTTGAAGGTGCCGGGGACGGCGGTCTCGCCGGCCTCGACGTTGAGCCGCGTGACGCGGCCGGTCATCGGCGCGTAGATCGTCGTCTTGCCGAGCGAGTTGCGCGCGTCGCGGAGCGCGGCCTGGGCCTGCCCAACCGCGTGCGTCGCGGCGTCGAGAAGCGACCGGTTGACTTCGAACGCTGTCTTCAGCTGATCGAGCTGCTCATCGGAGATGAGCTGCGAGTTCGTCTTCTTGATGGCGGCGGACCGCTCATAGTTCTTCTCGGACTGCAGCAGGTTGGCGCGCGCCTGCGCCTCCTGCGCCCGCGCCGACGCCAGCGAGGCCTGCGCCCGGTCGACGGCGGCCTGCGCCTGCTCCGGGTCGATCTGGAGCAGGAACTGGCCCTGCGCGACCATCTGCCCCTCGCGCACGGCGAGACGGACGATGCGCCCGCTCACGTCGGCGCTGAGGTCCACCTTCGTCTGCGGCCGGATCTGGCCGCTCGCCGTGACCGACGCGACCAGGTCGCGCCGCTCGACGGGCTCGATGCGCACCTCGACCCCCTTGTTGCCCCGCTTGGCTGCCGTCAGCGCCAAGATGAGGGCGATGGCGACGACGGCACCGCCGGTGATGGACCACTTCACTCGCTTGCTCATGTTCTGCCTCGCGTGGGGGCGGGTATGGACGTCGTATGACTAGCGGAGGGGACGACCGACCGCATTCTCGAGCGCCGCGAACGCGCGGTGGTACTCGTAGACGGCGTTGACCCGGTCCACCTGGGCCTGCTCGAACGTGGCGCGCGACGTCGTCACGTCGAGGAACGTCGACGCGCCGACGCGGTAGCGCTCCTCGGCGAACGAGAGCTCCTCGCGCGCGCGGGCGGCGACCTGGTCCTGAAGCGTGACTCTGCGTGCCGCCGTCACGAGATTCAGGTACGCCTGCGTCACGTCGGACGTCGTTTGAAGCTCACGCGCACGGCGGGCCTGCCGCGCGTCGTCGCGCTGCACGACGGCCTGCTGGATGGCGAGCTCGCGGTTCCAGCGATCGAAGATCGGAAGGCTCAGCGTAGCCGAGACGCCGAACGGCGAGCGCTGGAACTCAAATGGGAACGTGTTGTTCTGGGCGCGGATCGCATCCACGTCCGACGGCGTGAGCACAATCCCGGTGCACCCGCGCGGCGCGAGACCGGCACCGGTGCGGATGCTATCCTCCGTCATGCAGCTCGCGCGCTGGATCTCGACGTCCCGCTGCGCGCGCCCGATGAGGAACTCCGGATTGCGGTACTCGAACGACTGGCCGCCCCATCCCGTCTGGACGCTGAGGGTCGGCGTGTACGCGCTGCGGCGCGCACGCACGTTGACGTTCGCCGCATGCTCGCGTGATCGCGTCGCTTCGAGGTTCGGATTCGTACGCCTCGCCAAGTCGAGCAACGAATCGACTTGGAACGTCGGCTGCTGGACGGGGAACGTCGTCACGAGCTGAACATCGCGCGGCATCTCGACGCCGAGCTGCTGAATGAGCTGGAGCTTCTGGATGTCGACGTTGTTCCGCTCGGTGAGCGCGGCGACTTCGGCCTGCCCGAGCGCAACCTCGGCGCGACGGATGTCGAGGGTCGTACCCGCGCCGACGGCGGTGCGCGCTCGCGCGAGCTCGAGCTGTGCTCGGGCGGTCGCGACCAGCGTGTCCTGGATCGCGGCGCGCGCCTGCGCCTGAAGCACCGCGAGGTACTGCTGGGTGACGGCCGCGCGCAGCAGCTCCGTCGACCAGCTGATGTCGGCCTCCACCGCCTCACGGGTGGCCCGGGCCGCAGTGCGGTTGAGGAACGACGCGCCGTTGAGGTCGTAGCGCACGCCGAGATTGTAGTCCGACGTCATGTAGGACGAGCTCGCGCCGAGCTGCGTTCCCTGGAACACCTGCGTACCGCCTTGCGAGTAGCCGGTCGAGAAGGAGCTCGTCACCGCGGGCAGAAACGCGGCATCCGACGCGCGGACCTGCGCATCGGCGGCGCGGCGGTCGTTCGCGACCTGCAGGTGCGCGGGGTTATTCCGGCGCGCGATCGCGATCGCTTCTTCGAGTGTGAGCGTGTCGCGTGCTCGTGTCGCGGCTGGCGTCTGCGCGGCGGCGACGGCGGCCGGGGCGATGAGAGTCGCGAGCGCAACAAAGCGGAGAAGACGCATGGTTTGGCGAGCGTGTAGGGTTTTGGTCAGCGTGCCGTACGCGGCACGTCACGACAGGGTTTCACGGCTGGAGAGCGACGCCGGCGAGCGTCCGCCGGGCGACCGCGAGGGGGTCGAGATTGGAGCGACTACCAGAAACACGAACGCCCCGCGGGTCGCGGGGCGTGATCCGGACGGCGAGTCCGTCAGCGACCGCTCAGCGCGGGAGTTCCTCCCGGAGGGCGATGAGACCGCGCGCGGGGACGGCAACCTTGAGCAGCCGGCCGCCGTCATCGAACCAGAGATCGCGCGCCCCATCCGGCAGGGTGATAACCAAATGTACAGCCACCACCTCCCTCCCGTCGATACGGAGCTTCTCACTTCCGCGCTCCTCGACCCGACCGGCGACCTGGCTGTTGCGGCGGGGCACGACCACGGTGACGTTTCCGGAGCGCCGCGCGAGCGGGACGAAGAAGTGCTGGTGGATAACGTCGTCGTCGAGGATCAGCGCGCCGGTCGCGACGACGTATTCCTTGGAGGACTCGCCGGTCCGCGTTTGCAGGACGGCGTGTAGCCGCCCCGGTCGACCGGTCGCCCGGAGCCGCTCCTCGACGTCGCCGCCGTTCTTGACCTCGACCTGGTAGAGGAGAGGAACCCCGCTGCTGTCGGCGCTCAGCGCCGGCGAAATGCGGCGGTCGCCGAAGGCGCACTGAGCCGTGGAGGTGTACAGCTGGCCCCGGCCGGAGGACCGCACGATGCGGAACGCCTCCTTCCCGACGACGACCCCATTGCGTGTGAGGACGAAGGTGCCCTCGTCGAACGGGGCCCCCTGCGCCATCGCGTCGTGCGTCGTCAGCGTCGCCGCCGCGAGGGCGAGCGCTGCGCCGAAGAGGCATCTCATGGCTGGGTCATACCCGCGGCCGGTTCCGAGGTTCAAGCCTCCTCGTCGGAGGGCGGGCCGGCGAGGATACGATCGCGGACCAACCCGTAAATCCGGCGGTACAACATTTCGCCCTTTTCGGCGGAGGCGAGGCGTGGCCGCCCGATGGAGCCCGGGCTGCTCCGGGGGACGCGTAGCCAACCGCGCCGGTAACGTCGCAACTCCTCACGCGACATCATATAATCCTCGGCGCGCCCCATCTCGACGAGCTGGGGCGCGATGTACAACATGAGCGAGGTGTCCACCTCGTCGCCGTGCATCGGCTCGCGTTGCCCTTCGAGGAGATCGGAGAAATCGATGGCGAAGACGTCGACGGCACGGACGCGCGCGCGGGTCGCGTTGACGGTGGACAAGGCCTCGAGATGGGGGTCGTGCTCGTGGGCCGTGAGGAGGATGAACTCGCGAACGCCCATCGACTCCCAGGAGTTAACCAGGTCGTTGAGCAGGCGGTGGAGGGTCTTGCGCCGGAGCGACGCATTCCCGGCGTAACCGCGCTCCGTCGCCACGTTCACCCCGTACTCGAGCGACGGCGCCCGCAGCACGCCGAACTCGGCGGACAGGTCGTCAGCGAGCCGCTCGACGATCATCGTGTCGCAGCCGAGCGGCATATGCGGGCCGTGTTGCTCGCAGGTCCCGACGGGGACGATCATGCGCGGGTCGCCCGCCAGGACGGCGGCGATCTGCGCGGGACGCATTTCCTTCAGCCGGCGCGGCGCGGCCGCGGGGAGTTGCTGAGTCATTTCGCGCGTTGAGGCAGTCGGGCGGCTGGACGCCGGCGGCCGGCGCGTCGTCCTGTGGGGGGCGACGGCCGCGCTAGCGCTGCTCGCTGCCAGCCATTGGCTCGACGCTCCCCGCGTAGAGTATCTCGCGGTGTGCGTCGTCGCCACGGCCATGGCGGCCGCTCTCGCCGCGACAGCGCGCGGACCGGGGCGCTGGTCGGCGATCGCCTCCGCCGGGGCACTCGCGGCGGTCGTCGTGCTCGCGAGCGGTGCACAGCGGCGCCTGCGCGCGTCCGAGCGGACGTGGGCCACCTCCAGTGCGCGCGCCGCGCGTGCCGCCGGCGCGATGCTCGGTCGCGAGGTGCGCGCGACGACGGTGGCGCTCCGCGCCGCGGCGGCTCGCGCCGTGGACGTGCGACTGGATGCGCCCACCAGCCGCGCGCAGGCGTTTGCGCAGTTGGCGCGACTGGCCCACGGGCCGGAGGAGCGCGGCGTCGTTGTTTTTCGGCGCGACAGTGCAGTCGCGTGGGCGGGGCGCATCCGCGTCCTTCCGCTCGCCGGTCGCGCGCCGATCGGCGCGATCGATAGCACGACCGGCGCAGCGTCGGCGGAGGACACGCTGGGCGTCGCGGCATCGCCGTTCTACCTCGCGCTGTACGCCACGGCGACGCGCGGCGACACCCGAGCCGTCGCGACCGCACTCGTCCACGCGGCGCCGCCCGCGGATCGGCTCGCCCGCGCGATGTCGGCGCGAGTCGTCGGTGGGTCCGACATCAGCGCATTCGCATTCGCACCGGCGGCCGACAGTGCGCGCTTTCCAGACGCAGTCGCGCTGGCGGCGGACGGCAGGGCGCCGCTCTTTCTGGCGCGCGCGATTGCCCCGGAGCCGGGAGAGGCGCGGCAACGCCTGCTCGAGCGGGCGCGGCTGCGCGTCGGCGTCGCGCTGCTCGTCGCGCTGCTCACCTACCTGGTTGCCGTCTGGCGAGCATCGCGCGGGCTGGCCTGGCGGCTCGGCGCTCTCGCCGTCGCCCTGGCGTGCACGGCGCTCGCGCCCCTCAACGAGTACTCCAACCTGTCGCGGCTCTTCGATCCGACGCTTTACTACACACGGCTCGGCGGGTCACTAACGGCGAACGCTGGCGCTCTGGCGATTACGAGCGGCCTGCTGCTGCTCGGCCTCCTCGCCATCTTCCGGCGACATGGCCGGCGGCCGGGCCGGCCAACCGCCGCACTCATCGTACTGCTCGTCGCGGGATTGGGGCCGTTCCTCCTTCGCGACCTCGCCCGCGGGATCCGCATTCCGTCGTACGGCTCGAGCGGAGCCCTGTGGCTCATCTGGGAGATCCCACTCTTTCTCGCCGCGGTGTCGGTGCTGCTGGCCGGCGCGACGGGGGGCGGCGTGCTCCTGGGACGGTCGCGCGGTCTGCCTGCGTTTGTCGCGCCGGCGCTCGCGGCGGCGGCGGCCTTGATCGGGCCGATGGTGTGGCGCGCCCCGGCGGGCTGGCCGTGGTGGTACACATTCCTATGGGTCGCCGCGATTGCCGCCCTCGCGCTCGCGCGCCAGTCGCGAGCCGCCGTTCTCAGCGCCGCCACCGTCGCGGCCCTCGGCGCCACCGCACTCGTCTGGGCGAACACGGCGCGAGGGCGGGTCGTGCTCGCGCGCCGCGACCTCGCGGGGCTCAGCGAGCCCGATCCCACGCTCGCCGAGTACCTGACTCGGTTCGCCCGCACCCTCGCCGCGGACCCGGTCGCGACGACCCGCCAGGGGCTGCTGCAGCAGTTCGTGACGTCCGATCTCGCGGCGGCCGGCTACCCGGTGCAGCTCAGCGGCTGGGAAAGTGACACAGCAGCCACTGCGGTCCTCCAGACCGCCGCGTTCGACGTACCGACCGTCGAGGTCGCAGCGCTCGTGCGAGACGCGGAACGAGCCGGGCGTCCGCTGACGCGGCGCATCCCGGCGTGGCCGGCAGTCGAGCTGGCGATCGCCGTTCCGGGTAACGGTGGCGGCGCGACCGCGGTCGTCGCCGCGCCGCGGACGCGCCTGATCACGGGCGACCCGTACAGTCGTCTCCTGGGTCTCGACCCGGGACCGTCTGGCGATCCACCGTACACACTGCAGCTCGCCGCCCCCACGGGTGGGGGCTCGCTGCCGCGACAGTCGCGCGAGCAGTGGCGCCGCGAGGGCAACGAGCTGCACGGGGATTATCCGGTAGAAACGGGAGACGGCGTCGCGCGGGCGCACGTCGAGATCGAGCTTCGGTCGAACCTCGCGCTCCTTCAGCGCGGGACGCTGATCGTGCTGCTCAACCTGGCGATCGTCGGATCGCTGTGGCTCCTAAACGTCGCCGCCGACGGCGGCATCGCGCGCTGGGCGCGCGCGCGGCAACGCACGTGGCGGCGGAGCTATCGCGCCCGCCTGTCCCTGGCGCTGTTCGCGTTCTTCGTGATTCCGGCCTCCGCGTTCGCCGTCTGGTCGTACCGGCAGCTACTACTCGACGCGCGGCAAACGCGGATGCTGCTCGTGCACGAGACGCTACGTGCGGTGACGCCGCCGGAAGACGAATCGGCGTGGGTCGCCGCGGAGAGCGGGCGGCTCGACACGCCGCTCCTTCTGTACCGGGCGGGGCTCCTCGCGGCCGCCGGCGACCCCCTGCACGAGGCGCTCGCCCCCGTCGGCCGGTTCCTGCGTCCGGACGTCGAGCTCGAGATCAGCGTCGTCGACGAGCTGACCTCGAGCAAAGAGGAGCGCGTCGGCGCGGCGTCGATGCTCTTCGGCTACCGCTCCGTCGAAGCCGACGAGCGCGGCCTCGTACTCGCGGCGCCGGCGCGTCCGGGCGACGTGGCCGTCGACCGGCGGCGGCGCGACCTGGGAATCCTCGTGCTGTTCACGACGGCGGTCGGTGCGCTCGCGGCGTTGTGGCTCAGCGGCGTCGCCGCGCGACAGCTCGCGCAGCCCGTGGGCACGCTGCGCGGCGCGGCGCTCGCGATCGCCGCCGGCGACCGGGAGCCGCCGCTCGAGGGCGAGCCGACGGTCGAGTTCGAGCCGGTGTTCGCGGCGTTCCGGCGGATGGCTTCCGACCTCAACGCGAGCCGCAGCGCGCTCGAGGCCGCGCAGCGGCGACTGGCCGCCGTGCTGCGCAACGTCGCCAGCGGCGTCATCGCCGTGGACGGGCACGGGCGCGTGTCCCTCGCCAACCCGCGCGCTGACGCCATCCTTGGCGTCGCGCTGCCACCCGGGACGCGACTCCGGGCGGTGGACCGCGCGGGGCTCGCGGCGATCGTCGAGCGATTCGTGGCCGCAGACCGGGAGGAGGAGGACTTCGAGCTCCCGCTCGGCGAGCGCCAGCTCCGCGGCCGCCTCACGCGCCTGGGCGACGGCGCGGTGGTGACGCTCGACGACGTGAGCGAGCTCGCGCGCGCGCAGCGCGTGCTCGCATGGGGCGAGATGGCCCGGCAGGTTGCGCACGAGATCAAGAACCCGCTGACGCCGATCCGACTCGGCGTTCAGCACTTGCGTCGCGCGCGCACCGATGCGCGCGTCGACTTCGACCGAGTCCTCGATCAGAACGTAAGTCGCATCCTCAACGAGATCGACCGGCTCGACGAGATAGCACGCGCCTTCAGTCGCTACGGGACCGTGCCCGAGGAGCGACCGCCTGCCGAGCCGACTGACGTCGCCGCCGTCGTGCGTGACGTGGTCGCGCTCGAGACGATGGGCGAGGGAGACGTACGGTGGAGTGTCACCGGTGCCGACGCGCCGCGCTTCGCGCTCGCACGCGGCGACGAGCTACGCGAGGTGCTGCTCAACGTGCTCGAGAACGCGCGCCTCGCGAACGCGCGCGAGGTCGAGGTGACGCTCACCCGCGCCGTCGCCGGCGCGCCCCGGGAGGATGGGCGCGTCGCCATCGTCGTCCGCGACGACGGCCATGGCATCCCGGCCGAAGTCCTGCCACGCATATTCGAGCCGCACTTCTCGACGCGCACGAGCGGGAGCGGCCTCGGCCTCGCCGTAAGCCGGCGCCTGATTGAGAGCTGGGGCGGAGACATCGCGGTGGCGAGCACGCCGGGGGAGGGGACCGAAGTCAGGATTGTGTTGCGGGCGGTGGACGGCTCGCGGTGAACGGCCCGCTCTACTCTGCCTCCACGGCCCCCGGATCGCCGTCCATGCGAATCCGCACTGTTTTCACGTTCGTGAACTCGCGAAGCCCGTGGGCACCGAGCTCGCGGCCGTAGCCGGAGGCCTTCACCCCGCCGAACGGGAAGCGTGGATCAGAAACGACCATACCGTTGATGAAAACGCTCCCCGCGTCGATGTGCGTCGCGAAGCGATCGGCCTCCGCAGGGTCGCGCGTCCACGCGCTTGCGCCGAGCCCGAAGCGCGTGTCGTTGGCGAGTCGGATTGCTTCGTCGATGTCGTCAACCTCGAACAACGACGCCACGGGTCCGAACAGCTCGTCGTGGTAGGCGGGCGAGTCGCGGGGGATGTCGGTTAGCACGGTCGGCGCGTAGTAGCACCCCGGCCCCGCGAGCCGCCGACCGCCGGTGAGGACGCGTGCGCCGGCACGGATCGTCCGCTGGACCTGATCATCGAGCTCGCGCACGAGCTGCTCGGATGCGAGCGGGCCAACTCTCGTATCGGGCGACGTGGGGTCGCCGACGGGCAGTGCGGCCATCGCCGACACGAAGCGCTGCCGGAAGCCGTCGGCGATGGCGCGGTGAACGATGAAGCGCTTGGCGGCGATGCACGACTGGCCGCTGTTGATGACACGCGCGCGCACCGCGGTCTCCGCGGCGAGCGGGACGTCGGCGCTGGGCATGACGACGAACGGGTCACTCCCGCCCAGCTCGAGTACGGTCTTCTTGATGTGGCGGCCTGCCGTCGACGCGACGCTGCTGCCCGCGCCCTCGCTGCCGGTGAGCGTGGCCGCGGCGACGCGGGCATCGGCGAGGATACGTGAGACCGCCTCGGCGCCGACGAGAAGGGTCTGGAACACGCCGCCCGGCGCACCGGCGCGCGTGAAGATCTCCTCGATCGCGAGCGCGCACTGGGGGACGTTGGACGCGTGCTTGAGCAGCGCGACGTTGCCCGCGGCGAGCGCCGGCGCGGCGAAGCGGAAGACCTGCCAGAACGGGAAGTTCCACGGCATTACCGCGAGCACGACGCCGAGTGGCTCGTAGGCGACGTACGACCGTTCCCCCTCCGCGGGGACACGCTCGGCTGCCAGCAGCCGCTCGGCGTTGTCGGCGTAGAAGCGGCACCCGAGCGCGCACTTCGCGGCTTCCTCCTCGGCGGCACCGATCAGCTTGCCCATCTCGAGCGTCATGAGCTTCGCGAAGCGGGACTTCTCGGCGTCGAGGATCCCGCCCGCGCGGCGCACGACGGCGGCGCGCTCGCGCACCGAGCTTGAGCGCCACCGTCGAAACGCATCAACGGCGCGCGTCAGGCGGTCATCGAGCTCCTGATCGGAGAGCGGTGCGAACTCGAGGAGGCGCTCGCCCGTTGCCGGGTTGATCGACGCGATCGGCACGGGCGTCGCTTCGTCTAGACGGGCTCGTCGACGGCGGTGAGGGCCGCCGGCGCGCCCGTCGCGAACCAGCGACGCCACCACGGGACGCGGCGGTTGTCGCCGAGCACCGCGACGGCGGCGTCGCGCCATGCTTCCTGCATCGCCGCCGCGTCCGCGAAGCGTTCCTCGGGCGTTGGCGCCAGTCCGCGACGGAGCCACGCCGCGATGGGCGCAGGGTACGCGGACACGTCGAGCTGCCCCGACAGCTGTCGCGCGAGGATTGCCTGTCCGTCGCGGTCCCCAAACGGCGGGGCCCCGGAGAGCGTGAACGCGACGATCGCGGCAAGAGAGAAGCAATCGGCCGCCGAATCCTGTGCCTCACCGAGAAGCTGCTCGGGGGCCGCGAAGGCGGGCGTTCCCGTCGTGCCACCCTTGTCCTCACCAGCGACGTTCGCGATCCCGAAGTCGGTCAGCCGCCACCGGCGGTAGCGGTCGATGAGGATGTTCTCCGGCTTCATGTCTCGGTGGATGATGCCGACGCTGTGCGCCGCGGCGAGCCCGCTGAGCGCGAAGTCCACCTGCGGGGCAATCTCCGCGAGCGAGCGCGGGCCGGCGCGCGCAACGAGGTCGGCGACCGACCCGCCTTCCGCGAGCTCCATGGTGTACCAGGCGAGTGAGCCGCGGCTGTCCCAGTCGTAAATGGGGATAATCGCGGGGTGCGCCAGTTGCGCCGCGAGGCGCGCCTCACGCCGGAAGCGGGCGACAGCACGTTGATCGCGCGCGACGTGCGGGTGAAGGAGCTTGAGCGCGACCTCGCGGCCGAGGGACAAGTCGCGCACGCGCCACACGGACCCGAACGAGCCGGAGCCGAGCCGCGTTAGGACCTCGTAGTCATCCGCGAGGAGCCAGCGCAGTCGCGTCTCCTCCGATTCGGAATGAACGCCGTCCGGCTCGTCCGCTGAGACGAACGTAAGCGTCCGGTTGCCGATGAGCCGGTCGAGCGCGCGGACCATCGACGTGATGGTAGGGAAGCGGGACTCGGGCTCCGGACCGAGCGCGCGCTCGAGAATCGACGCCAGAGATTGGGGGCAGTCGGGGCAGACCAGACGCACCGGTGGAAGCTCGCGGCCCGCCGGTACCTCTCCCGACAGCGCCGCGAAGCACAGCGCCGCCAACTGCCACTGATCGCTCGCCGGCGTCGGCGCCCACTCCGTTTCCCACTCCGGGGCGCGCGGCGTCCATCGGAAGTCGGGAGAAAGGCCGTCCGCTATCTCGTCGCGCGGAAGGGCCCACTGCCAGCCGAGCAGCCAGATGCGGCCCATGGGCATCAGCCAGACGTTGCCCGGACCGACGGCGCCGTGAACGCTGCCCCCGTCGTGGAGGGAGGCGAGGCCCGAGCCGACCTCGCGCAGAATGCGCACGGCCGCAGAGACGCCGTCGACACCGGAGCGCCGCAGACGCGCACCGAGAGTCTCGCCCTGCAGCCACCGACGCAGGTACCCCGGGCCGCGCGGTGGCGAGGCCGCGGCGATCCAGTAGTGGTACGTGGTCGGCATCACAGGATGGTTAAGGTGCGCGAGGTGCCGCGCCTCCGCGCCCAGCCACGCCGCGTGTCGCGGGTCGGGCGCGCTGACCAGCGACAGCGAGCGCCCGAGCGCGTCGATTACCTCCTGGTAGTGCCGGTGCTCGCCGAACACGCCCTCACTCCCCCAGCTCCACGCCGGCGGGAGCTCCCAGTGCGCGAGGTGCGCCGGTGGCGTGCGTGTGACCTTGTGGTAATCCGGCGCGGCGGTCTGAGTCATCAACGTTAGAGCGGCCTGCGTCTGCCGACTGCATCCGACTGCGGATTGCGGACGGCGGACTAGAACCCGTCGGCTGCCCCGACCGCCTGTAGAAGCCTTCCGAGGGTGTTAGCCCGCAGCCCGCAGTCCGCACTCCGCAGTCGGCCGTCCGCAGTCGGAAATCTAGCAGTACCCAACCGGAGTCGGCACCGCGTTACGCGCGTGCTACATGCGCGACTCCGACAGGATCTCGGCCTGTTGCGCCGCAAGCTCGGGAAGGATCGCCACGTCGGGCAGGACGCTTACTTCGACCGTGCGTACGACGAGCGGCGATCCGTCCGCCGGCGGCGAGGAGGCGAGGGACGGCACGTGAACCGTGACCGACACTACCCGCCAGAGCGTACTGGGGCGCGTCGGCGCGCCGTCGGCGTCGATCGTCTCCAACTGGACTACCTCGCCGCGGGCCGGGATCACAGGGCTCAGACACTCGGCGAGCATTTGCTCCTGGCGGCCGCGCTTGAGGACGCGCAAAGTGATCATGTGCACTCCGGACGAGCTGGGACCGAGGCTGCGCGGCGAGGGGCGCGGCGCAGGTGCGGCAAACCTAGCCCGGGCGAATGCGGCGGACCAGGCCGCCGTCTCGGTGCAGGCCGGACCGCCGCAATCCCGGCCCGAAACTCTTCGGCGACCATGGCGTAGAGAACACAACAATCCCCGTCAGACGGGAGGACACAGAGGTGCTCGAGCTCATCGGCTTCGCCGCCACCGCCGCGGTCACTGCCGGCGGATACTATCAGGCGCGGCAGTACGTCCAGCGACGGCTGCAGTACGTCGAGGCTGTGCACGGCCTGCGCGTGCCCGTGATCGCGGGCACCGCCGCTGCGCTCGTCGCAGCGCCGGTCGTCGCGATCCTTCCCGTCGTCGGTATCGGAACCGCGGTGCTGTTCGGCGTCGGCGTCGGCGCCGGTGTCGCCGCTGGCGCGCGAAGTATCCGGCGGCGCATTGGGGGGCCGGCGTGAGCCCTTACTGCAGCTGGATATACAACGGCACCGGATAAAGCCGCAGAATCTCCTCCCGCGGCGTCGGCGGGTTGTCGTTCCTCCGCTTCGTGAACTGCTTCCAACCGACGAACTGAACCGGCTCCTTCTTGACGTAGCTGTAGAAGGAGTCGCGCTTCAGCCACGGCTCCCCGAA
The DNA here is from genome assembly GCA_046263215.1 of Gemmatimonadaceae bacterium. Classification (GTDB taxonomy): domain Bacteria; phylum Gemmatimonadota; class Gemmatimonadetes; order Gemmatimonadales; family Gemmatimonadaceae; genus JBHELH01. Next base: position 21,109 of record JBHELH010000293.1, on the reverse strand, counting down.
CCCGTCCATGTGCATAACGATCTGCACGCGCGGGTCGAGCCGGATGTGCTTGTAGTTCGTCACGCCCGGCTTGGTGAAGCGGTGGACGACGAGGATCTTCGGCGGCAGCCGATACTTCGTGACGAGCCCCGCCAGGAATTCCGTGGCGTAATTGATGTCGGCCGCGTCGTAGCTCCCGATCTTCTTGCCGGGCGGTGTGCGGCCGTCCTTCATCGAGAACTCCGGGTCGATGCCAAGGTGCGCGTCGGGCCGCTTCAGAAAGCGCTCGAGGTGCGGAAGCTCTTGTTGTAGGGTGCTCAACCCAACCTGGACGTCGACGAACATCAACGCGCTTCGACTCCGCGCCCAGCCATACACCCGCTCGATCAGCGCGCTGTCCATGCGCGCGCGGTACTTGCCGTCGCGTCCCGGCGCGGCCTGCGCGACGACCGCAATGAGGTGCAGCGCCGGCTGCACCGGCGTCTTTGGATCGAGGCGACGCCATTCGGCGACCTCCTGGTCGAGCCGCCGCAGCATCTCCTCTGGGGGGAACGCGCCGAGGAGTCCCATGCGCCGCGACAACGGGTTCCCGTAGAACGCGATGATTCGCCGCTGGGGCAGGATCGCGCCGGGCAACGGGACCGGCCCTGCAACGGGCCACAGCTTGTCGAGCACGGTGTCGCGGTACGCCGCGTGACGGTCGCCCGCATGACGCCCGAGCGCGGCGACGTGGCGCGCGGCGCGCGCAGACGCCGTGGCGCCAGCGCCTGCCCCGCGCTTCGATCGGGCAGACGGCGGCGTCGAGTCGGTCGCGGCGCGAACACCGCGATTGGCGCGGCGGGTCGAGTCCTGTGCGCCTGCGGCCGCGGTGAAGACGGTCGTGACCGCGGCGAAGATCAACGGGCGAGCAAATCGAGGAACCGAGATCACGCGACTCCAGGGCGCGGGTAGCTGCGCGTACGAGCGCACAACAGGGCGGTGCGCCGATTCCTTACAGAAGCCCGGCGCAATCGATGGCCGCAGTGCGCCGCCGGGGCGAGCATCGTCTCGCCGACATGATCAACCAAACACCGTACGCGCGCCGCGCAAAGTGAGCAGGCAGGAAAGAGGAAGGAGGGGGGAGTCGGCAGCACTCCCCCCTCCTTCCTCTTTCCTCCGTGCTCGTGCAATCGTCAGTTCCCCGTCGCCGCGCGGCGCCGCGCTTCCTCCCGCGCGGCGGCGTTCGCGAAGATCGCGACCTCGACGCGGCGGTTCTGCTGCCGGCCCGCGTCGCTGGTGTTCGCCGCGACGGGCTCGCTCTCGCCGCGTCCGAAGGTGCGCAGCCGCGCCGGGTTGACGCCAAGCGATGCGAGATAATCAGCCGCGGCTCGCGAGCGCCGCTGCGACAGGTCGGCGTTGAACTCGTCCGACCCGACGTCGTCGGTGTGGCCGACGATGACGAGATCGGTGTTCGGATAGTTGTTCAAGCTCCGCGCGAGGTTGCGCAGGTTCTCAGCCGCTGCCGGCTTGATGCGGTCCGAGTTGAAGTCGAACAGCAGGCCCGACTCGAAGGTGACCTGAATCCCCTCGCCGACGCGCTCGACCACGGCGCCCGGGATGTTCTGCTTGATCTCCTTCGCCTGCTGGTCCATCTGGTGGCCGATGATCGCGCCGGCCGCGCCGCCTACGACGGCGCCGATGATCGCGCCGCGCGCGGTCGACCCCGTCGCGTTGCCGACGACGCCGCCCACTCCGGCACCTGCGGCCGCGCCGATGATGGCGCCGCGCTCCTTGTTGTTCAGCGTCTGGCAGCCCGTGAGCAGCGGCGCCGTACCGACAGAGACGAGCAACCCGACCGCGATGGGTGCAATACGAACAGACATGACGAGACTCCTTGCGAGACGTACCGTGACGTGTAATACCCGCGCGCGGTGCAATGAGTGCCCGTGCGCCTTGGCACTCCACGGCACGAGCGGTGCCACCGCGGCGTGGCGGCGGCGCACGACCAGCATTCGCCGACCGTTGGCGGACTTACACCCCGCGCGCAAGAGCCCGCCAGATCTTACACGACGTCGAACCGCGCCATCATCGCGTGGTCCTCGTGCTCGCGGTTGTGGCAGTGGAAGACGAACCGTCCACGAAAATCTCTGAACCTGATGAAGACCTCCACGGTCTCGTTAGGACCCAGAGCGATCGTGTCCTTCTTCGCCATGCCGTCGCGCTCGTTGAGCGGAGGAAGCTGCCCGTTGCGGCGCAGAACGCGCATGAAGTCGAGGTGAACGTGGACGGGGTGCGCCCAGCCACCGGAGCCATTGATGAATGTCCAGCGCTGCGGGCTGTTCTCGGCCGGCGTCGCGACGGGGTGGTCGATGTGTACGGGCTCGCCGTTGATCGTCCAGGAGCTGTTCGAGTGGTCGAACTCGAACCGCTTTCGCTTTGCCGCGTCGAGCTCCGCTTGCGAGATGGGCGGACACGGACGCAGCACCTCTGGGACCTCGCTCGTGTCGGGGGCATCCGCTCCGACGATGAACTTTAGAATTCGCGTACCCTCAGACACCACGTCGCCCGGGCGCTTACCGCGAGGGCGGAGAATGGAAGCGGGACTCCCGGAGGCACCCGGGAACGCGCCGCGAGCCGTTGCACCTTTTTGGTTCGCTGACGGCCCCAAAACGGTGCGTCACGAGCGGCAGCGGCGTGGGCCGGCTCGCGGCGCTTCGGTCCCGCGAGCCTGTCGCGGTCTGCGCACGCTTGGCGTATGCTCGCCACCGCGCGCTCGGCGGCCGTTCAGGGGATCGAGGCGTTCGACGTGCTCGTCGAGGTCGACGTCGCTCTCGGGCTGCCGCAGTGGACGATCGTCGGGCTGCCGGCCGGCGCGGTGAAGGAGAGTCGCGAGCGCGTAACAGCGGCGCTCGCGAACGCGGGCCTGCCGCTGCCGCCGCGACGGGTGACGGTCAACCTCGCTCCGGCCGACGTGCGCAAGGAAGGCACCGCGTTCGATCTGCCGGTCGCGTTGGCGATGCTTCTCGCGCTCGGGGCCCTACCGGCTGGGGCTCTCGACGACCTCGTGGTCCTCGGAGAACTCGGGCTCGACGGAACGATTCGCGGAGTGCGCGGCGTGCTGCCGGTCGCGCGTCGCGTGGGACGCGGTCGCCGGCGCCGCACCCTCGTCGTCCCGGCGGCCAACCTCGCTGAAGCGGCTCTGGTCGGAGGCGTTCGGCTCGCGATACCGAGGACGCTGAGCGAGTTGATCGCCTGGCTGCGCGTCGGTGTTCTCCCGGAGCCGCAACGGCCGAGCGCCAGTGTGGCGGCCTGCGGCGACACTGACTTCGCGGACGTCGTAGGGCAGGAGAGCGCGAAGCGCGCCCTCGAGATCGCGGCTGCGGGCGGCCACGCGTGCTTGCTCGTCGGCCCACCAGGCGCGGGCAAGACGATGCTCGCGCGGCGGCTGCCAACGGTTCTCCCCGTGCTGCGCGACGACGAGGCGCTCGAGGTCACCGCGATTCACTCCGTCGCCGGTCTGCTTCCCGCCGGAGGGCCGGTGCTGCTCGGACGCCCGTTCCGGGCTCCGCACCACTCGATTTCGGCGGCGGGCCTCATCGGCGGCGGCAGCTCGCCACGCCCGGGTGAGGTGAGCCTCGCGCATCACGGCGTGCTGTTTCTCGACGAGATGCTCGAGTTCCCGCGGCACGTCCTCGAGTCGATGCGGCAGCCGCTCGAGGACGGCCGCGTCGTGATCGCGCGGGCCGCCGCGAGCACCACGTACCCCGCGCGGTTCTCGCTCGTGGGGGCGATGAACCCGTGCCCGTGCGGGAATGCCGGTGAGTCGACGCGGACATGTGTCTGCTCGGCCAGCGACATTGCGCGGTACCGAGCGCGCTTGTCAGGTCCACTTGTCGACCGGATCGACATGCACGTCACACTGGCTGCGGTCCCCATCCGCGCGCTCGGCGACAGCACCCGGCGCGAGCGGTCGGCCTCGATCCGCGAGCGCGTCGAGGCGGCGCGGGAGCGGCAGCGCCGCCGATTCGTCGGCCAGCGCGGCGTGCGGTGCAACGCCCACGCGTCCGGCCGCGCGCTCGACGCGGCGGGACTCGTCGAACCGGACGCGCGACATTTACTGCATGGCGCCGCCGAGCGGTTGCACCTTTCGGCGCGAGGCTATCACCGGGTGCTCAAGGTCGCGCGCACGATCGCCGACCTCGCCGATCGGCAGGTCGTCGCAAAGGCCGACGTCGCGGAGGCGCTTACGTACCGATCGCGCGTCGACTCGCAGGAGGCCAAAGGGGCGACCGCCTGACGTCGCCGGAGGGAACCTGCCGGCACTCCCACCGGGTGTCCCGGCCGCCTACGTTTCACCGATGCGCGACCAGCAACGCTCTGAGCCGACGCAGGGTGCGGCCCTTGCCGCGACGGCACCCACGACGGGCGCCGCGGCCGACAAAGAGCACCGTCTCGCGGCCTGGCTCCTCGAGCGTGAATCGGTCGTCATCGGCTTCAGCGGCGGCGTCGACTCCGCGTACCTGGCCTGCGTCGCCGTCGAGACGCTCGGCCCGCGCCGTGTGCTCGCGGTCATCGGCCGCAGCGCCTCGTACCCCGCCGAGCAGTGGGAGAGCGCGCGTCGGGTCGCCGACCAGTTCGGAATTCCCGTCCGCGAGATCGATACGGACGAGTTGAGCAACCCTAGCTACGCGGCGAATCCGTCCAACCGCTGCTTCTTCTGCAAGTCCGAACTCTGGTCGCGAGTCGTCCCAATCGCCCGCGACTCCGGATTCTCGGCAGTGCTCGACGGCACGAACGCGGACGACTCGAGCGACTACAGACCCGGCGCGGCGGCGGGCGCCGAGCGGGGCGTGCTCTCGCCGCTCGCCTTGCTCGGCTTCACCAAGGCCGAGATCCGGGAGCGGTCACGCCTGCGCGGCATCCCGACCTGGGAGCAGCCGGCCTCGCCGTGTCTCGCTTCGCGCCTTCCGTACGGCACCGCAGTCACCGCCGAGCGACTGGCGCAGGTGGAACGCGCCGAGCGCGCGGTCCGCGCCCTTGGCATCGGCGGCGAGATGCGCGTGCGCCACCACGGCGACCTGGCGCGTGTGGAGCTCCCGGAGCTCGACCTGCAGCGGTGGCTCGCACCCGACGCGGCGAGGGGACTTCGCGACGCCGTACGCAGTGCGGCCGGCTTCGCGCGCGTCGCGATCGATCTCCGTGGCTACCGATCCGGCTCGCTCAACGTGCTCGGCGGCGTGACGGCGGCATGAGGGCGGCGTGAGCGGCTCGGTCGAGGCGGCGCTGCGAGCGCTTGGCGTGCGGTGCACGGTCGAGCGCCGCGGCACGCTGGCCGTTCTGACAACCGCGCCCGGCGACCGCGCCTTCGAGCGTTCCGAGGTGCGGCGGCAGGCGCTGGCGATGCTGCGTGCGTACGGCTTCACACACGCGGCCGTGGAGTCGGCTGACGATGACCCGTGCGCACCGCGTGCCGGCTCCGCCGTATGAGCGCGCGACGCGTACGATGCGGCTCTTCCTTGCCGTCGAGTTCGAGCCGCGGGTGAGGCGCTCGTTGCGCGAGGCCACCGCGCCACTCCGCGCCATCATCCCGGATGCCGGCTGGGTCGCGGAGGATCGCTTGCACCTGACGCTCAAGTTCCTCGACGATCAGCCCGAGACCCTGGTGCCGCCGCTGACGGCGGCGCTGGGTGAGATCGCGCGCCGCCACTGGCCAGTTCCGATTCGGCTGCGCGGCGTCGGCGCATTCCCCAATTTGCGGCGGCCGCGCGTCGTTTGGGTCGGCATCGCGCCGACGCCGAAGCTCGAGTTGCTCCAGCACGACGTCGAAGAAGGCTGTGCCGCGCTCGGCGTCGAGGTCGAGGGCAAGCCGTTTCGACCCCATCTCACGATCGGCCGGCTCCGTGGCACAGAGGGGCGAGACGCGGTCCGCGAGCTGGCTCGCGCGGCGCGCTCGATCCGACTCCGGGCGGACACGCTCGTGTCGTCGATCGAGCTCATGCACAGCACGCTCACGCCGTCAGGCCCGCGCTACGTGCGGCTGGGCGACGCGCCGCTGCGCTCCGAGTGAGCGGGGGACGACGCCGCATGGGCTGCATCGGCCGTCTGGGATGTGTCGTAATGCTGGTCGTGCTGGCGGCGGTCGCCTGGCTGTTCCGCGAGAGCTGGCTGCCGCTCGTGCGGGGTGGCGACGACACCGCCGCGGTAAGTGGGCGCGAGGGCGTCTGGCAGCCGCTCACCGTGGAGGGCGGTGAGCGCGCGCGACGCGCGCTGGCCTCGCTCGAGCGGCCCGACGGCCCGACGACGGTCACGGTCGGCGCCGCCGATCTTGGCGCGTACGTCTATCAGGAGCTCGCCCGCCAGCTTCCGCCCTCGGCCGACAGCGTCGAGGTGATGGCGGCCGGGGATCAACTGCACGTCCGCGCGTCCGTGCGGCTTCAGGAGCTCGACCGGAACGCTCTCGGGCCGCTCGCCGGGATGCTCGGCGACCGGGAACGGCTCCAGCTCGGCGGCAATCTCCGCGTGATTCGCCCCGGCCTCGGCGAGCTGGTGGTGCGGGAGATCCGCGTCGGAGACCTGAGGATCCCGTCGGGGCTCATCCCGAGGTTGCTGCGTCAGGTGTCGCGCCGCGACCGCCCCGCCGGCGTGTCCGAATCCGGACTGCCACTCCGGCTCCCGCCGCATATCGGGGACGTGCGCGTCTCAGGCGGGACCGTCACGGTTTCGAGGGCGCCGCGGTGAGCCGGCGGGTCCTCGTCGTCGACGACGAGCAGGGCATCCGCGGCGCGCTCGGCCAGCTGCTGGAGTTCGAGGGTTATGACGTACGGACCGCGTCGAACGCGGTCGACGGGATCACAGAGTTCGAGCGGTGGCGGCCGCACCTCGTCTTTCTCGACGTGAAGATGGGCGGCGTTGACGGGATCGAGGCCCTCAAGCGCATGAAGACGACCGATCCCACCGCGACCGTCGTCATGATCAGTGGCCATGCGACGATCCAGACGGCCGTCGAGGCGACGCAGCTCGGCGCGTACGACATCCTCGAGAAGCCGCTCGACACTGACCGAATCCTCGTCACGCTGCGCAACGCGCTCCAGCACCTCGACCTCCACGAGGAGAACACACGACTCAAGCAGACGATCGAGTCGCGTTATGAGATCGTTGGTCGGTCGTACGCCGTCCGCGCACTGATCGACAAGATCGACAAGGTGGCAAAGACGCCCGCGCGCGTGCTGATCAGTGGAGAGAACGGGACCGGGAAGGAGCTCGTCGCGCGCGCCATTCACCGCCAATCGCTTCGCGCATCCGGCGCGTTCGTCGAGGTGAACTGCGCGGCGATTCCGAGCGAGCTGATCGAGAGTGAGCTGTTCGGGCACATGAAGGGGTCGTTTACCGGCGCCGTTGCCGACCGCGCCGGGAAGTTCGAACAGGCGAACGGCGGCACGCTCTTCCTCGATGAGGTCGGCGACATGAGCGCCGCGGCGCAGGCGAAGGTGCTCCGAGTGCTTCAGGACAACGTGGTCACGCGCATCGGCGGCTCGAAGACGATACAGGTCGACGTCCGCGTGCTCTCGGCGACGAACAAGACGCTCGACGAGGAGATCACCGCCGGTCGCTTCCGCGAGGACCTCTTCTATCGCCTCAACGTCGTGCCGATCCACGTGCCGTCTCTCCGCGAGCGTCGGGAGGACATCCCCCTTCTCGTCGCGCACTTCGTCGCCCAGTTGACGGAGCGGGAGGGGATGCCGCCGCGGGTCGTCACTCCGGAAGCGGTCGCGCGGCTCCAGGCGCTGGACTGGCCCGGAAACGTCCGCGAGCTGAAGAACACGATCGAGCGACTGCTGATCCTGTCGCCGGGGCCACGCATCGGCGCCGAGGACGTCGACCGGCTCGTCGGCCGTCGCGGCCCCGATCAGGTGGGCCTCGGGTCACTGCTCGAATCCAAGACGTTCGAGGAGTTCAAGCATGCGGCGGAGCGCGCTTTCCTCCTCGCGAAGCTGCGCGAGTTCGATTGGAACGTCTCCGAGACCGCGCGCGTATTGGACATGCCACGGTCGAACCTCTACAAGAAGATCGAGCGCTACCGCCTCGCACGGGAGACCGCGTGAAGAATTGGGAGAAGGAGCTCGCCAGGATCGACAAGCAGCTGGAGTCGATGGCCGATGAGACACTGCTTCCGTCGTCGGCCGCGACGACGCCAGAGGCGAAAGCGGAGGTCAAGGCGCAGCAGAGCCGTACGCGAACGCTCGGCGTCCTTGCCCGCCTGACGGTGGCCGTCGGCCTGGGCGTCGGCATTCTCTTCTGGCCGTACGACGCGCGGTGTGGGCTCGGTCTCGCTGCGTACCTCGCCTCGGTCGGGATTGTCATCGGCAGCGCCGTCTGGAGCGCCGTCTGGAGCTGGCGTCACCGCGCACCACGCGCGCACATCCTCTCGCTGCTCATCACGCTTTGGGGTCTGACGCTGGGCGCGGTCGAGATCCTGCCGCGGAGCGGCTACGCGAGGACGGAACCGGATCGGCGGATGACGTGGCTGTGCCCGTGACAATGTCTTCATGAAATCCTTCAAGAACTTCATCGGCGGCCGGTGGACTGAGCCGTCGACCAAACAGTACTTCGAGAACCGCAATCCGGCCGACACAACCGACGTGATCGGTCATTTCCCGCTCTCGGCGCTCGCCGACGTCGACCGCGCGGTCGCGTCCGCGAAGCGGGGGTTCGAGGAGTGGCGGAAGGCGCCGGCCCCAGCGCGTGGCGAGGTCCTGCGGCGGATCGGCGACATCCTCACTGCGCGCAAGGACGAGATCGCGAATCTCATGACGCGTGAGATGGGGAAGCCGCTCGCGGAGACGCGCGGGGACGTCCAGGAGGGGATCGACACCGCCTACTACGCGGCCAGCGAGGGGCGCCGTCTCTTCGGCCACACCGTCCCAAGCGAGCTTAGGAACAAGTGGGCGATGAGCTTCCGCCGGCCGATCGGCGTCTGCGGCATCATCACGCCGTTCAACTTCCCGATGGCGATCCCGACGTGGAAGATGTTCCCCGCGCTCGTATGCGGAAACTCGTGCGTCTTTAAGCCCGCCGAGGACGTGCCGCACACCGGAACGGTGCTCGTCGAGGTCATGCTCGAGGCCGGGCTACCCCCAGAGGCGATTCAGCTCGTGCATGGGGTAGGCGAGGTGGTGGGCGCGGCAATCGTTCAGCACCCCGAGATCCCCGTTATCTCCTTCACCGGGTCGACGGAGACGGGGCGCGTCGTCGGAGAGATCTGCGGCCGCATGCACAAGCGTCTCTCGCTCGAGATGGGCGGGAAGAACGCGATGATCGTTCTCGACGACGCCGACCTCGACCTTGCTCTCGAAGGAGTCCTGTGGGGCGCGTTTGGCACGACTGGGCAACGTTGCACCGCTACCAGTCGTCTTATCCTCCAGAACGGAATTCACGACAACTTCTTGAGTCGGCTGGTGGACAAGGCCCGTGGTCTGCGGTTAGGTGATGGTCGGAAGGAAGGGACCGATGTCGGGCCACTCATCAACGAGGCAGCGCTACGGAAGGTCGAGCGCTACGTCGAGATCGGCGTAGAGGAGGAGGCCGACCTGTTGTGCGGAGGCCGGCGCGCGACCGGGAAGGGGCTGGAGAACGGCTACTTCTTCGAGCCGACCGTGTTCGCGCGAGTCGAGCCCGGGATGCGGCTCGAGCAGGAGGAGATCTTCGGGCCGGTGCTTTCGGTGCTGCGCGTCGGATCGCCGGAGGAAGCGTTTGCGATCAACAACGACGTGAAATACGGCCTCTCATCGTCGCTCTACACGCGCGACTTGACCACGGCGATGCGCGCCATGAACGACCTCGACAACGGCATCACGTACGTCAACGCGCCGACGATCGGCGCCGAGGCGCACCTTCCGTTCGGCGGGGTCAAGCAGACCGGCAATGGGCACCGGGAAGGGGGTTGGGAGGTATACGAGTTTTACTCGGAGACGAAGGTGGGTTACATCGATTTCTCCGGCGCGCTGCAGCGGGCGCAGATCGACAATTACCTCGGAACTCCGGACTGACATGGCGAGCGAGCGGGTCCCTTGATTTGCCCAGTTCATATGTTTAGTTCCAAGCAGATCGTCCCACTGCTCCTCCCCCGCCGGGTCCACCGATGAACGTGGACGAGTCGACGCCCACGCCACTCACCGCAGCTTCACCCCGTCCGATTTCCGTCGAGCGGCGGTCCGTCGCGCTCGCTCAGGTCAATCGGACGCGCTCCAGGGTCGCGTTTATCTGGGAGTGGATGAAGATCTTCGTCGTCTCGGTCGTGCTATTCCTGTTCATTCGTACCTTCTTCTTCGAGGCCTTCAAGATCCCCAGCGGGAGCATGGAAGGGACGTTGCTCGTCGGCGACTTCCTGCTCGTGAACAAGTTGGTGTACGGCGCCGAGGTGCCGTTCACGCAGCGGCGGTTCCCGCGTCTGCGTGAGCCCCAGCGTGGCGACATCGTGGTCTTCGAGTGGCCCTCCGATCCGAGCAAGAACTTCGTCAAGCGACTCGTCGGCATCCCCGGCGACACGCTCGCGATGCGCGACGGTGTACTGTTTCGAGACGGAACGGCGCTGGCGGAGCGCTACGCGGTGCATACTGATCCGGCGATGGACCCGGCCGGCGATCCCCAGTTCCAGTGGCAGCGGAATTATCTGGTTCGCGCAGCGGGCGCGGCCGGGGCGGCTCCCGTGTCGCGAAACAACTGGGGTCCATTGGTCGTCCCAGAGGGGAACTACTTCGTCCTGGGCGACAACCGGGACAACTCCCTCGACAGCCGGTACTGGGGCTTCGTGCCGGACTCGCTCGTCAAGGGTCGCCCTTTCGTGATCTACTACAGTTATGCGCCTGATACCACGAAAGGCTTCAGCTGGCTCACGCGAGTTCGGTGGCAGCGACTCGGAGGACGGGTACAGTGACAAGAAGGGGGCGCCGACCCGCCGGCGTCCCTCGCGCGGTACGTCGCGGCAGGAGTCGCGGGCTGACGGAGCAGGTGGTCGTATGAGAGGGACGCCGAGCCCACACCGGAAGTCCTCGTACGAAGAAGGGTCGCTCGACCAGTACCTCCGCGACATCAGCGCCTATCCGCTGATCTCCCGCGACGAAGAGGTCGCGCTCGCGCAGCGCATCCGCGGCAACGACCAGGAGGCCCTCGACAAGCTCGTGCGGTCCAACCTGCGCTTCGTGGTCTCGGTCGCGAAGAAGTATCAGAACCAGGGCGTCTCGCTCTCGGATCTCATCAACGAGGGGAACCTCGGACTGATCCGCGCGGCGCACAAGTTCGACGAGACGAAGGGGATCAAGTTCATCTCCTACGCGGTCTGGTGGATCCGGCAGGCGATCCTGCAAGCGCTCGCCGAGCAGAGTCGCATCGTCCGCGTGCCGCTGAACCGCGCCGGCACGCTGCACCGCATCGGCAAGCGCGCGAACACGCTGCTCCAGGAGCTCGGCCGCGAGCCGACGCACGAGGAGATCGCCGAGGGGATGGACATCACCGAGGAAGAGGTGGCGAAGACGATGTCGATCTCGCAGACCCACCTCTCGCTCGATGCGCCGCTCGCTCCCGGCGAAGACAACAAGCTCCTCGACTACCTGCCGGACAACCTCAACCCGACCCCGGACGAGCAGACCTTCGAGAAGGCCCTCACCGAATCGATCGAGGAAGCCCTCTCGCATCTCAAGGAGCGCGAGGCGAAGATCCTGCGCCTCTACTTCGGCCTCGACGGCACCGAGCCGATGACGCTCGAGGAGATCGGGTCGCTGCTCGGGATCACCCGCGAGCGGGTGCGGCAGATAAAGGAGAAGGCCTTGTCGCGGCTGCGGCACGTGAGCCGCGCGCGGGCGTTGGAGTCGTATCTGGGGTAGCGGCTTCTGAGCTTGATAGCTTGTGAGCTTGTGAGGTAGCGGCTCACGGGTTGTGTCGGCCCCGGTGAGTTAAGTTTCGCCGGGGCATTATCTTCCCCCACAAGCTCACAAGCTCACAAGCACTTCTGAATGGCACAGGGCTACTCCTTCGACGTCACCACCGGCGTCGACCTCCAAGAGGTCGACAACGCCGTGAATCAGGCGCAGAAGGAGATCGCGCAGCGCTACGACTTCAAGGGGTCGAAGGCGGCGATCGAATTCAGGCGCGGCGAAAGCGTCCTCTCGCTCGTCGCCGACGACGACTTCCGCATGCGCGCGCTCTTCGACGTCCTACAGGCGAAGCTGATCAAGCGCGGCGTTCCGGTGAAGAACCTCGACATCGGAGAGACGAAGCCCGCCGGCGGCGACACGGTCCGCAAGGAGGTCAAGCTCAAGACGGCGCTCGACTCCGACACCGCGAAGAAGGTCGCCGCCGCCATCAAGGACGCGAAGCTCAAGAAGGTTCAGGCGGCGATCCAGGGGGACCAGGTGCGCGTCACCTCGCCGTCGAAGGATGACCTCCAGGGCGCGATGGCCCTGCTGCGCGGGAAGGATTTCGGGGTCGAGCTCAAGTTCGGCAACTACCGGTGAAGGTCGCCGTCATCACGCTCGGCTGCGACAAGAACACGGTCGACAGCGAGCGCTACCTCGCGCAGCTCGCCGATCGAGGCGCCGAACCGACCGCGGACGCCGCGGACGCGGACGTGATCGTCGTGAACACGTGCGGCTTCATCGACGCGGCGAAGCAGGAGTCGATCGACGCGCTCGTCGAGGCGGGGCGCCTGAAGGAGCAAGGGAGCTGCCGGGCGGTCGTCGCCGTCGGCTGCATGGTACAGCGCCACGAGGACGAGCTCCGTCAGGCGCTTCCGGAGGTCGACCTCTTCCTCGGCGCATCCGAGATGGATCGCCTGCTACCGGAGCTCGAGTCACTCGGACTCATCGACGATCGGCCAGTCGTACACCCTGGCGTGAGGCTCTTCACCGGTGAGCTGCCGCACGTGCGCTATCTGAAGATCAGCGAGGGCTGCGACCACGGTTGCGCGTTCTGCGCCATCCCGCTGATGCGCGGCCGGCACCGGTCGTTCGCGCTAGATGAGGTCGTGCGAGAGGCGCAGCTCCTCGAGGCGCAGGGCGCGCGGGAGATCAACCTCGTCGCGCAGGATCTCGCGCACTACGGGCGCGACCTGCGCGGGACCGCCGTCTCGTTGCCCGATCTGCTCGAGGCGCTGCTGCGCGAGACGTCGGTTCCGTGGATCCGCATGCTGTACCTGTACTCGGCGGGGCTGACGCCGCGGCTCCTCGAGCTCATGGCGCGTGAGTCGCGCATCCTGCCGTACCTCGACATGCCGATCCAGCACGGGTCGGATGAGATGCTGAGGCGGATGCGACGCCCGGAGCGACAGCGGACGCTGCGCGAGAAGGTGACGCGCATCCGTGACGTGATACCGGACGCCGCGATCCGGACGACATGCGTTGTCGGGTTTCCCGGCGAGACGGAGGCGGACTTCGAGACGCTGCTCGCCTTCCTCGATGACGTGCAGTTCGACCGCGCGGGCGCTTTTGCGTACTCGCCGCAGGAAGGCACTCGGGGGGCCGAGCTGCCGGACGACGTGCCGGAGCCGCTGAAGCGGGAGCGCCTCGAGCGGTTGCTCGAGCTGCAACGTCAGATCAGCGTCGACTGTGCAGAGCGCCACGTCGGGCGGACGGTGCGGGCGATCGTCGATCGCGTGGCCGACGACGGGGCCGTCAAGGCGCGGACGATGTGGCAGGCGGATGAAGTCGACGGTGTGACGTTGCTCGCCGGAGCGGCCGAGCTTCGTCCTGGAACGCTCGCCGACGTCACGATTCGCGGTGTCGCCGACGACGCCGACTTCGTCGCATCTGTGGCGCGGGTTGCCGCGACGGCTCGGCTTCCTGCGCGCCGGATGAGGCACCTTCCTGTGGCCCCGGTGACCATCGGCAGCTTCGGGCGGTGAGAGCGCGTAGCGCCGCCTTTATTGTGAGCGCCGCTGGTGCCGCGCTCGTCCTGGCGCTACCGTCACCGGCGACGCTGCGTAGCGCAGGTGCGTGGGCGGCCGGCCCTCCGCCGCCAGCGCCCCGTCGACGTGTCGACGAGCAGCATGTACGCGTCGCGCTTGCAATCAACGCTGTCGAGGTGCGTCTCTCCGCGACCTCTTCCTGGCACATTTACGAGGCTGACGGTGCCTCGATTCTCGATGCCGGCGAGGCGGGCGAGGCGTGGCGGTTCGAGCACGAGGGGCGACGCATTCGCGTGATCAGTCCGGATGGCGCAGGCAGCGAGTACCAGGCGAGCCCGCTCGTGGTCCGGCCGGCCGCCTGGGGTGGCTTCGTCGTTCACGCGGGGCGCCGATATCGAGGCGACATCCTCGTCCACGCGTCCGGCGCCGGACTGACCGTCGTCAACCGCCTCCCGATCGACGAATACCTGAAGGGCGTGGTGCCGATGGAGATGGGCACGACGCGTACGATGGGGGAGTTTGCCGCTGTCGAAGCGCAGGCGGTCGCGGCGCGGAGCTACGCGTACGCCAGACTCGGCAACGATAAGGACGGGCGTTGGTACGACCTTCGGCCGACCGTGGCCGACCAGGCCTACGGAGGCGTCAACGTCGAGACGGTCGTGGGAACACGCGCCGTCGAATCGACGGCCGGCCTCGTCCTCAAATACGAGGGCCGGCTCGTCAACGCGCCCTATCACTCGACGTGCGGCGGCACCACGGCGGAAGCCCCCGAGGCCTGGCCGACGCGCGGCGAGCCGTTCCTGCAGCGTGTCAGCGACCGCGTACCGGGGACCGACCGATTCTACTGCGACGTCTCTCCACGCTTCCGCTGGACGCGCGAGATCGCCGCCGACCAGTTGAATGCAGCCCTCGCGCGCTACCTGCGGGAGTACGCCGCCGTACCGTCGCGCGGTCCCGGGACAGTTCGCGGCGTCACCGTAACTACGAGGACGCCGTCCGGCCGCGCCGGGCTCGTCGAGATCATCACCGCGGTGGGCGACCGGTACATGCTGCGTGGCAACGACGCTCGCTTCATCCTCCGCGTCCCAGACGGCGAGATTCTCAACAGTTCCCTCTTCACCGTCGAGCCATCGCTGGGCCCGGGCGGCGGCCTGGCGGCGCTCACGTTCCGCGGCGCCGGGTACGGGCACGGCGTCGGCATGTGCCAATGGGGCGCCATCGGCCGGGCCCGCGCGGGGCAGGACTTCAGAACGATCTTGAGCACTTACTTTCCGGGCACGATCGTGGAGCCTGTCGACTGACGGGCGCTATCGGTACTTCAGCTATCAGCTATCAGCTATCCGTAATGTGGACGGCCCGGCCGCGCGCGCGGCCGGGCTTGTATTTGATAGCCGCGCCGCGCAACCTCCAACGCACTTTGCGGTATTCCCATACGCGGCGCGCAGGCCACCCTCCTTGCGACTGGTAGGCGATAGCCGAAAGCCGATAGCTTCTCTACAGACCTTTCTTGTCGAAGCCCAACACCCGCATCGCCATCGTCGGCGCTGGAGCCATTGCGCAGCTTGCGCATTTGCCCGTGCTCTCGAAGATGCGCGGGGCGCAGCTCGTGGCGATCTGCGACAACGACCGACCGAAAGCGCGGGCGCTGGCTGACCGGTTCGGCGTGCCGGACACGTTCACCGACATCGAGGATCTCCTCGAGTCCGGTGAGCTGGACGCCGTCATCGTGGCGACGCCGAACCACCTGCACGAGCCGCACGTGCTGAGCGCCCTCGCGGCGAAGGTCCACGTGCTCTGCGAGCGTCCGCTCGCGCTCAGTGCGCGCGGCGTGGAGCGGATCGTGGCGGCCGCGGCGCGCGCGGAGCGGTACGTCATCGTCGGCAACAACCACCGCTTCCGCACCGACGTGCAGATGCTCGACAGCTTTCTGCGGGGCGGGGAGCTCGGGAAGATGACCGCCGTCCGCGCCGGCGCGTACCACCTGCGCCGGCCGCCGGAAGGCTGGCGGCATCGGCGGGCCGAGGCGGGCGGCGGAGCGTTCCTCGAGTTCGGTTTGCCGATGCTGGATCTCGCGCTCTGGCTCGCGGATTTTCCGCAGCCGTCGCGCGTCTGGGCTCACATGGACCGGGGGAAGGGAGCGGGGGCGGTCGAGGACGCGATGGTCGTAGAACTCGAATTCACGAACGGCGTCGTTTTCAGCTTCGACGTAAACGGCTCGTACGTTGGGGAGGACGAGCGCTGGTGGTTCGAGGTCGTGTCGTCGCGCGGCAGCGCGCGGCTCGCGCCGCTCCGTGTCGTGAAAGAGCTCAACGGCCGCGCGACCGACGTCTCGCCGACCGGTGGAACGGCGCGCGAGAACGCCTTCATCCAGTCGTACCGCTCCGAGCTCGCACACTTCGTCGCCGTTCTGCAAGGCGGTGCGCCCTACGAGCCGCCGACCGACCAGATCGCCGTGTACAAGCTCGTCGAGGCAGTCTACAGGGCCGCCGAAGAGGGGCGCGAGGCGCGGCTATGAGCGTCTGGCGTCGGACGGCGACCGGCTTGCGAGGCCTACCCGTGTCCGTAGTGCTCACGGCCGCGGCGACCTCCGCGGGGGCGGCGCAGCTGGTACCGCCGTCGGCCGCGGAGCCCGGGTCGGAGCTGACCGTTTACGTGGTCACGCTCGGCCAGGGCGACCAGGTGTGGGAGCGCTACGGACACAACGCGCTGTGGATTCGCGACGACGCCCGGGGGACGAATGAGACGTATAACTGGGGGATCTTCGACGCCTCCGGTCCCGACTTCATTCTCCGGTTCGTTCGCGGCCGTATGCGTTATTGGATGGAAAGCGTCGACATCGGCCAGGTGCTCGCGTTCTATCGCGCCGCCAACCGGTCGATCACCGTGCAGCGGCTCACCCTCACGCCGGCGCAAGCGCTTGCCCTCCGCGATTTCGCCGAGTGGAATGAACGCGAGGAGAACAAGTACTACTGGTACGACTACTTTCGGGATAACTGCTCGACGCGGCTCCGGGACGCCGTAGACCGCGCGCTCGGCGGCGCCCTCAAAACGGCAACGTCGAACACGATGACGCCGAACACGTACCGGTCGGAGAGCGTCCGACTCATGGAAGGGATGCCGCTCACGCAGATGGGCATCGCCGTCGGATTGGGCCCGCTCGCCGACCGCCCCCTGACCGCGTGGGAGGAGATGTTCGTCCCGATGCGCATGCGCGACCGGCTCCGCGAGGTCCGAGTCCGACGCCCGGACGGCGCGGTGACGCCGTTGGTCGCCGAGGAGCGGCAGCTTTACACCGCGAGTCGGGCACCTGAGCTCCTGTACGCGCCGCCGCTGGCGCGCCGATACGCCGTGGTGGGGGTGATCGTTGGGGGTCTCCTCGCCGCGCTGGGCTGGCTGGCCGGCTTCGACCGCCGCGGCGCCCGGGCCCCGTTCGCCGGCGCCGCCGCGGCGTGGGCGCTCGTCACCGGGGTCGGCGGCCTCTTGCTGGTATTCCTCTGGCTCGCGACGCACCACATGTTCGCCTACCGAAACGAGAACCTGCTTCACCTCAATCCGCTGGCGATCGTGCTCGTCGTTCTTGCGCCACTCGCGACGTATCGACCACGAGCGCGCGGGCCCGCCCGCGTGCTGGCCGTCGCTATCGCGGTCGCGTCACTGCTCGGGGTGGTTCTGTACGCGCTCGGGCTTTCCGACCAGGCTACCCTTCCCGCGATTGCGCTCGTGCTCCCGGCCCACATAGCGGCCGCGTGGGCCTTCGCACGCCTCGCCCGCGTCGCCCGCGCGCGCGCGAGTCGCGAGGCCGCCGACGCGCGCGGACCGGGCGCGGTCCCGCGGGCGCCGGCGCCCGGCCGCGCGCACGCCTCCTGAGCCGCTGGGTCGGAGTCGACGTCGGTGGGACGTACACTGACCTTGCGGCGGTGGACGAGGAAGGCCGCGTCGAAGCGCGAAAGGTTCCGAGCACGCCGGCCGACCAGAGCGTCGGCGTCGAGGACGCGCTCCTGGCGCTGGGGAGCAGCTCGGGCCTGCCGCGCGACGTGACGCGCCTCGTCCACGGAACGACCGTCGCGACCAACACGCTGCTCGAGCGCTCGGGCGCGCGGGTCGTGCTGTGCGCGACGGAGGGGTTCACGGACCTCCTCGAGCTCCGGCGCCAGAACCGGGCGTCGCTCTACGACCTCACCGCGCACCACGAGCCGGCTCTCGTGGCGCGGGACGCAACGGTCGGCGTCCCGGAGCGTATCACGCCCGGCGCCGTCGTGCGTCCGCTGACAGACGACGACGCGGTCGCGTGCGCGGCGGCGGCGGCGTCCCGCGCGCCCGAGGTGGTCGCCGTCTCACTGCTGCACGCATACGCCGACCGGCGGCACGAAGACAAGCTCGCGCGGTCGCTCGAGGAGGGGCTGCCGCCCGGTGTGGACGTCGTCTGTTCGTCTGACGTCTTCCCGGAGATTCGCGAGTTCGAGCGCACGGCGACGACCGTCGCGGAGGCGTACCTGCGCCCCGCCGTCGCGCGGTATCTCGGTCGCCTCGCTGCCCGCCTCGCCGCGGCGAATCTCCCGGCCCTCGGCGTCATGACGTCGAGCGGCGGCATGCGGGACGCGGCCGAGGCCGCGCGTGGTGCAGCGTCGCTGGCGCTCTCCGGCCCCGCAGGGGGCGTCGTGGGAGCGGCCGCGGTGCTGAGGGCGGCCGGCTTTCCTCGCGCCCTCACGATCGACATCGGCGGGACGAGCGCCGACGTCGGCCTGATCCTGGACGGCGAGCCGCTCGTGGAGCCCGGCGGGGCCGTGGCCGGCGTCCCGATCGCGCTGCCCCGCGTGCTCGTCGAGACGGTGTCCGCCGGCGGCGGGAGCATTGCGTGGGTCGACGACGGCGGCGCGTTGCGCGTCGGTCCGCGGAGTGCCGGCGTGTCGCCCGGGCCCGCGGCGTTCGGGCGCGGCGGGACTCAGGCCACGGTCACCGACGCGCACGTCGTCCTCGGACACATTACTGCCGGGCGCTTCAGCGGCGGCGTGGCCTTGGATGTCGGCGCGGCTCGACGCGCGATCGACGGGCTGGCCGCCAACCTCGGAGCGCCGTCGCAGCGCGTCGCGGCGGCTGTCGTGGCGACGGTCGACGCGAGCATGGCGCGCGCGCTGCGACGCGTCAGCGTCGAGCGCGGCATCGACCCCCGCACCTGCGTGCTCGTCGCCTTCGGCGGTGGCGGTCCGCTCCACGGGTGCGGCCTCGCCGAGCGGGTCGGCGTCACACGCGTGCTGGTGCCGCCGTTCGCCGGCGTCCTCAGCGCGCTCGGACTGGCGGTTGCCGCGGAGCGGCGCGAGGCGATGGCGAGCCTGATGCGAGGACTGGCGTCGCTCGAGACGACCGAGCTGCGCACCGCGCTTCACGATGTCCGCGAGCGCGCCGGAGCCGCGTCAGACAAGCAAACACAGTGGTGGCTCCGCGCGCGTTATGCCGGCCAGGGGCACGAGCTCGACGTCCCGGTCGCGATCGACGACGGGCCGGCGGCGCTCGGCGCTCGCTTCGCGCAGCTCCATGTCGCCCGGTTCGGATTCACGCTCGAGCGGCCGGTCGAGTTGGTCAGCGTACGATGCGCGGTTAGTGGGACGGCCCGTCCGCTTCGTCTTTCGCGGTTGCGCGGGCCCGCGACCTCGTCGAATACCGAGGACCTGCACGACAGCGGCGGACCGCTCGACTCCGTCGTCCGCGGCCCGGCGACGATCACGCTTCCGGACGCAACGTTGCACGTGAAGCCGGGGTGGGTTGCGCGCAGCCTGGACCTCGGGGGATGGATGCTCGAGCGAGAGATCGCGTGACGAGCACCGCCGCCCCCAGTCCTGCTGCGGCGCTCGATCCGCTCGAGCTAACGGTCATGGCGAATGCCGTGGCGATGATCGCCGAAGAGATGGGCGTCGTGCTCGTGCGGGGCGCGCTGTCACCCAACATCCGCGAGCGGCGGGACGCGTCAGCCGCGCTCTTCGACGCCGGCGGGCGCATGATCGCGCAGGCGGCGCACATCCCCGTCCACCTCGGCGCGATGCCAGAGTCGGTCCGGGCTGTCATGGCGCAGCAGCCCGCGCCTGGCGACGTTTTCCTCCTCAATGACCCGTACCGCGGCGGGTCACATTTGCCAGACCTGACGCTCGTCGAGGCGATCGAGGTTGAGGGCGCCGTCGGCGGCTTCGCGGCGGTACGTGCCCATCATGCGGACGTCGGCGGGATGAGTCCCGGCAGTATGCCGCAGGGCGCGACCGAACTTGTACAGGAGGGTCTCGTTATCCCGCCCGTGCGACTCGTGCGACGAGGGGAGCCGGATCCTGAGCTGCTCGCGCTCCTCCTCGCGAACGTCCGCACGCCGGCGGAGCGGCTCGGCGACCTCCAGGCGCAGCGCGCAGCGTGCGCCGCCGGCGCACATGGTTGGCGCGCGCTGCGCGTCCGCGAGGGCCCGGACCGTCTGGGCGCGGCGGCTGACGCGTTGCTCGACTATACAGAGCGTCGGACACGCGCGCGCATCGCCGCGCTCGGCCGCGTCGTCGGTCGCGCGCGAGACCGCCTCGAGGGTGACGGCGTCGGCGACGAGGATGTGCCGATCATCGTCGAAGTGCGCGCGGCCGATGGTCGGCTCCGCGTCGATCTCACCGGGAGCGCGCCGCGCGTACGCGGCAACGTGAACTGCCCGATCGCCGTCACGCGCGCCGCCGCCGTCTTCGTGGTCCGTACGCTCCTCGACGACGAGGTCCCGACCAACGACGGCATCGCCCGAGCGATCGAGCTCGTGGCGCCCGAGGACTCGGTGGTCAACGCACGCTGGCCGGCGGCCGTCGCTGCGGGGAACGTCGAGCTGTCCCAGCGAATCGCGGACACGATCTTCGCGGCGCTGGCCGATGCCGGGGTCGAGGTCGCGGCACAAGGGCAGGGAACGATGAACAACGTCACGTTCGGCGGAGGCGGTTGGACCTTTTACGAGACCCTCGGCGGCGGACAAGGAGCGAGCGCGCGCGGCCCGGGCCCCAGCGCGGTGCACGTCGGCATGAGCAACACACTCAACACGCCGGTCGAGTCGCTGGAGGCGGCGTACCCGCTTCGCATCGACCAGTACGCCCTCCGCGTGGGGTCGGGCGGCGCGGGCGCTCACCACGGCGGCGAAGGCGTCGTACGTCGCTACCGGGCGCTCGAACGGTGCACGGTCACCCTGCTGACCGAGCGCCGACGTCACGCTCCCGCCGGGGCAGCGGGCGGAGCACCGGGACTTCGCGG
>JBHELH010000292.1:0-7377 GCA_046263215.1 Gemmatimonadaceae bacterium | reverse complement strand
GGTTGCGACCTCGGCCGCCTGAGTGCGCGGCGCGTCGCCCGCTTGCGCGGCGGAGGCGCCGAGGGGTGCGACGGTGAGACTAGCGCTGGCGGCCAGGCGAGCGCTGCGATGCGCCCACCGGATCAGATGCCCGCGCGGGCGTGCCGCCCGACGAGCGGGTGCTTTGCTCCAAAGCATAGAGCCCCAAGGGTGAAGTCCACGGTGCGCGGCCGACCGGCCCGGAAGGAGCCGACGGCGTGCGCGACCTCCGTTCAGGCGAGCCGTTGGTCGAACGGCGGCCTGGAACGGCTCACGAATGCTGTGTTGTGAGCTGGACTAGGCCCTGGGAGGCGGAGACTCGGGCGGCGAGACCCGGGACGGGGGCGTCAGGACCGCGACCGGCGTGACGAACGACGGCACCGCGTGCGGGGCCTCGAGAAACTCCTCGACCGACGCGAGCGCGAGCGGCGCGCACGGCGTCATCGTCTGACAGTCGTCGGAAGTCGACGGAGACTCGCAGGGAGCGTGGTGGTGCGCCACGTCATCGCCCTGGCCGCGCACGGTCGTGCTCCCCATGTCCATGCCCGCCATATCGCCGGGCATCTCCATGCCGGCCATTGCGGCGCCGCTGCCGTGGTCCGCGGTGGGCATTGTGCACGCGAAGCCACTCCCCGCCCACAACAGGTGGGCGAAGAGGAAGCTCACGAGGAGCGCAGTGAGTCGGCGGGCAGAGCGCATGGATCTGCCGAAATATAAGGACGGAGAGCCTGGTCAGGTTCCGCAGGGGCCTACGGCGAGCAACGCCGCTTCGCGTTAAAGCCGTGGTTGCTGCCTTGGGTAAGGACGACCGAGTGGCCGGTCCGCGTCTGGTCCGCCGCCTTTTCCCTCCCCCGCTTCGTCCCCCCGCTTCGTCCCGGGCAACTGCCGAATCGGCCGACGGAGCTGCCAAAGGCCCTCGACGAGACGTTTAGCGGCCCGCGCTTCTGGTCGCCGTCCGGTCGAGCGCCGCCCGCAACCCCCGCGCGAGCTTCAGTACGTCGTCGTTCGCCCAGAAGTGCATGAAGAAGAGCCGCGGCTGCTCGCCCAGCATGTGGCTGTGCAGCGCGGTGATCTCGATGTCGTTCTCGCGGAGCGCGCGGGTGACCGGGTTCACCTCACGCGCCGTCATGACGAAGTCGCCCGTGATCGCGGCCCGCCCGCTCCCGGTCGGCTGGAAGTTCATGGCCGTCCCCAGGCCCATGGACGACGGGACCTCGCGCCCGCGCTCCGTGACCCGCTCCGCGCGCGGGATGCTGAGCTGGTAGACGCCGCCGTTGACGCGGCCCGCGTGCCCGAGCGTCAGGGCGATCTGCGCGGTGTCCAGGTCGAACGCCGCGGCTGCCGCCGTAGGGCCGGTCGCCGTGTCGAGCGGGGTCGCCGTGGCCTCGAGCGCCGCCCGGATCGTGCGCGCGACCGCCGCCGGGTCCGCGTGCGCCGCGATGTGCAGGTACATGACGCGCGGCGACTCGCCGAGGACGTGGTTGTGCAGTGCCGTCTGCTGAACGCCGCCCTCCTGGAGGCGGGAGATGACGCCGTTCACCTCCTCCTCGGTGAGCACGAGGTCGCCCATCACCATCGCGTGCCCGCCGCCGACCCGCTTGAAGGCGACCCACGACCCGAGGGCGAACGCGGGGCGGAGCTCGACCCCTCTCGCCGTCACCCGCAGGTCGCGCCGCGCGAAGCTGAACCGCATCACGTCGCCCGGCTGCATAGCGCCCTTGCGCCCGAGCGCTTGCTCGACCGCGCTCCAATTGGCAGCCCCGCGGGGCGTGTTTTGCGCGGCAGCCATCGAGGCCGCGGCCGCACTCGCGACGACGACGGCCAGGGCTCTGCGCGTGATCAGGGAGCTTCCGCTCATGTTGCCTCCAACGTGAGTATCGAGTGTGCCGGCGGTGCGACCCCTATCCGGCGTGGCGCTCGTCTACTGTGACCGCGAACACGACGGTACCGATAAGGCCGATGGCGGCCGCCGCATAGAACGGTATTGCCGGGGAGAGCTTCCACAGCAGGCCCCCGACGAATGCCGCCGGGGCAATGGCCAGACTCCGGACGAGATAGTACAGCCCGACCGAGCGCGCACGCAGGTGCGGCTGCGTCAGGTCGACGATGAGCGCCTTGCGGGCCGGCTCGCCGATCTCGCGAAGCCCGCCGACGACGAACGCCAAGAGAAGCGCGCCGAAGCTCCGCGCGGCGACGACGGCGAGCGGAAACAGTGAGAACGCGAGGAACGTGGCGATCACGAAGGGCTTCCGGCCGGCCCGGTCGGCGACGCGCGCGGCCGGGACGTAGACGAGGATCGACGTCGACATCTGCACGGCGATCAGCGCGCCGAACTGCGGGGCGGTGATGCCAACAACGTTCGTCGCGTAGAGGACGAGGAACACATCCACCAGCCCCTCGCTCGTGCGGATGAAGACATCCGATGCCAGGAGCCGCCGGCAGGCCGTGGGCAGAGAGCGCCAGATCCCGCGGATGTTCGTCGGCGCGTGCTGAGGCACTAATGGAATGTTCACTGTCGCGACGACGACGAGGGTCACGAGTGCGAGCACGATGGCAGCGAGCAGCCCGGCGCGCACACCGGCGCGCACCCCGAGCGCCGCGATCGCCAGCCCGCCGAGCGTCGGTGCGACGACGATCGGCACGCGGCGGAGGATCGATTGCACCGTGAACCCCATCGCGCGGCGCTCTCGCGGCAGCGCGTCGCCGACGACGGCGAAGAGCGAGGGACTGGCCATGCTCGACCAGGCCATGACAAGCACGAGGCCAGCGAAGACGAACGGCCACGACGGCGCGAGCCAGTAAACGGCGTATCCGATCGCGGCTCCGCTCACAAAGAGCGTCAGGGCGCGGCGCCGCCCGAAGTGGTCGGCGACCCAGCCGCCGGGGTACTGGTAGACGCCGTCGAGGAAGTCGCGCGCCGTCCCATACAGGCCGATCGCCACGACCGGCGCTCCGAGCGCCTCCAGATACTTCGGCACGAAGCGCTTCCACAGCTCCTCGCCGAGTCCCATGAGGAACATCGCGGCGGCCACGGCCACGACGTTCCGCTCGAGGGCGAGGAACGTGGCAAGCCGCCGCGACTGGACCCGCATCCTGCTGGCGTCCATGATTGGCCCTAATATGAGCGCTTCGACAGCTGCACCGGGCGAGCGGTCGCCCATAGTCGGCTGGCCACAGGTAGTCACTGTTCTTCTGGCGCTACTCGCGGCGCGCGCCTCGTACGCCCAGGCCGGCGCGTCACCCGCTGGGACCCCGTCCCGCGCCGAGCGGCCCGCGATGCCTGCGGGCGCCCTGCGGGGCGGTCTCCGGCTGGACGGCGTCTTGGACGAGCCGGTGTGGATGTCCGCGGATTCGATCACGGACCTGGTCCAGATCGAGCCTCGTGAGGGAGCCGCGCCGACCGGGCGGACCATCGTGCGCGTGCTCGCGGGTGAGAACGAGCTGGTCATCGGAGTGCGGGCCGACGACCCCGAACCGACCGGCATCGTCGCCTTCGCCCGGGAGCGCGACGCGCCGCTGGCGAACGAGGACCACATCAAGATCGTCCTCGACACCTACCTGGACGGCCGCTCCGGCTACGTGTTCGCGGTCAACCCCAACGGCGCGCGCTACGATGCGCTCGTCGCCGACCAGGGCGAGGGGGAGAACGCCAATTGGGACACCGTGTGGGAGGCCGCGACTGCGCGCACACCGAACGGCTGGTCGGCCGAGATTCGGATCCCCGTCAAGAGTCTCATGTTCAAGCGCGGGCTCGACGCGTGGGGCTTCAACGTCCAGCGCCTTCAGGAGACCGACCGCTGGGCCAGCCCGGAGCGCGATTATGAGATCACGCAGACGAGCCGTGCCGGCCTCCTGAGGAACCTTCCTCGCTTCGACTTGGGCCTCGGGCTGACTGTCCGCCCTTCCGTCACCGCCGGCGCCGGGCTACCCGCCCCGACACGTCCGGTCCAAGACGAAGAGGACCTCAGCCTCGACGTGACGCAGCGGCTCGGCGCACCAACCTGACCCGCTTCCCGCTCTTCTTCCCCGAGAAGCGGACGTTCTTCCTTGAGGGGGCCGACATTTTCGAGTTCGGCCTAGGCCTAGGCGAAGACGTGCGCCCCTTCTTCAGCCGCCGTATTGGGCTGCTGGAGGGGCGCGAAGTGCCGATCGACGTCGGCGGCAAGGTGAACGGACGCGTGCGCGGTACGAACTTCGGCGCGCTCGCGGTACGGACCCGCGACGTGCGCGGACTCGCGCCGGCGGCGACGATGAGCGTCATGCGCGTCAAGCAGAACGTGCTGCGCGAGTCCTCCGTCGGCTTCATCGCCACAGCGGGCGATCCGCTGGACAGGGGGCGGAGCTGGCTTCTCGGGCCCGACCTCATCTACCAGACCTCGCGCTTCCGCGGCGACAAGAACTTCCTCGTGGGCGTCTGGGGCCTCGCCATGGACCGCGGCGACCTCACGGGGCAGAAGAGCGCGTTCGGCTTCAAGATCGACTACCCGAACGACCTCTGGGACATCGCCTTCACCCACAAGTCGCTGGGCAACGCGTTCCTCCCGTCGCTGGGCTTCGTCCCGCGGCCGGAGTGCGGATCACGAACTTCAACGTCAACTACAGCCCCAGGCCGCGGCGGCCCATCGCCGGGCTACGCGTCCGGCAGATGTTCCACGAGTTCCTCAACACGCTCGTGACGGACCGCGACGGCCGGTGGCAGAGCTACCGCGTCTTCACCGCGCCGGTGAACTGGCGCCTCGAGAGCGGCGACCGCTTCGAGATCAACGTCGTGCCGACAGGCGAGCGCCTCGACGAACCGTTCGAGATCTCAGACGGCGTCGCGATCCCGGCCGGGCGTTACCACTGGAACCGCTACCGGCTGGAGGGCGGGCTCGCCGCCAAGCGCCGCTTCAGCGGGCAGCTCACCTGGTGGTTCGGCGACTTCTACAGCGGGAAGCTCGACGAGCTCCAGCTGACGGCGGCCTGGAAGCCGTCAGCGCTCTTCATCACCGAGCTGACGGGTGTCCGGAACGTCGGCCGGCTCCCGCAGGGGCGGTTCACGCAGGACCTGATTGGGACGCGCTTCCGCGTCAACGTGTCGCCGGACCTTCAGCTCACCAGCTTCGTGCAGTACGACAATGGGTCGAACTCCTTCGGAAGGAACACCCGGTTTCGTTGGACTTTCAATCCGTTGGGCGACGTGTTCGTCGTCTACAACCACAACCTCCTGCACGAGCTCGTGGCGGCGGACGGTTCGGTTCCGGGGCTGGTCGACCGGCGGCGCTGGGCGTTCGCGTCGAACGAGTTGCTGGTCAAGGTGCAGTACGCCTTCCGGTACGATGGGACCGCTCCCAGGCTGTCTTAGGATTTGCTCATTTAGCCGGGCCGCTCCATAGTCGGCGACGTAAAGGCGTGAGAGCGAGCCTTCGGCGGGATCGCGTGGCGTCTATGGCCCGGCCACGCGACGAGTCCGGTCGCTCACGCCCGTTCAGGGAGGATCCCCATCCCCGGCAACCTGCCCCGTCTCGTACCGACGAGCGATCCCACCAACCTCGTCGAGGTCCAGGAGACCGCGTTCAGCATCGACGTTCCCGCGCGGTACGTTTGCAGCACGTGGGACGAGGCGGTGAACAACGGCGGCGTCAAGCCCGACGCCATCATCGCGCAGCTCACGCAGGAGGCGCGGCAGCTCGCCGCGGTGACGAGGGAGGCGGACAAGGCGCGGCAGCGGCGCTCGCGTGCGACCGCCGCCATTCGCCAGGAGCTCAAGAAGGCGATGGGGACGGTGACGGTCATCGAGGGCATCCTGATGGCCCGAGTCGCGCCGGGTAATCGCCAGGCCATGCAGCTGTGGCGCGTCATGCGGCGCGTCCCGGCGCGGGCGGGGCGGCCGCCCAACCGCGGACAGCGGCCGGCGCAGAGTTCTCCTCCCCCTTGAGCCGTCGTGGGACGAAGACGTGCGCCGGCGCGCAGCGATCCCGCGCCTTACTCCGCCCTCAACGCCGCGTTCGGGTCCGCTCTCGCCGCCCGCGCCGCAGGTAGCGCACTCGCCGCGAGTGCGACGAGGAGCAGCACGGCACCCACAGCGGCGTAGACCACTGGATCCGTCGCCGATTGCTCGAACAGCAGTGGCTGCAGCCGGCGACTTCCGACGAGCGCGAGCGCGCTGCCGACCGCGACCCCCGCAAGGGCGAAGCGCACGCCCTGGCCGGCGACGAGTCGGAGGATGTCGCGCGACTGCGCGCCGAGCGCCACTCGCACGCCCAGCTCGTGCATCCGCTGCGTCACGTTGTAGCCGATCACGCCGTACAGTCCGACGGCCGCCACGACGAGCGCGAGCGACCCGAATGCCACGAACATCGTCGCGCCGAGCCGCCACGATCGGCGCGTGCCGTCGACCAGCTCGCGCAACGGCCGCACGGTGACATAGGACTGCCCCGGCATCACACGCTGCAGCGCCTTCCGCACGCCCTCGGCCTGACGCGCCGGGTCGCCGTGGACCTTGATCAGCAGCGAATGACCGCCGGCCGGCCGGTGCTGCTCGATCGGCAGGTAGTAGTGATAACGCTTGGTCGACGTCAGCTCCTCCTGCACCATGTCCTCCGCGATGCCGACGACGGTGCTGCACGGCATCGTGTCGGCGAAGACGCGCATGCACTGGCCGATGGCGTCCCTCCCCGGCCAGAGCGCCCTCGCCATGCTTTCGCTCACCACGGCGATCCGCGGCGCGCCGGCGCGGTCGTCCGGGCTGAACCCGCGACCGCGGAGGATGCGCGTTCCCATGACGCGGAAGTAGTCAGTCGTCGCCGTCTGGTAACTGAACGCGCCGAGCTGCCGGACCGAGTCGATCCCGGCGACGAACAGGTTGGTGGTGGACGTGCTCATGAACGGTATGCTGCTTACCCAGGCCGCGTACTCGACCACGGGGAGTGCCTGTGCGGTCGCGAGGAGCGAGCGGCGGAGCGCGACGCGCGCGGTGTCGTCGAGTTCAGTCCCGCGCAGGCTGCGGCTCGCGATGAGCACGGGCTCGGCGTCGTATCCCATCCGCATGGCTTTGACGTTGCCGAGGCTCTTCACGAAGAGCGCCGCGCCGACGAGGAGCGCGGCGGAGAGCGCGCCCTGCGTCACGAGCAACGCGTCGCGCGTGCGCGATCGCTGATAGGTCCCCTCGCGCGCGCCCGATTTGAGCGAGGCCGCGAGATCGCCCCTGCCCGAGAGCAACGCGGGCGCGAGCCCCGTGGCGATGCCCGCCGCGAGCGCGGCACTGATTGCGACCCCCAGCGTCCGCCAATCGGTGAAGACGTCGAGCGAGACGCCCTCGCTGGCGATCAGGAGCCGGCGGATCGCCGCGCCGCCCCATTGCGCGACGAGTAACCCGAC
>JBHELH010000291.1:0-3637 GCA_046263215.1 Gemmatimonadaceae bacterium | reverse complement strand
AACGGACCGGCGGGGCTTCGTCCGCGTGAACGAGCGGCTCGAGACGACGGCACCCGGCGTCTACGCGCTCGGCGACGTGAACGGTGGGCCCGCGTTCACGCACATCTCGTACGACGACTTCCGCATCCTCCGGACGAACCTTCTGCAAGGCGGCAGCGCGACGACCGCCGGCCGGCTGGTGCCCTACACCGTGTTCATCGACCCCCAGCTCGGGCGCGTGGGGATGACGGAGCGCGAGGCGGCGGACGCCGGGAGGCCGGTACGCGTGGCGAAGCTCCCGATGAGCCATGTGGCGCGCGCGCTCGAGGTGGACGAGACCCGCGGGTTCATGAAGGCGGTCGTGGACGCCGGGTCGGGGGGCATCCTCGGCGCGGCCGTGCTCGGGCTGGAGGGCGGAGAAATCGCGACGCTCTTCCAGGTCGCGATGATGGGCGGGCTTCCCTACGCCGCGCTCCGTGACGGCGTCTTTTCCCACCCTACCCTGGCCGAGTCGCTCAACAACCTCTTCACGGCGATGGACCGCCCGGACGTGTGAAGGAAATCGCGGTCCGCGGTGTCCCAGTGAATCGAGGGGCTCGAGAAGATGTGAGCCCCGCTGGTGGGAGGCAGATGGCGTGAGAGTCTTTCGCAGGCCGTCACGACCGAGCGACCCGAGGGCGTTCGAAGAGGTGCTGAGTGAGCACCTCGACGCCCTCTACCGAACTGCGCTTCGGTTCTGTGGCGGGCGACGTGCGGACGCCGAGGATCTGCTTCAGGATGCAATGCTGCGCGCCTTTGGGCGATTCAGCGAGTTGCGCGAGCGCGACGCGGCGAAGGTGTGGCTGTTCACGGTCCTGACGCGGACGAACCTCAACAGACTTCGCGCTCAGCGACGCCGCGCCGAGACGTTCGCCTCGGACCTCGAGGAGTATGAGTTCGAGGACGCGCTGGCCTCGTGGCGGAGCGCGGAGGCGCCCGACGAGCAGGCCGACCTCGCCTTAACTCGCGAACGCCTCGCCGCCGCTCTGGATGAGTTGGACGAGCACCTGCGGCCGGTCGTCTGGCTCACCGACGTGGAAGGGTTCCGTCAGCGCGAGGTCGCTGAGATGCTCGGCATTCCGGAGGGAACAGTCGCGTCGCGGTTGTTCCGGGCGCGGCGCAATCTGCGAGAGGCGCTCCGGCAGCGACTGCCGGCGGCGAGCGTGTGGGGGGAAGCGTGAGCAGCGTGACCATGACGTGCGGACGGACGAGGCGCCTCTTGTGGCCGGGTGCCGGTCCCAAGGTGCCGTCTCCAGAGGTGATCGAGGCGCAGCAGCACCTGGAGGCGTGCTCCGCCTGTCAACAGTTCGTGCGCGACATGCTCGCCCTCGGTGACGCGATCCATGATGGGGCGGCTCGCGAGCACGCTCCTCCAGACGTGCGCGGGCGTCTCTTCAGCGCAATCGCTCGCGCCCGCACGGGCTCGCAGCCGCCGTCACGCGGGCACCATCGCGCCCAATGGCTCGCTGCCGCGGTCGTGCTCCTGGTCGGTCTCGCGGGCGCGCTCACCGTCGACCAACTGCTGCGCGACGCGCCCGCCGATCCCATCACGGCGATCGCAGGGGACCACGCCAAGACACTCGGCGAGACACACATCGCGTCGTCCGACCCGGCTGAGGTCACCCGCTGGCTCGCGGGGCACGTGCACTTCGCGGTGCACGTGCCCGTGCTCCCGGGCGCCGAGCTCCGCGGGGCGCGGGTGTGCGTGCTGGACGGCCGGCGCGGCGCGGTCGTGGAGTACGAGGTGGACGACGCGGCCGTCTCGTACTTCGTGGTGCCCGACCGGGCCGAGCTGGCAGACGCCGGCGGGCCGCCGCGCTTCGACCGTACCAAGCGGGCCGGCTACCACATTGTTTCGTGGCGCGAGCCGGGGCTGCTCCACGCTATGGTCGGCAACCTTCCGGAGTCGCGACTCGTGACGCTCGCCAAGACCTGCGTCGAGCAAGCGCGGCGCGCGGTGGCGTGGCTGCGCGGCCGGGCCCATCCACAGAAGGAGGGATGACGATGCGATCGAGAATCCTCGGCGGTGCCGTCGCGGGGCTCGTGGCGGGCGTGGTGTTCGGGATGATGATGCAGATGATGTCGGCGCCGACCCCGGACGGCGGCACGATGGCGATGATGGCGATGGTGGCGATGGTCGTCGGGTCACAGAGCCTGGTGGCCGGCTGGCTCTATCACCTGCTCAACAGCGCCGTCATCGGCGCGCTCTTCGGCGCTTTCCTCGGCGGGCGCGCCGACAACTACCGCAGCGGTCTCGGGTGGGGCGCGGCGTGGGGCGTGATCTGGTGGGTGCTCGGCGCGCTGATCCTCATGCCCGTCTTCCTTAGCATGCCGCCATTCGCTGCGCTCCGCATGCCGCCGATGCGCCCGGTGGCGATGGGGAGCCTCGTTGGGCACCTGATCTACGGCCTCATCCTCGGCGCGGCGTACGTGCGTCTGCGGCGGGCGACTGGCGCTTCGGCGCCCGACACCCTGCCGAGTCTTCACGAGCGGCGCGCGGGCGCGGGACCACCATGAGGCATGCCGGTCACGGGTCGTAGCTGTTCGGAGCTCGCGCGCTGATACCGAAGAGGCGTACTCTCTCGTGCGTCGCCGGGGCGCTCCTCGCCGCCTGCGCCACGCCGAGTGACCAGCTGGCGCAGGGCCCCGGCGGCGAGTGGCGCACCGACTTCTCTCGCCACACCGTGCCGCTCGAGGAGATTGTCCCGGGCGGCCCACCCAAGGACGGCATCCCGGCGATCGACCGGCCGAGGTTTGAGAGCCTGCGGAGCGCCGACCGCTGGCTCCGGGGGCGCGAGCCGGTGATCGTCGTGGAGTACGCGCGGAAGGCACGCGCCTATCCGCTCCAGATCCTCATCTGGCACGAGATCGTCAACGACCGGATCGGCGATTTGCCGGTCGCGGTCACGTACTGTCCGCTCTGCAACACCGCGATCGTGTTCGACCGGCGACTCGGCGGCCGCGTGCTCGACTTCGGCACCACGGGCCGGCTCCGGCACTCGGACCTCGTCATGTACGACCGGCAGACCGAGAGCTGGTGGCAGCAGGCGACCGGCGAGGCGATCGTCGGTGCGTTCGCCGGCGACACGCTGCGATGGCTAAACGCGCAGACGGTGAGCTGGGCGGAGTTCAAGGCCGCACACCCGGATGGCGAGGTGCTCTCGCGAGAGACGGCATACTCCCGCCCGTACGGCAGCAACCCATATGCGGGCTACGACGCGCCCGGCGGATCGCCGCTGCCCGGCTTTTTCCGCGGCAAGCGGGACGATCGGCTCCCGGCGATGGAGCGCGTAGTCGCCGTGCGTGTCGGTTCGGAGAGCGTGGCGTACCCGTTCTCCCGGATGCGCGAGGTACGGGGTCGTCAACGACGTAGTAGGCGGTCGCCTGCTGGCGATCTTCTGGACGCCGGGCACGGCGAGCGCGCTCGACCAATCGCGCATCGCGGCCGGGCGCGACGTCGGCGCCAGCGGGGTGTTCGATCGACGCGTCGCTGGTCGGACGCTGACCTTCGAGGCAGGGCCCGGCGGGGCGTTCCGGGACCGCGAGACGAGAAGCACCTGGAGCCTCCGCGGTCAGGCCGTCGCCGGAGCGCTGCGTGGGGCGCGCCTCACCGCGGTCC
>JBHELH010000290.1:0-4521 GCA_046263215.1 Gemmatimonadaceae bacterium | reverse complement strand
CCCTCGGTACTACGCCTGGGTGAACTCACCCCCGGCGGTCATGGGCGTCTTCGCCGACGCGCTCGCCGTCGAGATGATCCCGAGCGTCGCCGGTGGGAATCACGCGGCGGTGTACGTGGAGCGCCAGGTCGTGAACTGGCTCAAGGAGCTCGTCGGCTTCCCGCCGCAGAGCATGGGACTTCTCGTGAGCGGTGGATCGATGGCCGCGGTGACGGCGCTCGCGGTGGCGCGCTTCGTCGCCGCGCGGCGGACCGGCTGGGACGTGCGCGGGCATGGGCTGCAGCACGCGCCGGCGAGGTTCGTCGTGTACAAGGGGGCCGAAGGCCACGGCTGCAACCAGAAGGCGGTGGAGCTGCTCGGCCTGGGCAGCGATAATCTTCGGATCGTCGACTCGGACGCCGCGCTGCGCATCTCGCCTCAGGCCCTGGACGTCGCGATTCGCGAGGACCTGGCGCGGGGGCACGTTCCGACGGCGGTCGTCGCCAGCGCTGGCACGGTGAACACCGGAGCGATCGATCCGCTCGACGCGATCGCCGACATCTGCGCGACGCACAGTGTGTGGCTCCACGTCGACGGCGCGTACGGCGCGCCGGCCGTCGTTTCCTCGAGGTACAAAGCCGCGCTCCGCGGTCTCGCCCGCGCCGACAGCCTGGCCGTCGACCCACACAAGTGGCTCTACGTTCCTGTCGAGGCGGGACTCGTGCTGGTCAAAGAGGCCGGTGCGATGCGCGACGCGTTCAGCCTCGTGCCGCCGTACCTCCGCACGGACGGCGACGAGCACGGTGTCCAGGGGCCGCCCTGGCTGAGCGAGTACGGCGTGCAGCAGACGCGAGGCTTCCGCGCCCTCAAGGTGTGGATGACCCTCAAGTACTACGGCATCGGCGGCTACCGGCGACTCGTCGAGCACGACCTGGCGCTCGCCGACCATCTCGCACGGCGCATCGACGGAGCGAGCGACTTCCAGCGCTGGGAGCCGCGGAGCCTCAGCGTCGTCTGCTTTCGTTACGCGCCGGCGGAGCTCGAGGGTGACGATCTGCGGCTCGACCTGCTGAACAAGGCGGTGCTGACCGAGCTGCAGCTCGGCGGCGGCGCGTTCCTGTCGGGTACGGTCGTCGGGGGCCGGTTCTGGCTTCGCGCCTGTATCGTCAACCACCGCGCGCGGGAAGCCGACATCGACGCGCTCGTCGACCTCGTGCGCGAGATCGGCAGTCGCCACGCGCCGAGTCTCACTACCGCCGGCGAGCCCGCGTCGTGACACGAGGCGTGGCGACGACTTCCGCCATCCGGGCATGATCAAACTCATCTACTGCTTCCAGAAACGTCCGGGGATGACCGATGCGGATTTCGACGTGTACTGGCGAGACGTGCATGGCCCCATCGCCGCCCGCATCCCCGGCCTGCGCCGGCTGGTGCAGTCGCGGGCGCTGAACGTTCCCGGGGATGTTCGCCGGCCGGACTACGACGGCGTCGCGGAGCTTTGGTTCGACGACGTCGACGCGCTGCTCGCCGCCCGCGTCAGTGAGGAATGGCGACGATCAGGGCTGGACGAGGCCAACTTCATCGATCTCGCGAGCGCGGCCTACCTGGTGACCGAGGAGCGATGCATACCGCTGGGCGGCGCGTGACCTGACCTCACGCAAGCAGGCATGGCGGTGCGCCGAAGATGTTAGCGTGTACCTCTGGACACCCGCCATCGCCCCGACTGCTCAAGCCCGGCTGCTCCGCGCGTGACGAAGGTACCCTCGATGACGTCCCCCTGAACCGTGCCTGTGAAGGACGTCGTCACCTGGCACTGGCAATCGGGCGCAACGTAGGGCTCCAGCATGCCGCTCACTTGCCCTGCGGCGACGCGGACGAACGCCACGCGGAGCACCTCGGCGGATCGCGCGTGCGCTAGGTGCTCCCCCGGGTCGTGGGCGGCGATCGGGCGCTGGCCGGTGTTCGCGACCATGACGACGTCGCCGTAGGCCGTGTCGCCGCCGGCGGTGATCCGGAGCGTAATGCTCCCGCTGCGGCCGGACTGCGCCCCGCCGTACTCGCCGCTCCACTCGCCCGCCAGCGCGGCGATCTCGGGCGGGCTGCCCCGAAGCGTCGCGCCAGGCGCGGCGCGAGGAGCTCATGGACACGCACGGGCCCGAACCGATCGGGAGCCGCGAGCACGTGACCGACCCGGAACAGGAAGTGCTGCTGGCCGTCTCGGTCGGTCTCGCGCTGCTCGTCGTGCTCGAAGCGCTCGCTCCGGCGGAGCGGGTCGCGTTCGTGCTGCACGACATGTTCGACCTGCCCTTCGACGAGATCGCGCCGATAATAGGGCGCTCGCCGGCCGCCGCTCCTCGAGCGCGGCGCGGATCGCGATGCGGCGGGGGCGCCATGGGCGACGCCATTGGCCTGGGCGCAAAAGAAGGGGCACGACGAGATCGTGAACGCGCTGCGCATGCCGCGCGCGCTATGAGCCTATCTTCACTGGGTGAGGGCGTCCACGCGGTGCACGCCCCACTCCCTCCCTGGCGCGAGCTGATGCCGTTGTCCCTGACTCGTGCAGCCCTAGTCGCCGCCGCATGGCGTGGGGTGGGGGCCAAAGCCATGAAGGCAGGCCAGCGTCCCCTATGGCGTCGAGCGGAGTCGATGCGCTGACTGGGCCGATGCGGTGATGCCAGCCGCCGGAGGCATATCGCTCATGGTCAGCGTGTACGCTCCTGTTACGAATGCCTCCGCCCCGACGATCAGCAGATAGTCGCCCGTCTCGAAGACCGATAGCTCGAGCGTGTCGTTGCGGACGGCGAAGGTGTTCGAATACGCGGCCGGGCCCCCGTAGAAGTCGAAGGAGCGGACGCCCATCACCATTGCCGGATCGAAGCCGGTCCCCGAGACGGCGAAGCGCTTCCGGTCGCCAGCGTTCAGGTGAACGCTATAGAAGTCCGCGTGACTCGGGGAGCGCGGTTGCATACCGTGTGACTCGTGAACCACGCAGTCACTCGCCGAGAGGCTCGCTCCGGTTATCGTCGTGTTGGCCGTGATGCGATCGCCGCCGCAGGACCTCACGGTCAGCACATACCCTCCACCCGTGCCGGGCTCGAACGCCCGGACGCGTACCAAGAGGCGCTGGGCACTGGGCGCTACGAAGAAGAGCTCCGAATTGGTACTCTCGCGGAAGTCAACGCTGTTCGCTCGGTAGTCATCACTGTACGCGAGAACGTTTTGCGCGCCCTCTGCGCTCAGGAGAAATAACTCGGTGTCGAACTGGTTACTCTCGACGTGGAGGAGGTAAGACTGCCCTTGCCGCGCCTCGAGGGCGTACTCGTCGTAGAACTCGCCGACGGACGCCGCATCGGTGCAATCGCCGGGGGTGAGGACACCGCTCCGTGTCTGGTCGAGCGCGACCGTGCCGGGCGCGCATCCCCCGGTGGGTTCGGTGCCGCCGGAGTTGCCGCATGCACCGCACACGACTGCGGTGGCGACCAAGGCGCCTACACGGCCGAGACTTCTCATGGGTCGCCTCCATTAAAAGATACCTGTCGACGGAAAAGCGAAACCGGTTGAGCAGGCACCGAGCTACGCGGTGCCCCCTCAGCCGGTTTCGCGATTCGCTCCGTCCGGGGTATTGGCGACCACATCGTGCACCCCGGGCTTCATGGCATCTGAGTGCTCCACCCTAGGCCACGCCGGTGACGCGGTCAAGACGGGTCGCTTCGGACTCCCTGCTCTCGCCGTGGTCGCGGGCATGGTCGTCAGGCATCGTGACTTCCCGCGCGGCCACCTGGTCGGCACCTTTGGCTGCTGCCCCAGATACGTCCCAACCCAAACGCTACTCCGCATGGCCTGGAACACTCTCTCCATCGCGCACCTTGGCGTCGTCGCCGTGCTCACGTGCGCTGTCGCCACCCGCAGCGATGGGCAGCAGCCGCAGCCGGCTCCTACCTCGACGCCCCTCACGAGCCTCGGCGTCCACACCGTCGTCCCGAGCCCGGCGTCCGTCGTTCCGGGCACCGGGACGCCGTTTGCGCTCACCGCCACGACGGCGATCGTCGTGCCGTCGGGAAGCGCGGAGGCCGCGCGCGTCGGCGAGGCGCTGGCGACACTGTTCCGGCCGGCCACAGGCTTCCCGCTCCCCGTGTCCGCCACGGGCGACGCGCCGGCGCGGGGGATCATCGCGCTGCGACTCGGCGGCCCGCCGGACTTGGGCGACGAGGGGTACGAGCTCACCATCGCCGGAGACTCCGTACGCCTGTTGGCCGCGCGGCCCGCGGGGTTGTTCCGCGGCATGCAGACGCTGCGGCAGTTGCTACCGGCCGGGATCGAGGCCGAGCAGAGCGTGCTCGGTGCGCCGCGCGCGTGGACCGTCCCGCCAGGGCGGATCACAGACCGTCCGCGCTTCGCGTGGCGCGGCGGGATGCTCGACGTCTCACGGCACTTCTTCACCGTCGACGAGGTGAAGCAGTACATCGATCTGCTGGCGCTCTACAAGCTGAACGTGGCGCACCTGCACCTCACCGACGACCAGGGGTGGCGCATCCAGATCGA
>JBHELH010000289.1:0-45926 GCA_046263215.1 Gemmatimonadaceae bacterium | reverse complement strand
CGGACAGCTGCCCGGTCGCCTGGGGGTGCTGCCGCTCCTGCTCGATGATGAAGCGCTCGATCGTGACGACGGACGTCGCGGTGTGTTGAATCACGGTAAAGAAGTCCTCACGCGTGGAACTCGGGTGAGCCCCGCAGGCGCCGCGCAGCGTATGCGCGGGCGTCGGCCTCGAACCGGTTGCGATGGTAGCCCCGGAACAGGCTCTCCCAGACGTAGAGAAGTGGAAAAGCCGGGCTGGCCTGAAACTGGTGGACGTGGCGAAGCTCGTGCAAGAGTAGCTCCGCGTCGAGCCGCGCGTGGGTGGCGAGGAAGACCGTTCGCCAGAGCGTGATCGCGGCAGCGGACGCGCGCCCGAGAAACAGACCGGCGATGCGCACGGGCAACCCGCCGCGACGCCACCGCGCGGCGGCCAGCTCGGGGAACCGCTCGACGAGTGGCGGCGGCAGCGCGAGCGGGCGGCCGATCACTGCGGCGAGGATGGCGCGGTCACGTCCCATTGCTCTCCCGAGGTGTGGACGAGCAGGCGCCGCCCGTCCGTTCGCACGACGATGCTTCCGAGGTGGTCCGTGCGCAGGACGTGCGCGCCGGCCGCGGCGAGGGCGCGCACGGTCGCCGGATCGGGGTGGCCATAGATGTTGGCCGCGCCGACCGAGATGACCGCGACCCGCGGACGCACCGCGTCGAGGAACGACGCCGTCGTGCTCGTAGCGCTGCCGTGATGCGCGACCTTGAGCACGTCTGCGCGAAGCCCTGCGCCCGCGTGGTTCACGAGCCACGCCTCCTCGCCGCGCTCGGCGTCACCAGTGAGCAGGAACCGCACCGCGCCGACGCGGATCATGAGGACGGTGCTCGCCTCGTTGGGGTCGGCGAGGCTCGCCGTCCAGGTAGAGTCCGGGGCGAGGAAGGTAATGGTTGCGTCGTCGACGCGGATCGAATCACCGGGGCGCACGCGCTGCCACCGGACGCCCGCCTCGGCCGCACTGACCAGCGCCGCGCGGTAGGCGTCGCCGGCGCCCGCGAAGGCGGCGTCGAAGAACGTGCGCGGGCGGAGCGCACGCACTACGGTTGCCGCGCCGCCGACGTGGTCGGCGTGCGGATGCGTGAGCACAAACGCCTCGAGGTCGCCGCCGCGGCGGCGAAGATACGGCACGACCGTCGTCCGGCCGGCATCGCCGCCGCGCCACGCGCGGCCCGCGTCGACGAGGATCCACCGCCCTCGCGCCGTGCGCATCGCGACGGCGTCGCCCTGTCCGACGTCGATGACGTGCAGCTCCGCCGCGCCCGGACGCGGTGGGAGGACCGGAAGCCACGCGAGCGCCGCGACCAGTGCCATGCCCGCGACCGTTGCCCGGCCGGGGTAGCGGCTGACGCACGCGGCCACGAACGCCGCGACCGCGGCGGCGGCGAGCGCTGCGGTGGCGAGCGTCGGCGCGACCTCCAGCGTCGCGTACGGGAGCGTCGCGCCGACGCTGGCGACCGTATCGAACGCCACGAGGAGTGGATGCGTCGCGTCGGCGACGAACCGCGCGGCGGCCGGCGCCCAGCCGAGGAGGAGCGCGAGAAAGAGCATCGGCTGCGCGACCGCCATGATCGGCGCGGCGACGAGATTCGTCAGCGGGGCGATGACGCTCACCCGGCCGAAGGTCCATGCAACGATCGGCAGGGAGACGACGCTCGCGACCGTGGAGCCGACGAGCGCCGTCACCACGGTACGCCGCCAGCCCGTCACCCGATCGGCGACGAGGCGGCGGACGAGGCCATCGGCGGCCACGAGCGCAACGACGCCGACAACGCTGAGCTGATACCCGAGGTCTGTGGCGGTGGATGGGTCGACGAGCGGACCGGCCGCACCGAGTGCGAGAACGGCCCACGGCGACACGGGGCGTTGGGCGAGCCGGGAGAGCGTGACGGCGCCGAGCATGATTCCGGCGCGCACGGCCGGCGCCGGCGCGCCGATCACCGCGATGTAGAGCGCGAGGGCGGCGAGCGTCGCCACCTTCGCCGCGTCGGGCGGCAGCCGGGCGACTTGTGCGGCGACCGCGAGCGCGATCGCGATCAGGCCGACGTGAAGACCGGAGATCGAGAGCATGTGCGCGAGTCCGGCGGCCGCGTACCGCTCGCGCACCTCGGGCGTGAGGGACTTCGTGTCCGCGACGAGAAGCGCCTTGGCGAGTGGTGCGTCACGCCTGAACGTGCTGTCGATCGAAGCCGCGGCACGCGACCGGACGCGGCGGAGGACGCCGGCCCGACTCACGGTTCGCACGGCGGCGCGAACGACCGTGAGCCCGCGAGCCGCCGGCGCGGGGCTACCAGCGACGCGAACGGCCTCCCCCGGGGCGGCGGCCCCGCGGTCGACGGCGACACGGAGCGGAATCCGGCACCCCGGCTCGAGGGACCGCGCGCGAACGAATCCACCGGGAGTCGCGCGGTCGTCGAGCTCGACCAGCCACTCCCGGCGGACCGCAAGCAGGGCCTCGCACCGCCGGCCACGCACGGCGCCGCCCTGCGCCGTCAGCGCGCCCGCAGCGAGCACGAGGGCGACGGCGGCGTGCGTGATCGAGCGGATGAGGGCTGCGTAAGTGAGGACCACGGCCGCCACGACGAGCGCCGCGCCTACTGCACCGCGGAAGCCGGCGAGCAGCCCGGCGACGTAGAGCGTGACGGCCGCCGCGCTCAGCGGGATGGGTGGTGGGGAGCTCGGCATGCGGCGCGGAGGCTGCACGCATAGCCCTCGCACCACAGGACGCCGTCACCCCAGGCGCGCGCGCCGGTGCGATTCAGCGCGCCCGAGGAAGGTTTGGCGGCTACTCGGCCAACGGGAGCGACTGACGCTCCCGCACCGGATGCCCGGTGAACGTCGAACCGGTCGTGCCGGTAATCTCGACCGTCAGGTACTTCCCGATCATCGACTCGTCTCCAGGCACGAGGATGGTCCGGAAATCTCGCGTGCGCGTCTGTAGGAGGTCAGCGCCGCGCTTCGCCAGCTTCTCGACGAGCACCTCGTCGCGCGTTCCGAGCAGGCGGAGGTTACGCTCGCGCGCGATCGCGCGGACGAGCGCGACCAGACGTCGGAGTCGCTCGGCGGCGACGTCGTCCGGAACCGCGAGCTCGGCGGGCAGGCGAGTCGCCGGCGTACCGTCGCGCGGGGAGAAGATGAACGTGAACGCGTCGGCGAACCCGATCTCCCGCACCGCGCTCAGCGTCTCCTCGAAGTCCTCCTCGGTCTCGCCGGGGAAACCGACGATGACGTCCGTGGTTAGCGCGACACCGGGAACCGCCCGCCGGAGTCGCTCGACGCACTCGAAGTACTGCTCGCGGTCGTACCGCCGCAGCATGCGGCGGAGGGTTCGCGACGACCCGGATTGCATCGGCAGGTGCACGTGCTCGCAGACCGCCGGTACTTCGGCGATTGCCTCGATCACGCGTTCGGAGAAGTCGTTCGGGTGTGGACTCGTGAAGCGCACGCGCCGGATGCCGTCGACCGCGCCGACGGCCCGCAGCAGATCGGCGAAGTCGTGCTCCCCGTCGGCGTACGAGTTGACCGTCTGCCCGAGGAGCACGACCTCGGTCACGCCCTCGGCGGCCACCCGCTCCACTTCGCGAACGACGTCGGCCAGCTTGCGGCTCCGCTCCGGTCCGCGCGTGTACGGCACGATGCAGTAGGTGCAGCGGTAGTCGCACCCGCGCTGGACCGGGATCCAGGCCTTCACGCGGTCATAGCGTCGCGCCGCGAAGTCCTCGTAGTGCTCCTCCAGGTCAAAAGACGTCGCGAGCGCGCGCTCGCCGCCGCGGGCGCGCTCGACGAGCGCGGGCAAGGCGCGGTAGCCGTCGGGACCGATGACGAGGCTGACGTGCTTCGCCTTCTCGAGGAGCTGCGGGCCGAGTCGCTGCGCCATGCAGCCGGTTACCCCGAGGACCGTGTCCGGCTTCATGTGCCGCTTGAGCTCTCCGATGCGGCCGATCACGCGCTGCTCCGCGTGGTCGCGGATCGCGCATGTATTGACGAGGATCAGATCCGCGCCGTCCGGCCGCTCCACAGACTGATAACCGTGCGCCGCCAGCTTGCCGAGCATGAGCTCGGAGTCGCTGACGTTCATCTGACATCCGTACGTCTCGATGTAGACGGTCTGAGGTCGTGTGGTCATGCGCGGCCAGACAATCGTGGGACTCAGTCGCCGCCGGCGAGTGCGGCCACCCCGGGGGCGGCGCCCGTGGTGGCCGACGTCGCCGCGCGCGGCGGAACGAGTGGCAGCGCGATGTGAAATGCGCTCCCCTGCCCTACGGCGCTCTGGACCCAGATGCGGCCCCCGTGAGCGTCGACCGCCAGCTTACAGAACGCGAGGCCGAGTCCGGAGCTCCGCACGCGCGGCGCGTGCGGCGTCTTTACCTGCTGGAACTTACGGAAGATGACCTCCTGGTACTCCGGCGGGATTCCTGGCCCGTTGTCGGCGACCGTGAAGAGCACGCCGCCGTTTTCGCGCCGCGCGCTGAGGTGCAGCGTCACTGCCTTCGCCGAGTGAGTGATCGCGTTCTGGATCAGATTTGCGAAGACGCGCTTCAGGAGCGGCTTGTCCGCCTCGATCTCCGGCGTCTCCGGCGCGACCTCGACCGTCGCCGTGGCCCCTTCCTGATGCAGACGAAGCCGCCACTCACTCGTGACTTCGTCCAGGAACGCCGACGGTACGACGCGCTCGAGCTCGAGCGGCATCGACGTCTCCTCGATCCGCGACACCTCAAGGAGGTCCTCGATGAGCGTGAGCAGATCCTGCGACTTATTCTGCGCATCGCTCAA
Organism: Gemmatimonadaceae bacterium; assembly: GCA_046263215.1. Classification (GTDB taxonomy): domain Bacteria; phylum Gemmatimonadota; class Gemmatimonadetes; order Gemmatimonadales; family Gemmatimonadaceae; genus JBHELH01. The sequence goes on along the minus strand of JBHELH010000289.1, from coordinate 41,134 downwards.
CGCCTTGCGCTGCTCGGCCGTCAGCCCACCGAAATCCCCGTCGTGGAGCATCTCGAGGGTTGCCTGGACCGCGGTCAACGGCGTCTTCAGATCGTGAACGATCATGTTCATCAGATCGTCGCGCAGCTTCTCGAGCTCGCGCAGCTTGCGATAGCTCTCCTCGAGCGCGTCGGTCGTCGCCTTGAGCCGCAGCAGGCTCCGAACGCGCGCTCCGAGCACGAGCCGGTTGTGTGGCTTCGTGAGGAAATCATCGCCGCCGGCCTCGATCGCCTTCACGCGGTCGGTCGTGTCGTTGAGCGCCGTGATGAAGATGACCGGAATCCGTGCCGTGCGCGGGTCGCGCTTGATCCGACGGCAGACCTCAAACCCGGTAGAGCGGTCGTCGACCCCGAGCTCGCCGGCCGGCATCGCGACGTCGAGGATGCACAGGTCGGGCTTGTGCTCGAAGCACGCGGCGACCGCTGACGGACCGTCGGACGCCGCGAGCGCGCGGTAGCCGAGCACGTGGAGCTGGTCGAACAGCAGCTCCACGTTCGCGGGGACGTCGTCCGCGACGAGGATGAGTTGGGGTTGCGTGTTGTTCGGATCCGTCATCGAGTCAGGGTCGAACTGATAGCCCGATGCTCAAGATCCACGCCCGCTCGTCGACGGCCAGCCCGGCGTCGCGTGCGGCGCGGATGACCCCGACATCGACCGCCGCCCGCCCCCGCGCGAGGGACGTCCCGGCTCCGGCGGACAGGCTGCGCTCCTGGACGCGGCGCGGCGCGCCCACCGTCCCGCCGTCAACCGGCGTCACCGAGAACGGGAGCGTCCGCCACCGCGCGCCGGCCCGCAGCATGATGACCCGGTCGGTCCCGAACCGCGGGCCGGCGAAATCCGCGCCGAGGCTCGTGTCCCATGCGTCGACGGCCCGCAGCCCCGGCCGGCCGAGCGCCTCGAGCGATGACCACTGGTCGTACGAGGTCCGGACGGCGATCGCGGAGTTGGCGATTCCGAGGTACGCGACCGTCACGCCAAAGCGGTTCGGGACGCTCGCCCGCGCGATCGTGGCGTCGCCCGACTGCGCCCGGATGCGACCCCCGACGCGCATCGATGCCGCGACGCTCGCCACGCGGCCGGCGCGCACCTCGACCCCGCCAGAAACGGCCGCGCCTCCATACGACAACGCGGTGTCCTGTTGAAGCGGGTCGTAGCGCGTCGTGTCGTCGAACCGGTCGAGGACCGTCAGCCGGTTCTGGCCCGTCAGTGCGTGACCGGCGAGGCCGACTCGGAGCCACGGCCGCGCGGCCCATGCGAGCGCGACGCGCACGTCGTTGATCGCGCCTTGGCTGCGGAACGTCGTCGTCGCCGGTACCGGCTCGCCTCCCAGCTGGTGTGTCGTGCGAGACGTCGTCGCCCACGATCGGTCCAGAAAGGTCGAGGCAGCGATCCCGACCATCCAGCGCGAGCCGATGGGAAGCGCGCCGCCGGTGAGGGGGTAGCGGGCCGTCGTCGTTCGGTCTGAGCCGCCGACGGCGTCCACGCGCCTGAACTCCGGCTCGATCTGGAAGTAAACTGCAGATCCGCCCCAGTTCACGAGCGCCGCCGGGTTGAGCGTCGAGACAGGGTCCATCTCCGCGATCGCGCCGCCGGTCGCCTGCGCGCGGCTGCTGAGTTGCCCGGGCGGATAACCGAAGCCGAACGTGCTGAGGTTACCCTGCGCGGAGGCACTCGGCGCGCTCGCGACCGTAAGGCCGAGTACCAACGGGACAATTCTCGACGAACGGCTCATGGCAATCCGAAGCCCACACGAGGGACGTACACGATGCGGAGGCGGGGCTTGAGGGTGGCCGCGGCTTCGGTCGAAAAGAAATACAGCTCGTCGAGGCCAGCGCCTTCGGTGGGAAGGCGCAACACGAGCGCGCGACTCGAACGCTCCGGCTGTGTTGCGCGCCACACCTGAATCAGCCCTCCAACTTCGAGCAACACGGCGCCGCTGTCGTCCGGTGCCGTGCGAAGCGAGTCGAGCCGAAACGCCGCGGATCCGCCGAGCAGATCGGCCGCTCTCTGAAGGTCCGTCACCAGCTCGCTCGCCACGACCGGCTGCGGGTACAGCGAGATTGTATCCGGCCCCTGGGCGGCGAGTCTGTTGGGGTACTGCGTGAGCAGCAGCGTCGCGCGGACGACGGAGGTCGAGTCGACAATCCCGCGAGGCAGGTCGAAGCGGAGGTAGCTCCGCCGTCCGGGCACACCTCCGACGGTGAGCACCTCGGCCGGCGTATCCGGCGCGCGGCGCCGCGCGACGATGACGAAATCCCCGAGCGAGTTAGCAATGAACCGCTCCGCCGGAGTCGCCGAGTATGGGAGCGTGCCGCGGCGCGGCACCGCCTCGTCCGTGGAGACGCGGAAGGAGAGCTGCGGCTGGCGTAGCCCTGTTTCGAACGACAGCTCGGCCGACTCCGCCGCGCGAACGAGCAGCCCAACACGCAGCCGCGCCCTCGCCAGAATCTTCGCAAGTAAATACGCGTTGTCGACCGGAATGCGGACGATGCTGTCGCTCTGAACGCCGGTCGGCGTGAACGTGAGCGAGCCGAGGAATCGGTCCGGGCGGAAAAGCGGGAGCATCGTCGCGGCCGTCGTGTCCGCCGCGCCGCCCTCGGCCACGGTGGTATCGACGTCATATGCGTCGACGGTCACCGTCTGATCCGGGCGGCGCGCCGGGTACCGTAGTCGCAGCTCGACGTGCGCATCCTCGACCAACTCGATTGGTGTGTCGGTTGGCGAGTTGGGCGGACGGAACGTCGTTGGAAGCGTGTCGTAGCGGATGATCACGCGAGTCTCGAGCGTGTCGCCACGCCACGCGAGAGCGAGCGAGGGCTCGTCGCCGATCGCCGGGTACGAGGCCAGCGTCGTGTCGAGTACGACCGCGGCGATGAGCGTATCGCGCAACTCGACGTTCTGGCCAGGGCACAGGATCGGGCACGCCGCGCCCCCGTCGAGCCGCTCCGTGCAGCCGTAGGCCGCCGCGACGCCACCGGCGGCGAGGGCGAGAGCCGCCGCGCGTCGTGCCGATTGGCGCATCGGTCAGCCCCTGAGGTCGGGCCGGAGCGAGCCGCCGCCGCCAGCTTGCGCGCGGGCCATCGAATCCGCCGCGAAGACGTGCGGCAGCAGCTCGCCCAGCGTCCAGTGCGCGGTCGCGCCGGCGCGCGTGACGCTGACCACCGTGAGGCGCGGCGCGAACTCGGCGAGCGCCTGCAGGCACATGCCGCACGGTGGCGTCGGCTCGGCCGCGTCGGTCGCGATCGCGATCGCCTCGAAGGAGCGAACCCCGCGGGCGACAGCGCAGGCAAGCGCGCCGCGCTCGGCGCAAATGCCGGCCGGGTACGCCGCGTTCTCGACGTTGCACCCTTCGGCGACGCTGCCGTCAGTGCCGAGCAGGGCGGCGCCGACGCGGAATGACGAATACGGGGCGTAGGCCCGATCGAGCGCGGCGAACGCACGCTCGCGGAGGACCGTCAGCATTCGGTCGCTGAGCGCCAATGACTCGCCGCCGCCCGTGCGCGGGCCGGGCCCGGCTTCGGTCACGCCGGGCACATCTCCCCGAGGAAGGAGCGGCCCCGCCCGTGGTACGGAACGCCGAACCACGTGGCCACCGTCGCGCCCAGGTCGGAGAACGTGTCACGCCGGCCAACCGAGGCTGGACGCACGCGCGCCCCGAATGCGAGCATCGGAACGCATTCACGCGCGTGGTCGGTCGACGGCGTTGTCGGATCGTTACCGTGGTCGGCGGTGATGAACAGCAGATCGTCCTCGCGAAGGGCGGAGAGGAGCGCGGGCAGCGCGTCGTCGAACTCGCGGAGTGCCATGTGAAACCCCGCTACGTCGTTTCGGTGCCCGTACACCTGGTCGAAATCTACAAGGTTGGCGAGGAGGAACCCACTCGCGGCGCGGTTTAGCCAGAGGCCGATGCGCGCGATGCCGTCGGCGTTGCTCGCCGTGTGCTCGGCGCGTAGGGACCGGCCGGCGAACAGGTCGTCGACCTTTCCGATGCCGTGACGCGCGACGCCCGCTGCCGCCAGCGCGTCGAGTAGCGTTTCGGCGGGCGGCGCGATGGAGAAATCGCGGCGGTTCGCGGTGCGACGGTACGCACCCAGGCTGCCGACAAACGGCCGGGCAATGACGCGCGAGACGTCGTGCGGCGCGACCAGCAGCTCGCGTGCGACCCGGCACGCCGCGTAGAGCTCGTCGAGGGGGACGAGCTCCTCGTGGGCGGCGACCTGAAAGACGGAGTCGGCGGAGGTGTAAACGATCCAGTGTCCGGTCGCCTGGTGCTCCGGGCCGAAGCGGTCGATCACTTCCGTGCCGCTTGCGGCAAGGTTGCCGATCACGCCGCGGCCGGTGCGCGAGGCGAACTCGCGCAGGAGGTGCGGCGGAAACCCATCCGGATATGTCGGAAAGGGGCGCGCGAGATGAACGCCGGCGATCTCCCAATGCCCGGTCGTGCTGTCTTTCCCTGCCGAGCTGGGAACGAGCGTCCCCCAGGCCGCCCGTGCGTCCGCGGTCGGCGCCATCCCCGGTAGCGGCGCGATATTGCCGAGCCCCGCTCGAGCGAGGTTCGGCAGATCGAGGCCGCCGACCGCGCGCGCCAGGTTGCCGAGCGTGTTGCTGCCGCCGTCGCCGTAAGCCGCGGCGTCCGGCGCCGCGCCGATCCCGACGCCGTCGAGGACGATGATCGCCGCGCGCCGCGTCAATCGCCCGTCTCGAGGTAGCGCCGCGGCAGCCGCTGTCGGAGCCCCGTCAGCAGCTCGTACGGAGACAGCCCGCTCGCCTCGCCGAGCTCGGACATGTCGATGACGTCGTCGCCGTCGCGCCCGAGGAGGGTCACGACGTCGCCGATCTCGCAGGCCACCTCGGTGACGTCGATCATCGTCATATCCATCGTCACGAGGCCGGCAATCGGGGCGCGCTGGCCGTTGACGATCGCGGTCGCGCGATTGCTGAGCGAGCGCCGGTAACCGTCCGCATAGCCGAGGGGGACCGTCGCGATGCGACGGCGGCCGACCGCTCTGTACGTGGCGAGGTAGCTTACCGTCTCCCCGTCTTCGATCCATCGCACGGCCGTTACGCGCGCGCGCACGGCGACGACCGGCTCGGGCGTCGCGCGCGCGCCCGGACCGCTGCCAACGCCGTAGAGGAAGATGCCCGGCCGCGTAAGATCCCAACGCGACCGGTCGACGCGAGCGGCGGCGGCGCCATTCTCCGCATGCAGCAACATCGGACGCATGGGAAGCGTAGCCAGGGCGTCCGCGAAGCGCCGCTCCTGCTCCTCGCGCGAGCCGTCGTCGACGTCGGCGGAATGAAAGTGGGTGAACGCGCCTTCGGGGGGCGACAGCTCGAGCACGTCGCGCAGGTCTGCCACATTGGTCCAGCGCACGCCGGCGCGGCTCATCCCGGTATCGATCGAGAGGTGCCAGGGCTCGCCGGTGACCGCCCAGCGCTGGATGGACTCGCGCGACTCGAGCGCCGGGCGCAGGTGGGCGCGGCGCGCGGCGTCGAGGTCCGTCGGCAGGAGCGGCGTGAAGACGACAATCGGGCGCGAAATTCCCGCGCGGCGCAGCTCCTCGCCTTCGCGCAGGGTGGCCACGCCGAAGCCCCACGGGTCGAGCTCCTCGAGGGCGTGCGCGACGCGAACGGCGCCGAGCCCGTACGCGTCGGCCTTGACCATCGGGAGCAGCGGCACGCCCGCCCGCGCCGCGATGGCCGCCCCATTCCGTCGCAACGCGCCGAGGTCGACGTCGACCCAGGCGCGCGTCATGCTACTGTCCATTAGTCCTGCCCAGACGGGTTCGGCAGGCGGGGTAGTATATCGGCGCCGAGGAGGCCATGCAAGAAAGTTCGGACGGCGACACGCTCGGCGAAGCGCTGGCGTTGATGCGCGACCTACGCAAGCGATGCGAGTGGGATGCCGCGCAAACGCACGAGTCGCTCCGCCCGTATCTGATCGAAGAGGCGTACGAGGTCGACGACGCGATCCGAGGCGGCGACGACCGCTTGCTGCGCGAGGAGCTTGGCGACCTACTCCTCCAGGTGTTGTTCCATTCAGTGGTCGCGGAGGAGCGAGGCGCGTTCGATCTGCGCGACGTCGCGCGCTCGTTCGTCGCCAAGATGAAGGCCCGGCACCCGCACCTCTACGGCGAAGGCGCCCGCGTGCCGTGGGAGAAGCTCAAGGCGAAGAAGCGCGAGAGCATCGTGGACGGCCTCCCCGCGGATCTCCCCGCGCTGCACCGAGCCTTTCGGTTGCAGGACCGCGCCGCCGGCGTCGGCTTCGACTGGCCGGACGCGCGGGGCCCGCTCGAGAAAGTCGACGAGGAGCTGGCCGAAGTGCGGCGCGAGATCACCGCCGCGTCACCGCGCGGCACCGGGCACGCGCCGGTGCACAACGCGGCGCACGAGGCACTGGAATCCGAGCTCGGCGACTTGCTGTTCGCCGTCGTCAACCTCTGCCGGAAGCTCGGCGTTCACCCTGCTCTCGCGCTCGACAAAGCGAACGTCAAGTTCGCACGCCGATTCCGCGAGATCGAGCGGTTGGCCGCGGACCGCGGTCTGGACGTTCACACGGCCGGGCTGGAGGTGCTCGATAGGATGTGGGAGGAGGTGAAGCGCGGCGAGCGGTGACGTCGCCGACGCTCGTCCTCCGGCCGTGAGGTGCTCCGCGCCTCACGGCCGCAGCCTATGCATCATCCTGGGGAACGCCGACGCCTCGCGGATGTGCTGAAGGCCGCAGATCCAGGCGACTGTCCGCTCGAGGCCGAGCCCGAACCCGGCGTGGGTGAACGTGCCGTACTTGCGGAGGTCGAGGTACCAGTCGTAGGCGTCGACCGACAGCCCTTCCTCCTGAATGCGGCGGACGAGGCGGTCGTAATCGTCCTCGCGCTGCGAGCCGCCGATGATCTCGCCGTAGCCCTCGGGCGCCAGGCAGTCGTCGCAGAGCACCGTCCGCGGGTCGTCCGGGTTCTCCTTCATGTAGAAGGCTTTCGCCTCCTTCGGGTAGTTCACGACGAACACCGGGCGGTCATAGTCCTCGACGAGTAAGGCTTCATCCTCGGCCCCGAGGTCTTCCCCCCACCGAATCGCGCTGCCCTTCCGCTTCAGGATGTCGACGGCGTCCGAGTAGTTGATCCGCGGGAACCGCGGCTTCACTGCCTCGAGCTTCGACGTGTCGCGGCCGAGCTCCGCGAGCTCCATCGGCCGCCGATCGAGCACGCGACGCACGAGGTAGGCGACGAAGTCCTCCTGTAGGCGCATGTTGTCGTTGGAGTCGTACCACGCCACCTCGGGCTCGATCATCCAGAACTCGGTCAGGTGCCGCCGCGTCTTCGACTTTTCGGCGCGGAACGTTGGCCCGAACGTGTAGATCTTCCCAAACGCCGCCGCCGCCGCCTCGCCGTAGAGCTGTCCTGTCTGAGCGAGGTACGCGGTTCCCTCGTCGAAGTACTCGGTCTCGAAGAGCCCGGACCGCTCGCCGATCGCCGCGGTTAGGATCGGCGTGTCCAGGCGGAGGAACCCCCGGTCGTAGAAGAAGTCGTGGATCGCTTGCTCGATCTCGTGGCGGATGACGAAGATCGCGCGCTGGCGCGGGCTGCGAAGCCAGAGATGCCGGTGATCGAGCAGGAAATCGACGCCGTGCTCTTTGGGCTGGATCGGGTAGTCGAGTGGGCTCGGCCCGATGATCTCGAGGTCCGACGCGGCCAGCTCGTACCCGCCCGGAGCACGCCGGTCCTGCCGCACGACGCCCGTTACCCCGACGGACGTCTCCAGCGTCAGCTGCGCGAAGCGATCCCAGACGTCCGCGGGAAGCTCCGTCTTCACGAAGACGACCTGGGCGATACCGGTGCCGTCTCGGAGGACAGCGAACGCGACCTTGCCGGAGGACCGGAGGTGCGTAACCCAGGCCCGGACGCGGACCGGCGCGCCGACGTGGTCAGGCAGATCAGCGATGCGAGCGACGGCGGCGGTCGCCGACGACGTCGAGGGTGAGGTCATTGCGTCGGCAAGCTACGCCGAGTCGCGCCGCTGTTCAACGCGCGCCGCGACTCGTCGCTGCCCGCGCTGGCGGCGCCCTCCTTGCAATGATAGACAGCTGAACGCCCGCCTCGCCGATAGCCGACAGATGACTTTGCGTACTAGGATCGCCCTCGGGCTGGTCGCGATGGGGCTCGTGCTCCTGGCGCCGCTCGCGATCGCGCTCCACTCGCTCCAGCAGATTCACGACGACGCGCGCGCGCTGCGCGACGGCGCCTTCCAGGGGTCGCTGCTCCTCGGGCGTCTACGGGATGGCACCGGCGACGTCCGTATCGCCGAGACCAACCTCCTGATCCTGCGCGACGCGTCCAGTCGGGACGCGATGGGCAACCTAGTCGCGCGCGTGTCCCGGCTGGCGGACTCGCTCAGCCACTACGGGCTCGACTCGGCCGGCGCAGACATCCGCGCGGCTGTCGCGACGCTCGAAGCAAACGTGCCGCGCGAGATCGAGGCGGTCCGTGCGGGGCGTGTCGACGCGGCGGACCAGCTCTCGGCGCGCGAGGTCGGGCCGGCGCTGAGACGGCTCGAGCGCGGCATCGGCGCGGCGGAGCGGTCTCTCCGTGTCCGCACGCGGGACAGGATGGCCGACGCGACGGCGACGATCCGGCGCGCGCAGTGGTTGTCGGCGATCTCCCTCGCGCTCGGCCTGCTCCTGGCGGCCTCGATCGCCATCCGCCTGACGCGGTGGATCACTAGGCCGGTCGAGGACCTGGAGCGGGGGATGGGCGCGGTGGCGGAGGGCGACTTCGACCACCAGCTGCAAATCCCCTCGTCTCGCGAGGACGAGTTCGGCCGCCTCGCCGCCAGCTTCCGCGAGATGGCTGCCCGCCTCAAGGCGCTCGACCGGCTTCGTGCCGAGGTCATCTCCGTCGCCTCCCACGAGCTGAAGACGCCAATCAACGTCATCATCGGTTACCTCCAGCTGCTCGAGGACAGCGTCTACGGCGAGCTGACGGCGAAGCAGCGCGAGATCACGCGAACACTGGAGACCCAAGCACGTGGCCTCGGGCGGCTCGTCAAACAGTTGCTCGACGTGACCAGGTTCCAGGCGGGCGGGGGGCAGATCGATCCGCGTCCCATGCCAGTCGGGCAGTTCCTCGAGGAGCTCGAGAATGCGTTCCACGTCCTCGCGGTCCAGCGGGGCGTGCGATTCCTGGTGACGCGTCACGACGGGCTGCCCGAACAAGTGCTCTGGGACCGCGATCGCATGAGCGAAGTGCTCGGCAACCTGCTCTCCAACGCGTTTAAGTTCACCGAGCGCGGGGGCGAGGTGGAGCTCGCCGCCGAGCCGGCCGAGGGCGGAGTCGTCATGCACGTGCGCGACACCGGGGCTGGCATCCCGCCGGAACAGCTTCCGCACATCTTCGAGAAGTTCTACCAGGCCGACAATCAACGAGCGGCCTCGCAGGAAGGCTCGGGTCTTGGCCTGTCGATTGCGCGCGAGATCGTTCGGGCGCACGGCGGTGATATCACGGTCGAGAGCACTGTCGGCGAGGGAACCACGTTCACCATCGTCATGCCGCTGGAGGCGGCCGGCCGCCGGCCGGCGGTTCAACGGCAGACCGCCGCCACGGCGGCGTGATCACGACGCTTCGGGACGGCGCAATGCGACAGCTCCTCATTCTGGCTATCACGCTTCTCGCCGCTCTGGGATGCAACCCGCGCCCGCTCTTCATGCAGCCGCGCCCGATGCGCGAGTGGCCGCCAGCGCTGCAGGCGGCCAAGGAAGCAGCGCGCCAGGGCCGGTACGCCGAGGCGGACAGCACCCTCGCGCGCTTCGCGGCCAGGAACCCGGGTTCGTACGAGGCGCGTGAGGCCGCGTACTGGCGTGCGCTCTTCCTCGTCGATCCGGCGAACAAGGGGTCGTCGAGCGCGGAGGCCCTGCGTGCCCTCAACCAATACTTCGCGGACGGATCGACGGCCGACGCGTACGACGAGGCGACGGTGCTCCGCCGCGTCGTTCAGCAGGCTGACTCGCTCACGCGAAGTCTCGCGCAGGCCAACCGGCTCATCGCCGAGGCGCAGGAGGCGGCTGCCGATCCGAGCCCGGCGCCGGCTGCGGCGCCGCCCGGCGCACCGGCGGAACGGCGCGTGGCCGGCGTCACGCGGGAGAACCGCAACTTGGTCGAGGAAGTGCGCCGCCTACGGGATGAGCTGTCGAAGGCGAACCAGGAGCTGGAGCGCGTGAGGCGGAGGCTGTCGGGGCAGCGGCCGTAAACGACTGATGCAGTCCGCCCTCCGCAGTCGTCCCTCATCCCACCCGGAACAACTCGAGACTGCGGGCGTAGCGCTCGCCCAGCTGCCGGCGCAGCCCAGCGTGCTCGGGCCGGGTGAGCTCCGGATCGCCCTCTAGAAGCCGCTGCGCCGCGACGCGGGCGCGGTCGCCGAGCTCCTCGTCGCGCAGCGGATCCGCGACGCGGAACGTCGGCACACCGCTCTGACGCTCGCCGAATAAATCGCCCATCCCGCGAAGCCGCAGGTCGGCGCGGGCGATCTCGAAGCCGTCGTCCGTGCCGACGAAGACATCCAGCCGCTCCGCAGCCTCCGGTCCGACGTCGCCGAGGAGCACGCAATACGACTGCTCGCCCCCGCGTCCGACGCGCCCGCGTAGCTGATGCAGCTGGGAAAGCCCGAAGCGCTCCGGATGCTCAATGAGCATCACCGTCGCATTCGGGACGTCGATGCCGACCTCGATGACCGTCGTGGCCACGAGCACATCGATCACGCCGTCGCGGAACGCGCGCATCACGCGATCGCGCTCATCGGCGGGAACCCGCCCATGGAGCAGGGCGACTCTCCGATGCGAGAACGGGCCCGACGACAGATGCTCGTACATTGTCGTCGCCGCCTTCAGGTCGGTCTTCTCCGACTCCTCGATGACCGGATACACGACGTAGGCCTGCCGGCCCTGCGCAATCTCGCGATCGATGAAGCCGAGCACGCGCTCGCGCGCCGACTCGCCCCGCCTCGCGGTCGCGATTGTCCGACGACCGGGCGGCCGCTCGTCGAGGACGCTCAGGTCAAGATCGCCATAGAGTGTGAGCGCGAGCGAGCGCGGGATGGGCGTCGCGCTCATGAGCAGCACGTCCGGGGTCTCACCCTTCGCGCTCAACGCCTTCCGCTGCTCGACGCCGAACCGGTGCTGCTCGTCGATCGCCACGAACCCGAGTCGGCTGAACGTCGTCGCCTCCTGCACCAGCGCGTGCGTGCCGATGACGAGCGCTGGCTCCGCCCCGGCGAGTCGGGCCGCCGCGGCCTTACGCTCGGCCGCGCGAAGGCTGCCCGTGAGCAGAACCGGGTCCACCCCGAGCGGCGCGACGAGCGCGCTGATCGTTTGGTGATGCTGCTCCGCCAGCAGCTCGGTGGGAACCATCAGCGCCGCCTGGTACCCGTTCTCGAGGGCGAGCAGCGCCGCGAACAGCGCCACGATCGTCTTCCCGCTGCCGACGTCACCCTGAAGCAGCCGCTGCATGCGATGGTCGCTGCACATGTCAGCGACGATCTCGCGCAGCGCGCGGACTTGCGCGCTGGTGAGCTGGTACGGCAGTGTCTCGCGCAACCGCGTCGTGAGATCGCGCTTGTTGCGGAACGTGATACCTCGCCGGTGCTCGCGCGCCAGCTGCTTCGCACGTTGCTGGAGGATGTGGACGAAGAACAGCTCCTCGAATGCGAGGCGCGACCGGCCGGCCATCGCCTCGGCGATGGTCGCGGGGCGGTGGACCATGCGCAACGCATCGGTGATCCCCGGCACTCCCGCGCGGCCGAGCACCTCCGCCGGGAGGTACTCGGTGACCAGCGAGAGCAACGCGTCGAGGTGCGACTCGATGATCGAGCGGATAACCTTGAACGACAGCCCCTCGGTCGCCGGGTACACAGACAGCACGCGACCGTGCGCGGTCTCGTCGGCATCCTCGTCGTCGCCGAGGTTGATGAACTCGCGTGGCTGGAGCTGGCGGCCGTGGTAGAACCGGACGGCGCCGCTCACGAGTAGCACGTCGCCTTTCGAGATCGTGCGGTCGAGGAACGGCTGGCCGGGCCAGGAGACTTCGATCATGCCGCTGTCGTCGCGGACGACTGCCTGGAAGATGCGGAGGCCCTTCCGCGTCGGGATCACGCCCTTGGAGATCACGCGACCGATCACCGTGCCGTGCATGCCCGGCTCGAGTGACGCGATCGGCGTGACAGTGCTCGCGTCCTCGTAGCGGTGCGGGATGTGGTAGAGCAGGTCGCCGGCGTTGACGATGCCGAGTCGTCGAAGCGCGTCGGCACGCACCGGCCCGACGCCTTTCAGGTAGGTGACCGGCGTGTCGAGGTAGAGCCGCCGCGGCGTCGCGGCCGTGGGCTTCACTCCGATGCGAGCAGCTCCCGCGAGAAGTCGGCGGGGTCGAAGGGCACGAGGTCGTCGATGTCCTCGCCCACGCCGAGGAACTTGACCGGGACGTCGATCGCCTCGTGCACGGCGACGACGATGCCGCCGCGGGCCGTCCCGTCGAGCTTCGTGACGACCAGTCCCGTCACCGGGACAGCCGCGGAAAAGGTCTTCGCCTGCGCGAGCGCGTTCTGGCCGATTGTCCCGTCGAGCACGAGGAGCGACTCGTGGGGCGCGCCGGGCAGCCGCTTCGCAGTGACGCGAGCGACCTTTTTCAGCTCGTCCATCAGACCACCACTCGTGTGGAGTCGTCCGGCGGTGTCGATGATGACCACGTCGACGCCGCGCGTCGCGGCCGCGTCGATGGCATCGAAGGCGACGGCGGCGGGATCACCGCCCGGCCGTCCGCCGACGAACTCGGCGCCCGCACGATCCGCCCACACGCGGAGCTGGTCGATCGCCCCGGCGCGAAACGTATCCGCCGCGGCGACCATGACGCGCTTCCCTTGCCGACGCAGCAAGCGTGCGAGCTTGCCGATGAACGTCGTCTTCCCCGCGCCGTTGACGCCGAGCACGAGGATCACCGTGGTCCCAGCCACCGCGGTGCGAAGCGTTGCATCGGCGTTTCCCGCGCGCAGTGCGGTCTCGATGCCCGAGCGCAGTGCCTCGAGGAACTCGTCCTGCGTCCTGATGTATCCCCGCCCCGCGAGCTGCTCGACGTCGGCAACGAGGCGGAGCGTCGTCGGCACGCCGAGGTCCGCCTCGAGCAGCAGCTCTTCCAGTTGCTCGAGCGACCCCGGCTTGACTCCGCCGCGCGCGAGGACAGTGACGTCCATGACGGCGAGATCTTTGAGCCGTTGCCAGAACGAGCGCTGCGGCAGGTCGCCGGACTTCTTGAGTAGTCGAGACACGCGTGAATGAGCTATCAGCTATCAGCTATCGGCTGTCAGTAGCGAGGAGGGCGGCGCGGCGCGCCGCCAGACGGATGCGTCAACAACCCAGAACGCTGTGAGGCCGTAGCAAATATAAGCCCCGCCGCAGGCCGAGCCGTCCTGGTTGCTGGTTGCTGATCGCTGATAGCTGATAGCCGATAGCGTGCGGGCGTAGCCCGCACCGATAGCTGATAGCGTCGCGCGCTTCGCGCGCGACATCACCTCATCCCCTGCCGGCGCCGAAGTATCCACTCCACGCACAGCAGCGCGATCGCGAGCGCGTAGGCCCAGCGTGCGTTGCGCAGGGTGGGCGCGTTGGCGGAGGCGGGGGCGCCGCTGACGACTCGCGCGCTCGCGCGGGGCGCGCGGGGGAGCCACTCGGCGGACGCGTTGACGGCGAGGACGACTCGGCCGCCAGGGACCGCGAGGTCGTAGACCCCACGCCGCAGCCCCGGCGTCTCGGCGACGGCCGCGCCGGCCCCGAATCGGACGGTCACCGTTTCCGCGCGCGCGGCCGAGGCGCGTGGGGTGAGCGCGACGCGGACAACGGAGTCGGCTGAGCTCCCGCGACGCCAGCGGACTGGATCGCCCTCGCGAAGCACGCTCGCCTCGGGAACGATGCCGCGGACGTCACCCCGGCCGGCGGCCAGCCAGTCGAACACGCCCCCCCACACGGCCGCGTACGCGTCGGCCGACGCGCCGCCGCGAAAGCGCCAGCGCCACAAGCCAGCCGCGCTGACGACGATAACGCGGCGTGAGCGCTCCCATCCCGCAATCACGGTGCGCCGCTCGCCGCTCCGGCCGCGCCGCGTCTCGAGCCCGGCCCAGTCGCCACGCGGCTCGACGTCGCTCGCGTCCACGGGTGGCAAGCTGTCCCACGGCAGGCCGGCGAGCGCGCCCGAAAGCGGCGACGGCGGCGCGCCCGTCGCGTACCACTCGCCGTCGTCGGCGATTGGCGCGGCGACGAGCGCCAGCGCCGCCTCGGTGATCCCGCGCGGGGCGCCGAAGAGCGCGGTGTCGCCGTGTAGCACGACGAGCGGGGCCTCGCGAATCGCGGCGCGCACGTCCGACTCGGCGACACGGGCTAACGGGCCGTCGGTGCGCCACTCGTTCGGTGCGACGCGGTAATAGCCGCGGGTCGGGATGGCGAGCGCGCCGCGGAGCACCGTGAGTGCGAAGCGGGCGTCGAAGTCCGGCGCTGTCGAAACGAAGACCGCTCCGGCGCCTCGCGCGACCTGCACGCCGACCGAGAGCGTATCGTTCCGCGGTTCGGCGTCGCGCGGCGTCGCGACACTCGCTTGCAGAAGCGCCGGACCGACACGCGCCGCCGTGAGGCGACTACGGACGACGATCGGGCGCTCGGCGTACGCCGCGAGCGGCGTCGTCGTCGTCCGCGCGAGCGCCCGGCCGTCGACGGTGAGGACGAGCGTTCCGCCTGGCGCGCCGGCGGCGCCGGCGGAGAGCGTGACGCGGACCTCGATCGTGTCGCCGTCGACGACCGCGCGGGGGGCCTCGACGCCGGCGACCGCCACATCGACCGCCGGGCGGCGCGGCACGACGACGACGCGCGAGCCAGCGGGAAGCGCCCCGAGTGCCTCGGAGTCGACCAGCTCGCCGTCGGTGATGACGACGAGCGGCCGCCCGACACCCAGCGCGCGATCGACGGCGGGCGCGACGCGGGAGGAATGGTCCGCGGGCTGGCCCGTCGCGCCGTCATCCGGGCGCAGCGAGTCGCCGAACAAAAACACCGAGTCTCGCCGCGCAGCGGCGGCGCTGTCGCGGGCAGCCCGCCAGGCCCCGCCATCACCACCGCGTAGCCAGCTCGCGGACGCGTCGAGCGCAACGAGCGGCGCGGGCCGGCGCGCGCGCCCCGCGGGAGCGTCGAGCGCCAGCGCGCCGACGAGTGTCGCTGCGAGTGCACGTAGCAGCGCCGCGGGGAGCGCCGAGCCAGACGCGCGGCGATCACCCCGGAGGTACTGCAAGGCGGCGAGCAGCGCCCCCACGAGGAGCGCCACGACCCAGGCGGCCATCCGCACATTTTAGCCGCGGTGCGGCGGTTCGACACGCCTGGAGCGACGGGCCGGCTGTCAAGGTGCGGCGAGTGCGAAGGCGTGCCGGAGACGGCGTTCTCAGTTACGGGGGAGAGTGCGGAAGAATCCGGAAGAGCGCGGAAGAGCGGGACGAGCACGCACGCGGATGATCGCGGATGATGAAGGGCGATGGCCGCGCATAGCCCCTCGGCTCTCATGCCTCAAGACCGCCACGAGCCCAGACGATGCTTTGACTACATCCGCTTGGGACGCTACCAGCCTGCGCCCTCAGAACCGCGCTACGTCCAGGGAGCTCAGCGGGCGGCCACGGCCTCGGTGCCGGGCGGGCCGTCGAGCGCCGCGAGGAGGCGGGTACGTGTGGCCTCGAACTGCGCGCGCTCAGACGATGGGATGGGCAGGCCGCCACGGCGGGTGAGCGCCACGCGAGGGTCCTGCTGGACGCCGCCGACGAGCACCTCGAAGTGGAGATGCGGCGCCGTGCTCAGGCCACTCGACCCGACGTAGCCGACCGTTTGCGCGATCGCGACCCGTGTCCCGCGCCGAATGCCGCGCGCGAATCCGCGTAGGTGCGCGTACCGGGTCACGATCCCGCCGTGATGGCGGATCTCGAGGACGCGGCCGTAGCCGCCCGCCCGCCCGGCGCGAATGACGACGCCGTCGCCGACGGAGCGCACCGGGGTGCCGCTCTTCGCGGCGTAATCCGTGCCCCGGTGCTTCTTCCGGATGCCGAGGATCGGGTGACGACGCATCCCGAAGACGCTTGAGATCCTCCGGAACTCGAGCGGCGCGCGCAGGAACGCCGCGCGCATTGACTTACCGGTGTGATCGAAGTACGCGCCGCTGACGCGCGAGCTCGTGAAGCGGACGGCAGCGAGCCGCGTCCCCGACAGCTCGAAGCTCGCGGCGAGCACTCTACCCAGGCGTACGGCGCCCGACGGTGTGCTCGATCGCTCGACGAGTGCGCGGAAGCTGTCGCCGGGCTGGAGGTCGCGGCTCATGTCGACGCGGTACTCGAAGACGTCGGCGAGCGTCCACGCGAGCTCGACGCGCGCGCGCATCGGCAGCAGGTTGCCGGCGCCGTCCTTTACCGCGTCGTAGAGTGTGGTCTGGATCGGCCCGGCGATGAGCACGGTGTCGGTCGTCCATGGCAGTTGCTCGAGTGCGCCCGACCACCCGGCCGCGCTGCGGCGTAGCCGGACGAGCCGGTCGATCGCGAGCTGGAGGACGATTTCGCTCGGCGACGAGTCGGGGTGCGCCGGTGATCGAAACGTCACCGGCATCCCGCCGGGGACCCGCCGCTCATCGAGGGGAGCCGCGCGAATGATGTCGGCTGTCGAGTGGCGAGGCACGCCGCCGCGTTCGAGGAGGCGCGCGAGCGGTTCTCCGTACTTGAGCGTGTCGAGACGCTCGCGTACGCCGCTGACGGACGACGCCCCGGCTGGCGCCGCGCCACGCGCGGGCAGTCGGGGCGTCGCAATGAGCGCCGCAGCGCCCATCGCCGCGACGACCGCGTACGTGAGCGCCCGTGCCCGCGCCGGGCTCAATCCATCTGTCTCCGAATGAAGGTCGGGATCTCCATGTCGGTGAGATCCTGCGAGCCCGGCCGCTCAATCGGCGTGGTACGTGGAACGCGCGGCACCTCGCCGGGCGGCCCGCCCGCCGCCGGCCTGGCGATCGGCGTGCCGACGCGCGCCGGCCGGTTCGCCGGGAACGGAATCACGGGCGCCCCGCGCGGGGCAGAGACCCCGTGATCGTGTCCGCCGGTGTGCATCGCGCGGTCGAAGCCGGTCGCGATCGCAGTCACGCGAATCTCCCCCTGCATCGCCGGCTCGTGCACCGCGCCGAAAATGATCTCCGCGTCGTCGCCCACGGCATCGTGGATGATCTCGTTGATCTGGTGCACCTCGCCGAGCGTCAGGTCGGCGCCGCCGGTGATGTTGACGAGTACGCCCGTCGCGCCGGCAATCGAGATGCTGTCGAGCAGGGGGCTCGAGATCGCCTGCTGGGCGGCCTCGGTGGCGCGGTTCTCACCGCGGCCGATGCCGGTGCCCATCAGCGCCGCGCCGCCGGCCTGCATCACGGTGCGCACGTCGGCGAAGTCCACGTTCACCAGGCCCGTGACGCTGATCAGCGTCGAGATCCCTTGCGTCGCGTGGAGCAGAACCTCGTCGGCCTTCTTGAGCGCGTCCTGGAACGGGATTCCTTTCCCGACGACGGCGAGGAGCCGCTCGTTGGGCACCACGATCATCGTGTCGACGTTCTTGCGCATGTCGCCAATGCCCTGCTCGGCCTGACGCATGCGCTTGCGGCCCTCGAAGAGAAATGGCCGCGTGACGATCCCCACGGTGAGCGCGCCTGCGTGCTTCGCGAGCTCGGCGACGACGGGCGCGGCACCGGTGCCAGTCCCGCCGCCCATGCCGCAGGTGATGAACACGAGATCGGCGCCGGCGATCGCCTGCATCACTTCCTCACGGTTCTCCTCGATCGCCTGTCGGCCAATCTCCGGTCGAGCGCCGGCGCCCAGTCCGCGCGTGAGCTTCTTGCCGATCTGGATCTTCACGTCCGACTTCGACGACAGCAGCGCCTGCGCGTCCGTGTTAACGGAGATGAACTCGACGCCCTCGAGGTGTTCGTCGATCATCCGGTTGACGGCGTTGCCGCCGCCGCCGCCGACGCCCACCACCTTCATGCGGGCGTTCTGCGAGGCGTTCTCCTCGAACTCGAAGATCATGTGGGCCGACACTCCCGTACGGGGAAAGGTGGGAACTGAAATCCGGGAAGCCGCACTCGGGCGGAGTCTCGCGACAGCAGCCCGGCTGGGATTGGGTGTCGCAGCCGGCTCAGGCAGGAGTGGTCGATAAAACCGGCGCCACAATATAACTCGTCCGGTCCGACCAACCACCCCTGCGCTCTGACGACTGAGCCGAGCAAAAAGTACAAGACGCGACGCGGCTGCTTCGCGGCACCGCCGCGCCCGCCGCGCCGGGCTATGACGCGTCGGTTAAAAAAAGTCCTCCAGCCAAAACTTGATCCGCTGCGTCAGCTGTCCGACGCCCGCGCCGGCGAGCGGCCGCCTGCGCACCGACGCCGACTCGCCGCGCGCCGCCACCTGATACGCCGCGTATTGCGCCAGACCGACCACAGTCGCGAAGCGCGGCGCCTCCACGGACTCGGTGAGCCCGCCGAGGCTTTCAGCGGGGTTCCCGATGCGCACGCCCGTGCCGAACACATCGCTCGCCAGCTCGGCGACGCCCTGCATCGCCGCCGCGCCGCCGGTAACCACCATTCCGGCGCTGAGCTGGCCGGCGTAGCCGGCCGTCTGCACCTGTGCCTGCACGAGGTCGAAGATCTCGTCCATGCGCTGGTGGATGATGTGCGCCAGGAGCTCGCGCGGGATCTGGCGATCGCCCTGCGCGACCGTGCTCGGCAGCCGGATGACGTCGGCCGGGTCGACGAGTGGCTCGTAGGCGCAACCGTAGCGTTCCTTCAGGCGCTCCGCATCGGCCTGCGTCACTCCGAGTCCGTGCACGATGTCACCGGTCACGTGACTGCCGCCGAACCCGATCGTGCCGATGTGCCGGATTTTCCCTTCATGGAAGATCGCCACCTCGGTCGTGGCGGCGCCGAGCTCGACGAGCCCGACTCCGAGCTCCTTCTCGTCCTCGGTCAGTACCGCCAGCGCGCTCGCCAGTGGCTCGAGCACGAGGTGCTTCACCTTATAGCCCGCACGCTCGACGGACTTGCGCAGGTTCACTGCCGGCGAGCTGCCGACGGTCACGAGATACATCTCCGTCTCGAGGCGGGTCCCGATCATGCCGACCGGATCGCGCACGCCGATGTTCCGGTCCACCGTGTACTCTTGCGGGATCGCGTGCAGCAGCTCGCGGTCGCGCGGGATCTCGAGCGCGCGGGCGACTTCCTCGGCTCGTTCGACATCGTCGCGGTCGATCTCCTCGCCGCTAATGGCGACGATGCCCTTGCTCGTCATCGCCTCCACGTGCTCGCCGGCGATGCCGGCGTAGACGTCGCCGACCTGCGCGCCGGCCATGCGCTCAGCGTCTTGCAGCGCGCGCCGGATCGAGCGCGTCGTCTCCTCGATGTCCGAGACTACCCCGCGCCGCATGCCGGTCGTTCGCGCCTGGCCGACGCCGAGCACGCGCAGCTCGGGGCGCTTCGGAAGGTCGCCGACGACCTCGGCGATGATCGCTGTCGTCTTGGCTGAGCCGATGTCGAGCCCAGCGACGAGATGTTCGATTGTCATTGAAGTCGTGCGATCACCTGGTCACGGTAACGAAGGTCGATCTCCACCGCGCGCAGCCGCCGCCGCGTGAGGTCCTGCTCGACGGTCCCGACATCCGCGAGCCGCTCGACGGTGACGTCAGCCATCGCGCGCACGGGCACCGACGAAATCCGCAGCCACACCTCGTCGCTGCCCGTCCGCCCGACCTCGCTGACGCGGCCGTACAGCTCGGGCGCCTCCGCGCGCAGCTCCCCGAGGAGGCGGAACAATGCTGTGTCGCGGTGTGCCACGATCGGCGCGTCGACCACCGTCCGAGCTGGGTCGATCGGGAGAGCCGCGCCGCGTTCGTCGATGGGGACGAGGCCGGACGGAGTCGGCACCAGCGCCACTGGCCATCGCTCCTTGATCTCGACAACGAGCGTACCCGGAAGCCGACGACCGACCCGAACCGACCGCACCCCAGGGTGCGACGCGATGCGATCCTCGAGTGGGCCTGCGGGATCCCAGACCGAGGACAGAGTATCGACGTGCAGCCGGCCAAGAATGTCACTCGGCTGGATGAAGCGCGCGCCGACGATTTCCACACGACGCACGCGAAAGTAAGCAAGCTCCCTTAACACCCGTGGTCCCCACAGCGGCGCGGTCGCGAGCGCGAGGATGGCGACAGCCACGACGGCGAGCCTCCAGCGCGGCCCTCGCGGGCCGGCGGCATTCGCATCGTCGGTCACGCGTCGCCGCCGAGCCGCTCCAACAGCTCACGCCCCGTCTTCGTGATGTCGCCTGCGCCCATGACGACGACGACGTCGCCTTCCCGCGCGGTGGCCGCGAGCGCGTCGGCAAGCTCGGCGCGCGGTCCCCGCCACGCGAGCCGTCCCCCCGCCGCCTTGACGGCGTCGGCGATCAGGTCGGCGGTGACTCCCGGGATGGGCTGCTCGCGCGCGGCGTAGATCTCCGTGAGGAACAGCACGTCCGCAGCGGCCAGTACCGCGCCGAAGTCGGCCGCGAAGTCACGCGTGCGCGAGAACAGGTGCGGCTGGAACGCGACAACGAGGCGCCGCCCGGGAAACGCGCCGCGCGCGGCGGCGAGCGTGGCCGCGATCTCGGTCGGGTGGTGTGCGTAGTCGTCGATGACGCGGACCCCTCTCGCGTCACCGACGTGCTCGAAGCGGCGGCCGACGCCGCTGAATCGACCGATCGCGGGAGCCATCGACGCGAACTGCGCACCGAGCGAGAGGCCGCTCGCGACGGCCGCGAGCGCGTTCAGCGCGTTGTGGCGGCCGGGCACGGCGAGCGATAGCTCGCCCAACCGCTCTCCGTCGAACTCGACGGCGAAAGCGAAACGCCCGTCGGGCGTGCGCGGGTCGCGCGCGAGCAAGCGCGCGTCGCCGGAGTCGATGCCGTAGCGAATCACCTCGCTCGAGCTGCGCGTTGGCAACGTGTTCGCGCCGGGGTCGTCAGCGCAGAGCACGACCGTCCGCGCGCCGCGGACGAACTGCGCGAACGCCGCGCGGATGTCGCGCAGATCCTTATAGATGTCGAGGTGGTCCGCCTCGATGTTCGTGACGACGGCAACCGTTGCCGCGAGCGTCAGGAAGGAGCGGTCGTACTCGTCGGCCTCGACAACGTAGAGGCGGTCGGCGCCGGGGCGGAGGTTCCCGCCCCACGCCGATACGCGGCCGCCCGCGAGCGCAGTTGGCTCGCGCCCGGCGGCGGCGAGCGCGTCGGCAGTCATCACCGTCGTCGTCGTCTTCCCGTGCGTGCCTGCCACGCCGACGAGCTCGCGGCCGCGTGTCAGATCGCCGAGTGCTTCCGCGCGCTTGATCACCGGCAGCCCCAGCGCGCGCGCGCGCGCGAGCTCGGGGTGGTCTTGCGGGACTGCCGCGGTGACGACGAGCGCGCGCGCATCCTGCGTGTGCGCGGGATCGTGTCCCGCCACGAGCGGGATGCCGAGGCGCGCGAGGTCCTCGGTGCCTGCCGTCGTGAGGTCGCAGCCTGTGACGCGCACGCCACGCCGCACGACGAGCTCCGCCAGGGCGCTCATGCCCGCTCCCGCGATGCCCATGAAGTGCACAGGGCGCGCGTCGGTCGGGTCGATCAGCGTCATGGCCTATCGAGTAGGGCCGAGATCCGACGGGCGATCTCGTCCGCGGCGTCGGGACGCGCGCGGGCCCGCGCACCGGCGGCAAGCGCGTCGAGGCGACGGTCATCCGTGATCAGCTCGCGCACCAGCGTATCGAGCCTGTCCGGCGTGAACTCGTGCTGCGCCACGAACACGCCGGCGTTCGCCGCAGCGAGCGTGCGCGCATTGACGGTCTGATGATCGGCCGCGGCCGTGGGGAGCGGGACGAGGATCTGCGGGATCCCCCACGCGCAGAGCTCCGCGGTGCTCATCGCTCCGGCGCGCGCGACGGCAAAGTCGGTCGCGGCGTATGCCTCCCGCATCGGAGAGACGTAGGGCCGGACGCGCACGCGCTCACCCTCCCGCGCGCGGAACTGCTCGTACGTCCCTCGCCCCGTGACCCAGATGAGGAACACTTCTGCCGGGAGCCGGCCCGCGGCGATCCACGCGTCGATGGTCGCGTTGATCGCCTTCGCCCCCTGGCTGCCACCGAAGACGAGGAGCACGCGACCGCCGCGCTCGGGAAGATCCCACGCGCGCCGCGCGGCCTCGCGGTCGGGGCGCGGCACGGGCGGCGGCTCGATCGGGTTCCCGGCATCGACGATCGTCGTGCCCTTTCCCGGCCGCAGATGCCGCGCCGCCTCGGGGAAGCCGAGGTAGATCTCGCGGGCCCACCGCGCGAAGACGCGCATCGTCAAACCGGGATAGCTATTCTGCTCCTGAAGAACATACGGGATGCGGTGCGCCGCGGCGTACGCGAGCATGAGACCGGAGGCGTAGCCGCCTGTGCCGACGACGAGGCGGGCGCGCCCACCTGACTCGTGTGTGAGTAGCGCGGCCCGTCGCCACGCGCCGACGGCACCGCGCAGCGTCCTCCAATTGTTCCAGAACGTGCGGCGATAGAGCGGATGCAGATCGAGCAGCTCGTGCGGAAACCCCGACGTCGGCAGTACGTCCCGCTCGACCCCGCGTCGCGCCCCGACAAAGAACGGCTGCGCCTCAGGGCGCAGCCGGGAGAGAGCGCGCGCGATCGCCAGTCCGGGATAGAGGTGTCCGCCCGTCCCGCCGCCGGCGAAGATGAGTCTCACGCCGGGACCGCGAGGGGGTCGGTCGGCCGCGCCGATCCGACGCGCTCGCGCGTGCTGCCGATGTTGACGAGGATCCCCGTGAAGAGCAGCGAGAGCACGAGATTGGAGCGGCCGTACGAGACGAATGGGAGTGTCAGCCCCGTCGTCGGGAGGAGGCCGATGACCACGCCGACGTGCAGGTACGCCGTGAGAACGATCGTGAACGTGAGCCCGACGGCGACGAGCTGAAGAAAAGGCGAGCGCGCGCGCCGCGCGATGCGGAAGCCGAGCACCCCGTACGCGGCGAACGTCAGGACCAACGCCACGACGCCGACGAAGCCCCACTCCTCGCCGATCACGCTCGCGCTGAAGTCGCTGAACGGGTACGGCAGGAAACCGAACTGTTGACGACCCTGCCCGAAGCCGACGCCGAACGGCCCGCCCGAGCCGACGCCGACGAGCGACTGCCGGAGCTGGTAGCTCACCTGGGACGGGGCGGCCCCGGGATCGAAGAACGACGAGAGACGGAGCATGGCGTACTGCGCGCGCTCGATCTCTCGCCAGAGGACGGGGATCGCGAGCGCCGCCAGCACCACGAAGTGCGCCATCCGCGCCCCGCCGGCGAAGAGGATGACCGCCATGAGCAGCGTGTAGAGCATCGTGACCGACAGGTCAGGCTGGAGCGCGGCAAGCAGGTCGAGGACGCCGACGACCGCGAGGAAGGGCGCCAGTCCCTTACCCAGCCGTCGCAACGAGTCGCCCTTCTTCACGACGAGCATCGAGACCCACACGACGACGGCCAGCTTGCCGAGTTCGGACGGTTGAAGCGAGCCGCCGAACAGGAAGCGCTTAGACCCGTTGATACGTGGCGCGACGCTCTCCGGAAGAACGAGCGTCAGCAGCATCATGGCGAGCGCGCCCCACATGAGCGGCCATGCCCACTCGCGCCACCGATCGGCATCGACCTTGGCGGCGGCGGCGAAGGCGACGATCCCGACGGCTGCCCCGCCGGCCTGCCGCATCAGGTAGTACGTGCTCGCCTGCCCCTCCTGCAACGCGAGGATCGCGCTCGCGCTGTAGAGCACCGCGAGCCCGAACGCGAGCAGGCCGGCGGTAACGAGGACCAGGCCGCGCGCTTCGGCGCCCATGCGCCAGCGCTCGCGCGTCGCCGCGGCCCGCACGTCGAGCCCCCCAGTCGCGGTGGCGCTCAGGGCGTCCGGCCCGCGCCCGTGACGGCCGCGGCCTCCTCGACGAGGCGCTTGAACGCCGCCCCGCGCTCCTCGTAGTTGGCGAACATGTCGTAGCTCGAGCAGGCCGGGGAGAGCAGAACGGCGTCCCCGGGGCGCGCAAGGTCGCGCGCCCGCCGCACCACCTCGGGGAAGGACGAGCCCAACCGCTCGAGCGCCACGACGCCGCCGAGGTCCCGTTCGATGAGCGACGCTGCCTCGCCATACGCGAGCACGACCCTCACCGTCCGAGCCACGTCGTCGGCAAGTGCCCCGTACGGCTCACCTTTGTGCCGGCCGCCCAGCAGCAGAACGGTCGGTCGCGTCATGCCGCGCAGCGCGACGGCGGTGGCCGCGACGCTCGTCGACTTCGAGTCGTTGACCCACAACACGCCGGCGTGCTCGCCGAGCGGCTCATTCCGGTGCTCGAGCGCGCGGAAGCTGCGCAGCGCGCCGGCCATCGCGCGCCGCGCTGCGGGTTCGGCGTGCCGCTCGTCGGCGAGCATGACGGCGAGCGCCGCCGCGAGCGCGTTCTCGACGTTGTGGTCGCCGAGTAAGGGAAGCTCGCGGCGCGCGAGCAGTGGCGCCCCGAGCACGACGAGGCGGTCGGCCGCGCGATCGAAGTGCGCATCCGCGACGCCCTGCACGGAGAAGGTGCGGTGCTGTCCCGCAACGCCGGACACGAGCCGCCGCGAATCCGCGTCGTCGGCGTTCGAGACCCAGCGGGACCCCGGGCCCGCGTTGCGGAAGAGCAGCGCCTTGTCGGCGTAGTACGCCTCGAGCGTCGCGTAGCGGTCGAGGTGGTTCGGCGACAGGTTCGTGAGCACGCCAACCGCCGGCGCGACGCTCGGCGTATCGTGTAGCTGAAACGACGACATCTCGAGCGCGATCCAGTCCGGAGGTTCGGGACGCAGCGCCAAGTCGGCGAGTGGGGTGCCGATGTTGCCCGCGGTGACAGCGCGGAGTCCGAGCGCGTCGAGCAGGGCTCCCGCGATCGCCGTCGTCGTCGTCTTGCCGTTGCTGCCCGTGACGGCGATATACCGCGAGTCGGGAAGGAAGCGGAGTGCGATCTCGACCTCGCTGACGACCGGCGTGCCGCCGTCGCGTGCGGCAACGAGCGCGGGCGAGCTCGGTGGCACGCCGGGGCTGACGACGACGAGCGATGCCCGGCGGATGCGCTCGAGGTCGTGGCGCCCAACTTCTACCTCGGCACCGCCCTTCTGAAGCGCGGTCGCGGTCTCCGCAACGGCGGGCGAGCTACCGGCATCGGACGCGTAGACGCGCGCGCTCGCCCGCCGCAGAAGGGTGGTCACGGCCCTCCCGCTCTTACCGAGACCAATGACGGCGATCTCACCAGCCGTCCAAGCGGCCGGCAGAGCGTCCCTCACCCCTTCTACTCGGTCCACTCAGCGAATCTTCAGCGTCGTCAGCGCGAGGAACGCGCTCAGGATCCCGAGGATCCAGAACCGCACCACCACCTGAGACTCGTGCCAGCCTTTCACCTCGAAGTGATGGTGAAGCGGCGCGCGGAGGAGAACGCGATGCCGCTGCGCGTATTCCAGGCCGTAGCGCGCCTTCCGGTACTTGAAGACGTACCGCTGCGCGAGCACCGACAGCATCTCGACGACGAAGACGGCTGCGACGAACGCGAGCAGGAACTCCGCCTTGAGCAGGATGGCCACAACGCCAAGCGCACCGCCCAGTGCGAGTGAGCCGGTGTCCCCCATGAAGACCTGGGCCGGGTAACAGTTGAACCAAAGAAAGCCGATCAGCGCGCCGACGAGGGCAGTGCAGAAGATCGTGAGCTCACCCGCTCCGGGAAGGTAGAAGAGGCCGAGGTAGCGACTGAAGTCGACGCGGCCGATCGCGTACGCGAAGACGGCGAACGTGCCGAACGCAATCACGGACAGGCCGGCGGCGAGGCCGTCGAGCCCGTCCGTGATGTTGACCGCGTTGCTCGCCCCGGTGAGGATGAACGTCACGAAGAGGACGTACAGCCATGCGAAGGCCGCGCTGATCGGCACGACCAGCACGTACTTGAAGAACGGTAGCGCGGTCGACGCGCCGGGCAGCGGGGACAAGGGGTCGAGCCACACGTATAGACCCAGCGCCACGCCAAGCGACACTTGCCCCGCGAGCTTGTACCGCTCGACCAGCCCGCGGTTCTTCTCGCCGCGGCGCTTCTGGCGGAGCTTCAGCCAGTCGTCGAGGAACCCGATGACGCCCATCCAGGCCGTCGCGACGAGCGCCACGGCGACGTACGGATACGTCATGCTGAACCGCGCCCACAGCAGCGTCGGGACGATCGCCGACACGAGGATGATGAACCCGCCCATGGTCGGCGTCGCCCCCTTGGACGCGTGGGTGTCGGGTGTCCCCTCTCGAACGACTTGGTGGGCCGCGCGCTTGCGGAGTTGCGCGAGGATGATCGGGCCGACGATGAAGGACATCAATAGGGCCGTCACTGCGGCGCCCACGGCGCGGAACGAGATGTACTGGAAGATGTTGAGGAAGTTGTACTCTCTCGCGAGCGGGACGAGCAGGTGGTAGAGCACGGGCGCGGGGTGAGGAGTTACGCTACCGCGCGGGCGGCGCGTCGACGGCGCGGGTCTCGGCGCTGGCGACCCGTTCAGCCCACTCGGTGATCGGCGCGACGAGGCGCTCAAGGCGCACGCCGCGCGACCCTTTGAGGAGAATAACGGCGTCGGGACGGAGCCGCGACACGAGTTGGCCCCAGAGCTCCTCGACGCCGCTCGCGGTCACAACGCGCTCGCGGTCGGCCTCGAGGCCGGCCAGCGCCTCGGCGAACTCTCCCACGCCGGCCACGATCTCGATCGGCCCACCGAGTGCGGCCGCGGCGACGTCGCGGTGGAGCCGCGGCGAGTGCGCGCCCATCTCGAGCATCGAGCCGAGGACGGCAACGCGCTGCCGCCCGCGGCCTGCGTGCTCGAGCAACTCGAGCGCCGCCCGCGCCGAGCCGGGATTCGAGTTGTAGGCGTCGTTGATCACGGTGGCCCGGCCGACCTGCTGAAAGTTGACGCGCATCGGGGGCACGCGCATGCCCGCGATGCCGCGCGCAGCGTCCTCGAACGAGACGCCGCATTCGCGCGCGACGGCGAGGGCGAGCATCGCGTTGCGAAGGTTGTGAACGCCGCGGACCGGAGGTCGCACGTCCACGCCCTCGATCTCGAGCCAGCCCGCGCCGTCGACGCCGATTCCCCACCGCGCCGGTCGTAGGTCGCCCGCGTCGAGCCCCGCAGCCACCACACGCGCCGCCCGGCCGCGTGCCGCTGCGACGACCTCCGGCTGTGACGCGGGGACGACGGCGACTCGCGTGCCCTCGACGCCCGACAGCTCCTCACGCAGCACGCCATTGAGGTCTCCGAGGCCCTCGAGGTGCTCCTCGGCCACCGATGTGACGACGCCGATCTCCGGCTCCGCGACGGCGCGCAGCCGGGCGATCTCCCCGGGCTGGTTCGTCCCCATCTCGACCGCCGCGACGTCGGCGTCGTCAGGAAGCGCGAAGATCGTGAGCGGCACGCCGACGAGGTTGTTGTAGTTGCCCTCCGTCGCGTGCACCTGCATCCTCGCGCCGAGCGCCGCGCGAACGAGCTCCTTCGTGCTCGTCTTGCCGTTGGTCCCCACGACCCCGATGACCGTGCGGCCCCAGACGCGGCGACGGTACCGCGCCAGCGCGCCGAGGGCGACCAGCGTGTCGCCGACGACGAACGTTGGTACACCGAGGCCCGCTGCGGCGTCGGGGCGCGATACGATGAGCGCGCCCGCCCCGGCCTGCACCGCTTGGGCGAGGAACTCGTGCCCGTCGAAGCGCGGGCCGGTGAGCGCCACGAAGAGATCGCCGCGCCTAACGGTGCGGCTGTCCGTCCAGATCCGCGCGATCGGCGTCGGGCCGCGTGGGCGCAGCGTCACGTCAGGCATGTACGCGAGCGCGTCGGCGACTCGGTCGAGGGTCCAGAACCGCGGCTGGGGCTCGGCCGCCGCCGGCTTCGCCTGATCGGCGCTCACGCGCGGCTCGACGCGGCGAGGAGCTCGCGGACGATCACGCGCTCGTCGAACGGCAGTCGCTCGGTGCCGCGGATCTGATATACCTCGTGGCCCTTGCCCGCGAGCAGCACGACGTCGTCGCGACCGGCGATGCTCAGCGCGCGCGCGATCGCCTGTCGCCTGTCCTCGATGCGCTCGTAGTCCCGGCGCTGGAGCCCGCCGACAATGTCGTCGATGATGCGCTCCGGGTCCTCGGTTCGTGGATTGTCGCTCGTGATGATCACTTTGTTCGCCAGGCGCTCGGCGACCGCGCCCATGACGGGACGCTTCCCGCGGTCGCGGTCACCGCCGCAGCCGAAGACGACGATGAGCTGGCCCGCGGCGAAGGGCCGAACCGCGCACAGTGCACGCTCAAGCGCGTCGGGCGTGTGCGCGTAATCGCGCAGTACTGTCGGCGATTGACTGATCATCTCCAGCCGGCCAGGGACCTGCGGCAACGATCCGAGGCGCTCGGCGATGTCTGTCGGCCCCACGCCCATTGCCCAGGCCGCGGCGGAGGCCCCGAGCGCGTTGGCGACGTTGAAGTCGCCTATCAGTGGCAACCGAACCGGTACTTGCTCGCCGGCGAGCATCAGCGTCCAGGTGCTGCCGCCCGGTCCGTATCGGACGTCCGCCGCCTGTGCCTCAGCCCCGCCAGGCCGCACGCTGAAGGAGACGCGGCGCCGTCCCGGGGGCAGCGCACGCCACGCGGGGTCGTCCGCGTTGACGACGAGGACGCCGTGCGGTCGGAGGTAGCTTGCAAGGCGCGCTTTCGACTCCAGGTAAGCCTGCATCGTCCCGTGGTAGTCGAGATGGTCGCGCGTCAGGTTGGTGAACACGGCGACGTCGAACGAGATGCCGTCGATGCGACGCTGGTCGACCGCGTGGGACGAGACCTCCATGGCAACGCTGCGGACGCCAGTGTCGATCAATCCGCGGAACAGCCGATGAAGCTCCACCGGCCCGGGCGTTGTGAGCCCGTCCCCACCCGGCAGCGGCGTGCCTTCGCTACCGAGGAGGACGCCCAACGTCCCGATCGAAGCGCCACGTGCGTCCGGTTCGTCGAGCAGGTGGCGCAGGATGTGAACTGTGGTCGTCTTGCCATTCGTCCCCGTCACGCCGACGAGTCGGGCGGCATCGGCGGGGTAGCCGAACGCGGCTGCTGCCGCGAGCGCCGCCGCGCGGCGGCTGTCGCGAACGACGAGCGACGGCAACCGCGTTCGTGATGGATCCTCGACGACGGCGGCCGCCGCACCGGCGTTTGCCGCCGCGTCGAGAAAGTCGTGACCGTCGCGCTCGGTGCCGCGCACGGCGACAAATACCGACCCGCGCGTCACGCGGCGGCTGTCGTCGGTGATGTCGGACGCATGGATAGGCAGGCTGCCGCGGCGCTCGACAAGCACTCCGGCGGCCTCGAGCCCCGCCGCAACGGCCTCGAGCGAGAACTCCATTACGGGTCGCGAGATAGTAGGACCAGCGATCCAGGTGACGTGAGCGCGCCGGCTGCCGGGCTCGTCATGCCCGCTCGGCCCGGCGCACCGCGTGCGACGTGCACGCGGAAGCCCGCCTCATGCAACGCGCGCACCGCGTCCCGCATCTCGAGCCCGCGAACCTCCGGGATGGGGCGTGAGGTGCGGGCTGCGGAGCGCGGATTCCGGTACGGAAGACGCACGGTAACCGGGCGGGACGGCTCCGCGGGCGCGCGGTCCGGAGCGAGACGAACGCTGCCGTCCGCTCCGACCGCCGCCGCGGATGGCATAGGCAGCGCCTCCAGCGACGCGACGCCGTTCTGACGGCGCGACGACGCGCCGGCGAGTCCGCGCCGATCGAGCGCTGCATCGCGTGCGGCCAGTGCCGCCTCCAGCACGGCGCGCGTGACCGGCGCGGCGGCGCGGCCGCCTGAGTAGGCGTCCTTCGGGCTATCGAGCTTGACAACGATCACGAACTGCGGGCGGTCGGCGGGAAAGACTCCCGCGAAGGTCGCGAAGTACTGCATCGCGGCGTAGCGACCGCCCAGCGTACGCCGGGCGGTGCCCGTCTTGCCGGCGAGGAGGAATGTGGAGAGATCGGCGTCGACCGCGGTGCCGCCGGTCACAACGTCGACGAGCATCGCGCGTACGCTGTCGGCGACGGCACGGGTCATCACGCGGCGCACGACGCGCCGCGAGTGACGGTAGCGGACGATGCCGCCGGGGGCTCTGACTTCCCTGACGAGCGCGGGCTCGAGCAGTTCACCGCCGTTGGCGAACGTCGCGTAGGCGGCAGCCAGCTGCAACGGCGTCACGGCAATCTCGTAGCCCATCGCGAGCGACGCTGCCGACTGGGTGGACCACCGCGTTGGCGGCCGCAGGGTTCCTGGCGCCTCCGAGGGATACGGCGCTCCCGTCGGCGCCCCGAACCCGAATTCGCGCAACGTCTCGTACTGCTCTCGCGGCGTGAGACGCTGCGCGAAGCGCACGATGCCGACGTTGCTCGACCACTTCAGCACCTGCGAGAGCGTCATGCGGTCGCCGCCGCGGTGCACGTCGTGAATCGTGCGCCCCGCGATGGTGAGGACGCCGCCGCGCGTATCGACGACGTCGCGTGGATGCACGCGGCCGCGCATGAGCAGTCCGGCGGCGATGAACGGCTTGGCGGTCGACCCGGGCTCGAACGGCTCGGTCAGTGCCGTCGCCGCGCTCGAGCGTGGGTCAGCGCGAAGGCTCGCCATCGCGCGAACCTCGCCACTGTGCGGGTCGAGGACGACGACGTCGCCGCCGGTCGCTTCGAGCCGGGTGACGGCATCGCCGAGGGCGCGCTCCGCGATCTCCTGGAGGTCCCGGTCGATCGTGAGGACCACTGTGTGTCCGGGCGTCGGCGCGACGAGCGGCGAGGCGGGCAGGTCGAAGCTCCGCCCTGACGCGTCGCGCAGCACCCGCAGCGACCCGGGCCGGCCGCGCAGCAGGCTGTCGAGCGCCAGTTCGACTCCCTCGACCGCGGCGCCTTCCGCGTCGACGCGGCCGACGAGGCCGCGAAGCCCCTCCGGCATCGCGTATACGCGGTCCACAGCGGGCGTCGTGTACACGCCGCGGAGCGCCGCGACACGTGCGGCGGCGGCGGCGACATAGGTGCCGGGCAGCGTGACCCAGGCGCGTCGGCGGTCGAGGGCGTGAAGGACTGCCGCACGCCCGACCCCAAGCCGCTCGAGCCGCCGCCGCAGAGCCGCGCGGTCGCGTACCTCGCGCGGCGCAACGGCGAGGCGCACGACGTCGCGGCTACGCGCTAGCACCTCACCTCCGACGTCGAGAATCTCGCCGCGCGACGCCGGCACCGGGCGCACCGCAACTTGCTGCCGTGCCGCCCGGGCTGCCCACCGCCCCTGCTGCCAGAGCTGCAGCTGCGCGGCCTTCGCGACCAACGCGACGGCGAAGAGGGCGAGCGCCGCGTGAACGAGACCGATCCGGTTACCGCGGTGCATCCGGTCGGATGGCGGGCCTCGTGCGCTGCAGGTAGATCACCTGACTGTCTGCGGGGACCTGCATCTGGAGGCGTTCCCTCACGATCGGCTCGAGTCGGCTGCGGCTCGACGCGTCGCGGATCGCGGCCTCGAGCTGCACCTTCGTTGCGGCGAGCGCCTCGCGGCGGCGCTCGAGGTCGCGGATGACGCGCGCGCGCGCGAATCCGTGGCTCCTCCGCCAGATGACGCCCGTGGCCACCAGGACGAAACCAATGAGCAGCAGCGCGGCGAGGCGGCCGCCCCGCTCCGCTACGCGCCCTTTCGCCACGCGCGCAGCTTCGCGCTCCGCGAGCGCGGATTGCGAGCCAGCTCGTCGGCGGTCGGCACCGTCGCCTTCCGGGCGACGAGGCGGCCGAGCGCCCGCCCGCGGCAGGTGCAGACGGGCTGCTTCGGTGGGCAGACGCAGTCCGCGCTCCACTCGCGGAGCGCGAGCTTCACGCGGCGGTCCTCGCCCGAGTGGTACGCGATAACGGCGAGGGTCCCGCCGGGCTCCAGCCGATCGCGGAGCCGTGGCAGCGCGCGGTCCAGCCCCTGCAGCTCGTCGTTGACCGCGATCCGGACGCCCTGGAAGATCCGCGCGAAGTCCGACGGTCCGGCTCGCGCCCCGAGCGCGGCGCGAATGGCCCCGACCAAGTGATCGCTCGCCGCGAATGGGCGTGTCTGTCGGCGTCGCACGACCTCGCGCGCGAGTCGGACCGCCCGCGGCTCGTCCGCGTACTCCTTGAAGATCCAGATCAGTTCCCGCTCGTCGCGCCCGTTCAGAACGTCGGCCGCGGTCTCCGTAACGTCCGAGCCCATGCGCATGTCGAGCGGCGCGCCCTCCCGGAACGAGAAGCCCCGCCCTGGGTCGTCGATCTGGTGCGATGAGACCCCAAGGTCGAGCAGGACACCACCGAAGCGCGCCCCCTGTAGCTCGGGGATCTCGTCGACCGCGGCGTAGTTTCCGAGGATCGCGCGAAAGCGACCGGCGCGCTCGTACTCCGCGAGACGCCGACGCGCCGCAGCGATTGCCTGCGGGTCGCGGTCGAGTGCCGTGACAAATTCGACCCCGGACTCGAGCAGCGCGAGCGAGTGGCCGCCTCCGCCGAGCGTGCAATCGAGCGCTGAGCGGTAGCCGCGGAGGAGGGACGAGACCTCGTCGACGAGCACCGGCGCATGGTAGGCGCTGTCCCACCTCGCGCCGGACGTCGTCGCCCCCGACATTCTAGTGATGCCTCGCAAGAAGCACATCGTGCTCGTCGTCCACGGTGCCCGCGCCGACCGACCTGACCTCCGTCACATGGTAAGCTGGGTGCGGGACCGGGGGCACCTCGTGGAGCTCTGCGTGACGTGGGATCCCGGCGACGCGGCGGCGTTCGCGGCGGCCGCGGCGGACCGCGGCGTGGACGTCGTCGTGGCCGTCGGGGGCGACGGCACGCTCAACGAGGTCGTCAACGGCCTTGACGGCCGAGACACACCGCTTGGGGTCGTCCCGCTGGGCACCGCCAACGACTTCGCGCGCCAGATCGGTGTGCCCGCGGACGCCGACCACGCGATGGACGTTGTCCTCTTGCGCGAGCCGATACGAATGGACACAGCGTCGCTCAACGGTCGCCGGTTCGTGAACGTCTCGAGCGGCGGGGTCGGCGCCGAGGCGACCGCCGAAACGCCGACCCAGGCGAAGGCCGTGCTGGGTGCGCTCGCCTACGCGATCACGGGGGTGCGCAAGATCGCCGGCTTCGCGCCGTACAGGGGACGCTTCCGCGGCGACGGCTTCGACCTCGACGGCGAGTTTCTGCTGTTCGGCGTCGGCAACGGACGCGCGACCGGTGCGGGCACCCTGCTGACGCCGCAGGCATCGGTGACTGATGGGCTCATCGACGTGTGCGTCGTCGAGGCGATGCCGCGCCGCGAGTTCGGGCGGTTGCTGCTGAAGTTCAAGCGCGGCGAGCAGATCGGCCAGCCGGGCGTCCACTACGCGCGGCTGCGCACGCTGCTCGTGGAAGCAGACGCGCCGCTCAGCGTGAATGTCGACGGCGAGCACGCGACGCTGGAACGCATGGACTACCGCGCTCGGCCCGCCGACCTCTGGGTTCACGCCGCTCACCTCCCGGGCGAGGAGATCGCCGAGCCGCCCTGAAAAGAAGGGAGCCCGCCGGTTCGTTCCGGCGGGCTCTCCACGATCGCATCCGGCCGTGTCGCTACCGCCTGCTGTTGCCCTTGCAGTACGCCTTCTTCGCCTGGGCGACGTTCGGCGAATACTGCTGGATCACGCCCATGATCTGACCGGCCGTGTTGCGATCGACGCTCGCGCCGGCCGGCATCGCGATCTGCGCCGCGGCCCACATGTTCTCGATCACTTCGGTCTCGGCGCAGCTCTTCGTCCTGTTCAGCGTCTGGAGCGCCTCGATCCCGACCTGGAACGCCGACACGCCGACGAAGAACTTCGAGTTCGGCGACGACGCGACCTGATCGACGCGGTTGGAGATCTCGTACGCGCGCTGCCACCCTGCGCGGGTCTTCTGCTCCTGCGCGGCTCGGACAGCCGGCGCGGCACAGCCGATCAGTGCCTGGCCGATCGTGCCCTTGTCCTGCCCCGCGGCGATCGCGGCCTGGCCGCTGGCGAACGCCGCGTCGGTCTGGTTCAGCTCGCACTGCGTGACGATGAGCGCGAGATATCCGCCTTCAACCTTCGGGTCGAGCTGGACCGCCTGCCGATAGTGCTCGGCCGCCTGCTGGAGCTGGCCAGCGCGACGCAGGGTTTGAGCGAACACCGCGTGCGCGCTCGCGCTCTGTGGGTAGCGCTGCACGGCGCGCCCCGCCCACTCGGCGGCGCGCTGCGGCTGGCTGTCCGCGGCGTACGCGGCGATCATGCGCGTGAAGTACGTCGAGTCGACGACCGACGTGTCGAGCTTGGCGAGCGCCTCGCCCGTCTGAATGGCCGCCTTGTACTGCTGGGCGCGAAGCTGGATCGCCCACAGCAGCTTCATCAGCTCGACGTCGCCGGGGTTCTGCTCGACGAGCGGCTGGAGCACGGGCAACGCCTTCGCGGGGTCCAGCAGCGCTAGCTCCCCCGCGATTCTCCGCCCGAGCTCCGCGTTCGTCGGGTCGGCCTTCTGCATGCGGGTCAGCGTCGCGACAGCGGCCTCGTTCTCCCCCTTCGCCTTTTGCGCCTCGTACAGGATGCCGAGGGCAATGCGGCTGTTCGGGTCGATGGCGAGGATTTCGTTGGCCGACGTGATGATCGCGTCGGGCGTCGCCTTCTGTTCCCGCTGCGCGGAGAGGAGACAGAGTCGCGCGAGCGTCGCCTGCGGGTATGCCGCGATGCCCTCACGCGCCGCCGCGGCCGCCTGATCATACTGCCGGTCGCGGAGGTGATTCTCGCACCGCTTGTTCGCGGCCAGCTGCTTGCGCGCTTCCTTGAGGTCGCGCGCGATCTGCCGCGCGGCGTCGCCGACGTTGCGAGCCGAGGCCGCCGGCAGCGGCTGCGCGAGCGAGACGTCGCGCGCGAGCATCAACCGCGCCTCGACACGCACGCCGCCGTCGGGAGTCCTCGTCACCATGCCGTCGAGGATCTCGTCGGCGCGCATCAGCTTCGCGAGCTCCTTCATGTCACTCGGACTGAGCGCGGAATCTGCCGCGTAGCCCGATGCGGCGAGCGTGCCGTTAATGTCTTCCTTGCGGATCACGAGGAGCTGCTTCTGCGGCACCTCCTGCGACACGCGCGCCCGAATGGCGTCCGCCCCTGCGACGCCGAGGCCGCGGTCCGTGCTACGGAACGTAGCGACGAGGATGCGAGCATCCGGCTCGACGGTCCGGGCGCCTTGCGCACCGGCCGGCGAGGCGACCCCCGCGCCGGCGAGCGCGGCGAGCAGACCCGCAACCTGCAACCCACGGCGTTGCGTTGCCTTCACTGTGGTAACCTCCAAAGCGGTCCTCACGACTACCCTTGGCTTGCAACTATAGGTCCAAGCCCAAGATGAAGATCGGATTAAAAAGCGAGGTGGGCGAAGAGGGACTCGAACCCCCGACTTCCTGCGTGTAAGGCAGGCGCTCTAACCAACTGAGCTATTCGCCCTGCCGACTTGCCGCGTTGTGTGTGGAACGGGTCCGGACCGTAGCGACCAGCGGCCCGCCGCTTCGTCAGGACTTCAGGATCGCCAACGGAACGAGGACGCAGTAGCCCAGCACGAGCAGGATCGGCGCGATCGTTTCGCCGCCGCGTACGAGGTCCGCGTACCCGGCGAGCAAGCTGAGCGCCGCGACGGTCCACCAGATGAGCGCTGTGCGCCGGCGGCCCGCAACGCCGGGCTGGGCAGGTGACGACTCGTTCCGTGCCATGACCGTGTACTGTAGACCTCGCGGGAAAGGGTGTCAAGATAACGCCGGACGCGGAGTTAGCGCGCCTCGCCCGGCTGTGGTGCCGGGCCGTCGCCTGGTGTGGCCGGCCCGCCACGCTCGCGATCGGGCTCGAGAAGCGCCTCGAGCGCGCTCTCCCGTGCGGCGCGCTCGGCGACCTCGTCCGCGGCGCGGAGCGCCATCAACCGGTGCCGATCGCGCCGCCGCCGCGCGACGTAGAGCGGCATGACGATAACAAACACGAACAGCCCGGCGATCGTCACGTCGGCAAGCAGCGCGAGGCCGCCGTAGCGTCGGCGCGTCCGATCTCGCCAGCGCATCTCGAAGCCCGCGAGCGTCATCCCATACGCGTTGCGAATCGCCGTATCGAGCTTCCGCGTTCGCGACCACTCGGCGAACAGGACGGTCAGCCCGCGCTGCGGATCGAGGTCCGCGAGCTCGGCCACCGCGCGGTAGGCGAGGGCGTACGCCGCCTCGGCGCGCGCCGCACCGCCGCTGAACCAGCGCTCCAGCTCGTCCAGCCGCGGCGCTCCGCGGATGGCGAGGGCCAGGTTCGCGCGCAGTGCGTCCTCGCGCGACCACTCGTGCGCGGCGTAGCTCGCGTAGCCTTCGTCGAACCACCGCGGCGTCAGGTCCCCGAGCGCTTCGTGCAGCGCGAGGTGCGCGAGCTCGTGGCGAAGCACCTCCAACGGATCGCCGGCGCGGGAGCCTGCCCCGCGTCCCTGCATCACGATCCGATCCTCGCTCGGAAACGCGACCGCGCTTCCCCACTCCGGGACCGTCGGCCCGATCCACTCCCGGAACTGGCTCGCGTTCGCCGCGATCGCGAGCGTCACGTGTCGCCGCGGGCGCTCGAGTCCCGGAAACGTGTCCGTCCGCAGCGCGTAGTCGAGCAGGGACCGCGCGAGCGCCGCGTTCCTCGCGTCGGTGGAAACCACGGTGAAACGCCCCTCGCGCAGCCGGACCGCCGGCTCTTGTGCGTGGAGCGGCGCCCCACCGAGGCACAACGCGACAGTGATCGCGCAAGCGAGAGACGACAGGAATCGGAGGATTCTCCGTCCTCGTGCGTCGCCGCGCGCTCGTCCTGCTAGGGCACGCCTCCCTTCTCGACTGTGTCGAGCGCTTCGCCGCAGCGCTTCCCCCATGCACTGAACTTGTTCGCCGCGTACGCTTCACGCCACGCCGCGCGCGCCTCGTCACCGCGACCGCTGCGCCAGTACGCGCGTCCGAGCTCGTAATGTGCCTGGAGAAGGTTCGGTCCGAGGGTGATCGCCTTCTTCAGAAAAGTCTGCGCGTCGTCGAGCATGTTGCGCTCGATGTAAACAAGCCCCAGGTAGAAGTTGGCGTACATCGTCGCGCGTCGATCTTTATCGAGGCGGATGGCGCGCGAGAGGTGCTCCACCGCTTCTGCGAGGAGTCCTTTGCGGAGGCACACGTACCCGAGGTTGACGCGCGCGATCGCGTTGGCCGGCTCGCGCATCAGCACCTTCTGAAACGCGAGCAGCGCCTCGTCGTACCGCTCGTTGAGCATCATCGCCCAGCCGAGGAGCGACTCGGCCTGCGGCTCGCCCGGCGAGAGCTCGAGCGCCTTGGTGAGCGCCGTCTCGGCCGCGGCGTATTCGCCGGCCGAGATCAGGTTCCATCCCTTGTCGATGAACGTCGAGGCTCCGATGTGGTCCGCGTGAACGACCGGACGCTCCCCGGCGAACTCGGGCGCGTGCGACGGCTCGCGCGGGGTCTCCAGCGCTTTCCAACGCTCGATGAGCTGGCGCACGTCATCCTTGAGCTTCGCCAGCTCGCCGAGCTCCGCGTCGACGGAGCGGAACAGCTCCGCGATCTCCGTCTTGAGCCGCTCGCGCTCCGCGCTCGCGTTCGGCGCGTTCAGGCGCGCGTCGAGCGCTGCGTAGCGGGTGCGGTAGAGCGCCGCGAGGCGATCAGCCATTGGCGCTCACGTCCGCGGTTGCGGCCTCGAGCCGCAGCCGCTCGGTCGCCGACAGCAGCCGGTCCACGTCGAGCAGAACGATCAACCGGTCGCCGTGCCGCACGAGTCCCTTCAAGTATTCGCCGGCGAGGCCCCGGAACAGCGCCGGTGGCGGCGAGAGCTGCGACGGATCATACGACGCCACCTCGAGCACGGCGTCGACGACGACGGCGACCCAGCCTCCGCCAGCGTTGAGCACGAGGACACGCGTCGTGGGGCCGGCGGGTGCCTCCGGGAGCTCGAAGCGCCGGCGCAGGTCGAGCTGCGGAATCACGTGCGACCGGTACTCGATCACGCCGTCGACCCACTGCGGCACGTCGGGCAGCGGCCGCGCGCGCTGGTAGCGGAGGACGCGCTCCACCGACTGGACGCCGGCCGCGAACAGGTCCGGGCCGAGCCGGAAGATGACGATCTTGTCGGTCATCGCGATCATGCAGCCTCCGGTTGCGATGTCCCTCGGCACGCTGCGATCAGCGCGTCCAGGTCGACGAGGGCGATGAGGTCGTTCCCGCGGCGCACCACGCCGCGCAACACTGCGGCGTCGCGAGCGTCGGCTGCGGGCACCGGCCGACGCTCGCCGTCACGCACGCTGAGCACGTCCTCGACGTCGTCGACCGCGATCGCGATGCGACCCGCGGCGTCACGGACGACAAGTGCGGTCGCCGCTTCGCCGGGCGACAGGCCAAGTGCCGCAGCGGCCGAGAAGAGCGGCACCAGCGCGCCACGCAGCGTTAGGACGCCGCGCACCGGCGCCGCCGTGCCGGGGATCTGCTGTACGGATGTCAGGGCCACCGCCTCCTCGACGGCGCGCAGCTCGGTCGCGAACAGCTCGCGGCCGACACGGAAGAGAAGCAGGTCCACCGTCACGCGGCCCGCACTCGCGCCAGAAGCTCGCCGACCGCCGGCGCGACGCCGCTCAACGGAACCACGCAATCCGCACCGGCGAGCCGCAGCGCGGCGTTGGGCATGCCGTACACCGTGGACGTTTCCTTGTCCTGAACGATCGCGGTGCCGCCGGCTTCGCGAATCGCGCGCAGACCCTCGGCGCCGTCACGCCCCATGCCCGTGAGCACCACGCCGACGCAGGACGCGCCAAAGGCCGCGGCCACTGACCGAAAGAGGGGGTCGGCCGCCGGCCTCACGCCCCAGATCGGCGCTGCCTCCTCGTCGATCACGATCTTCGGCACCCCGTCGACGACGTCGACGCGCATGTGGCAGCCGCCGGGAGCGATGTACGCGCGCCCGTTGACGACGACGTCCCCGTGGCACGCCTCGCCCACGTCGAGCCGGCTCACGGCGTCGAGGCGCCTCGCGAGGCTCTTCGTGAACCCGGCCGGCATGTGCTGCACGATCAGCACCGCCGCCGGTGTGTCGCGCGGCAGCTCCGGGATGACGCCGGCGAGTGCGCGCGGCCCGCCGGTCGACGTCGCGATGGCGACCGCCGCGGTCGCGATCGCGACCTGTCGGCGGCCAGGCTCTGCGCTGACGAAGCGCGGCGCGCGGGAGACCGACGGCGTCGTCGCAAGATTCGCCGTCGCGGCGGCGCGCAGCGCGGCGAGAAGCCGGTCCGCGACGCGCGTGAGGTCCGGGCTGACGGGGCCGGAGGGCTTGCGCACGAAATCGACGGCGCCCAGCTCGAGCGCGCGCACCGTCGCGTCGTGCCCGTCGCGCGTCGTGGCCGCGCTGAGCATGACGACGGGACGCGGCGTCTCGGTCATGATGTAGCCGAGCGCGCCCAGGCCGTCGAGCTCCGGCATGTCGATGTCGAGTGTGACGATCTGGGGGTCGAGCACGCGTACCTGGTCGATCGCCTCGCGGCCGTCGCGCGCCGTGCCGACGACGCGAAACTCGCCCGAGCTCTCGACGAGCTGCGAGACGACCTTGCGCATGAACGCGCTGTCGTCGACGACAAGAACAGTCGGCCGCTTAGATGACACGGCGGCCCGCCTTCAGTGAGTGCACTTCGATGCGCCCATCCGCGAGGTGAAAGTAGACGCTCCGCCCGTAGTCGCCGCCCACGTCTTCGGCGAGCAGCGGTACGCCGGCGGCCGCCAGCGCGGCGCGCGACGCCGCGACGTTGCGCTCGCCGATGTTGGCGCCGCCGGTCGGAAGGAGCGTGGCGAACATGCTCGCGCCGCCGACGAGCCGCGCCGAGAGCTTCCCATTCGCGCCGAGTCCGCGCATCTCGGCGAGCAGCAGGGGCACGGCCGCGGACGGGAACTTCGCGAGGTTCGACCGGTCGCGCGTCATCGTCTCGCTGGGCAGCAGCACGTGCGCGAGGCCGCCGACGCGGGTCGCGGGATCATACAGCGCGATCGCGACGCACGACCCGAGCCCCACGGTCGCGATCACCGTGTCGCCATTCCGCCCGACGGCGAAGTCCGCGACCTTCACGCGCAATGTGGTCATGGGCGGCGGAAGATGCGGGCGCGCGCGTCGAGGGTCGCGAACCGGCCACGCGCCTCGCCGAAGAGGGTCTCGACCATGCCGAGCACGAGGAACCCGCCGGGCGCCAGCGCCTGGTAGAACTGCTCGAACAGCCGCTCCTGCGACGGACGGTCGAAGTAGATGAGAACGTTGCGACAGAGGATCAGCGCGTAGCCGTCGGCGGGCGGGCGCTCACGCAGCAGATCGTGCGACTCGAACCGTACGAGGCGCCGGAGCTCGGGCGACGCGCGGTTCCGCGCCTCGCGCCCGCCGAAGTACGCCTCGCGGATCTCTGGCGGAACCTCCTCGAAGGCACTCTCCGCGTAGACCCCCTCGGCGGCCGCCTCGAGGCTCGGGCCGTGGACGTCGGTCCCCAGGATGTCGACGCGGCTGAGCGCCGACCCGGCGCCTCGCTCTGCGGAGTGTCGATGCATCAGCGCCGCCAGCGAGTAGGCCTCCTCCCCGGACGAGCACCCGGCGCTCCAGACCCGGAGGCGCCGCGTCGGCCACTGCCAAATCTCGGGGATGACGCGCGCGCCGATCGCCGCGAAGACCTCCTTGTTCCGGAACAGCCGGGTGACGTTGATCGTGAGGGCGTCGAGCAGGCGCTCATACTCCATCGCGTCGCGGTCGAGGACCCGTGCGTAGTCCTCGTACGTGTGGACGCCGCGCGCGCGCATGCGAACGGCGATCCGCCGGCGCAGGCAGCGCTCCTTGTAGCTCGCACAGCCGAACCCGCGCTCGCGGAACACTTTCTCCGTGAGCATCCGGAACGCGCCGTCG
>JBHELH010000288.1:0-4069 GCA_046263215.1 Gemmatimonadaceae bacterium | reverse complement strand
CGGACGGCGACCCGCTCTCGTATAGCTGGGACTTCGACAACGACGGTGTCGTCGACGCCCGGACGGCGGAGGCGAGCTTCACGTACGCCGACAACCGTACCTCCAGCGCGCTGCTGACGGTGAGTGACGGCCGTGGCGGTGTCGCCCAGGCGCGCGTCGACGTCGTCATCCGAAACGCCGAGCCGGTGGTCAACGCCGGGCCGGACGTCCGGGTCAACGCCGGCGAGACCGTGAGCTTCTCGGGCCAGTTCAGCGACAAGGGCGTCAACGACGCGCCGTGGAGCTCGACGTGGGACCTCGGCTCGCTCGGCAGCTACTCCGACAGGACGGAGAGCCAGGTTGCCGCGATCCTCGGCAGCCAGCGGTTCTGCAAGGCCGGCACGTTCCCGGTCAAGCTGACGGTCGTCGACAAGGACGGCGGCTCGGGTAGCGACGAGCTCGTGGTCACCGTCGACGCGCTGCCAGTCCAGATCGATGTCGACCCGAATACGGTCAATCTGAATAGCACCGGCCACGGGATGATCACGGTGCGGATCTTCTCGCGAGACGACCTGGATGCGACTGCCCTGAACCCGGATGCGATCAGGCTGACGAACGGCTCCGGCTCTGGTACGCAGCTAGCCCGCAGCGGCGGGCGGTTGCACTGGCACGCCGACGCGGACCTGAACGGCGACGGCCGGCTGGACGTCTCGGCGGGCTTCCGCCGCGACGAGCTGATCGCGAACGGCGACCTCACGCCGAACACCGCCGCGCTCAGTCTGTCGGGCGAGGTGGGTACGTGCGGGGACGTACTGGGCAAGGCGCCGGTGCGTGTCATGCACGGTAGCCGCGTTGCTCGCTGAGGGCCGCGGTCACCCTTCGCCGAACACCTCCGCGAAGTAGCGAATCGGGACGAGCCTGAACAGCTCCCCCGCTCCGACGGGCAAGCGTGCATGTGGGGGTGCACGCGTCGGGGCGGCGGGGGCGGAACGACGCCGTTCAACCTCCTCGTCGCACGCGTATTTCATCGAGTCGATCCGCACGCGCGTTGGGACACCGAACGTCCGGTCACAGTCCGACCTCCATCCGATCCGCCCGCCGGCCCGCTGCGTGTATCGGCGCTGCGAAGATCTATTTGAGAAGTAGCCCGTCGGTCTCCTCGGCTCTTCCGCGCGATCCTTGCCCGCCGCGGCCGGTTGAGCTATGGTGGGGCGCCCCGAAAGTCCTACCGCCGAAGGGAGGGTCGAACCTTGCGACCGCCCCGGCAAGACCGCAGCTCCGCGAAACGTGCGTTGCGACGGCGGCGGCCATTGTCCACGCCAGCCGTCTAGGAGAGTTGCGGCCCGCGTCTGCCACGAACGAGCACAATCCGCCCCGAGTCCCCGCGAGAGCACCTCGAGCGCCGCCGTGGTCGCGACGCTCAATCCCCGTGTCGCCCGCCGGTACCCGCACGTGCGGATCGCACCCAGGAGGTGCACCATGATCCCACGCTGTAGCGCCATTCCGATCGTCGCCGCGGGACTGGCCCTCGCCGCATGCGCAGAACCGCTGCCAGCGCCGCCAAGGGCGTCTGCCGCGCCCAGCTTCAGCGCGGACAAAGCGGACCGCAACACGATCGTTGTGAATCCGGAGGCGAACGGGAACGGCACCGCGAGGACGATCCAGGAGGGCATCGATCGGGTCGCGGCGGGAGGGACGGTGAAGATCCGGCCGGGCACCTACGACGAGACGCTCGTGATCGCGAAGGGCCTCACCCTCGAACCGATCGGCGAAGGGAGCGGGTCGGCGGTGTTGCAGCCCTCGGGCAGGCCTCAAGCCGCGATCGAGGTCACCGCCACGGAGCCGGTCGTCATCCGCGACCTCACCGTACGACACGGCGGGGCAGAAGGCGTTCGCGGCCGCGGCGCGGTCGACCTGACGCTCGATGGGGTCAGCATCACCGCCGTGTCACCGCCGCTCGGTCCAGGCAACCTAGTTTCGGTCACGAATGACGCGCGAGTCACCGACGGACGACGGGCGCGCTTCGTCATGCGCAATAGCAAGGTGGACGGGGCTGTCACGCGGGCGATGACCGAACCCTCACCCCCGTCGTTCCCGCAGAACTTCGGCGTCCGCGTGATCGGCGACGTAACGGCCTCCGTCGTTGGGAACGAGGTCCGCCGCACCGGCGGCGCGTGCATTTTCGTGCAGCTTCGGGTCGACCTCGGCGGCGAGACCAACGCAGATGTCGAGAACAACGACCTGGACGAGTGTTACCCGATTGGGCGCGCCGGCGCCATTCTCATCGGCTCCGCCGGCGGCCCGGTGCGAGTCGGGACTCCATTCAGCGCTGTCGGCGTCGTGAACGTCGTCGGGAACACGATCCGGAATACGACGCGATCGTGCTTCACGGGCACCGGAATCAGCTTCGAGTCCCTCGAGGGCCGGATCGAGCGGAACACGATCGTCGACGTCGTGCAGTTGTGCGCACTCTCTCAACCCCAGGCGCGCAACCTGCCCGCCGGCATCTGGATCGGCAGCCGGCCACCCGTCCGCAACCTCCCGCCCGCGGCGGCGACCGTCCGGTATAACGACATCGTCGGCAACGCCCAGGCGGGGCTCCGGATCGGCAGCAACCAGACGACACCGACTGACGCGAGGTGTAACTGGTGGGGCTCTGCGGACGGCCCGCCAGCGTTTGGAGCGAACCGGATCCTCGTCGAGTCAGGCGGGGCGGCCCCAGTCGTCGCGCCGCACGCCAGGAAGCCGATCGCGGCGACGGGCGAGACGTGCTGAGGATCTGACGCGGTGATGCCGAGAGCTCGGCCCCGGGCGCGATCTGGCAGGCGCCCCGGGGCCGACCTTTCGGTACACTGGGCGCAGGTCACCGTGCGCACGACCGCGCGCGACAAGAGCCGGACCGCGGCCGAGTGGGGATCGAGGTCGAAAGGGCGGCCGGCGAGCGCCGCCCATCGAACTTGGAACCGCCTATGTGCCAGACCCGGGAAATGCGACCATTCGTCCGACACGGTGACGCATTCCTCGGGCAGCACGTTGCAACCGTCCGCCG
This sequence comes from Gemmatimonadaceae bacterium, assembly GCA_046263215.1. Classification (GTDB taxonomy): domain Bacteria; phylum Gemmatimonadota; class Gemmatimonadetes; order Gemmatimonadales; family Gemmatimonadaceae; genus JBHELH01. Next base: position 1,041 of record JBHELH010000288.1, on the reverse strand, counting down.
GCGTGTGCTGCACTGATCGTGCGCGTGCTCGACGCCGCACGTTGCGAGGCGAAGCCCTGTCGCGCTGACGCATGATCAGAACGCCCGAGACGGCCGCGGCGAGCATCACGAGGCCGGCCGCGACGCCCATCGGTGTCGACCGCCGACGCCGCGACGTGCCCGCAGCAGCTCCGTCGGCGGTCGTAATGTCAGTTCTGGCATTAGCGCCGGCCGAGGCCACACCCATTGGCGCCGTCGGTCCACGCGCCGCCACGCCAAGGGATGGCGGCCGATGCCGGTTGGGGAACGCAGATCACCGGTGCTTCAGCGACCCCGAGCTCGGCGGAATGGGCTACCACTACGAACGTCGCCCTGATTGACGGCACCGCCGACGCGCTCAAGCCCGAGTTCTTGCCGTCCGAGCCACGCAAGAACAGCAAGCTCCGGCTGGTCGCCATCGAGTACATCGTCCTCCTCGGAGCCTGGACCGCCTCCGAGCCGCCGAAGCTACACGGCCCAGTCATTCCACCAGAACGAGGCGTTCGATCTCCTCCCTGCTTACTGAGCACGTTCGAGCCGCCGCCAGACCTCGCTGCGCACCAGCTGCCGGGCTCCGAACGTCTGCCGCATGATCGTGTCGACGGAAATCCGTGGATGCACGCGCCGTGCAGCCTCGACGTAATTCTGGGTGTCGAGCGCGCCGAGCGAATCGAAGACGTTGATCGTCGCGAAGTTGTACTCTGCTCCTGTTCCGGATGGGAATTGTACTGCGTAGAGCTCCCAGGAGCGCTTCTGTCCACGCCGAATGAAATCGCGGTGGATCGGCATGAAGATCTCCCGCTCGAGCCGCAGGTATGCCTCTTCCTGTCCCACCGGCACCTTCATGTAGTCGACCACCACGACGGCCGGTGGCGGCGGTTGCGGCTGCGTTGCTTGTGTGAATGCGGCCGTGGTGAGCGTACCGGCGATGAACGCCACGACGACGGCGGGCACAGATACCAAGCGGGAGCTGGCCATCGGTCCTCCGGAGCACGGGGTGGCTTGCACGTACGGGCGGCGGCT
>JBHELH010000287.1:0-3526 GCA_046263215.1 Gemmatimonadaceae bacterium | reverse complement strand
GATCTCCCAGGGGAGCGGGACGAGCCGGGCGGCGGGGACGAGCGCGTACTCGGCGTACGCGCCGAGCACCCCCGCCCACGCGACCCGGTCGCCGACGCGCACTTCGGTGACGCCGTCGCCGACGGCGACGACGCGTCCCGCTCCCTCCTCGCCGATCGTCGCCGGCAACTGGAGCTTGTAGAGTCCGGATCGCTTGTAGACGTCGATGAAGTTGACGCCGGCGGCGTCGATCTCGACGAGCGCCTCGCCCGACTTCGGCTCCGGCGCGGGCACCTCCTCGTAGCGCAGGACCTCAGGACCGCCAGGCTGGTGTATGCGGACCGCTCGCATGCTGGAACGTACCACCCAACGCCGAGTGGAGAGCGCCTCCACCCTGCGCCACGTTCCACTGGTAGGTGACCAGCGCTTCGATTCGTGCCGTGTCGCCGGCGAGCAATAGATCCGCGGCACGCGCGTACGCAAGGTCGGGCCTCGGTCGCCGCAGCCATCGCCAGACCGCCGCGTCGTCCGTGTAGATGTCGCGCAGCGCGGCGAGGACAAAGCCGATCGACCGAACGGCGGCGGGGGAAAGTGAGGCCAGATCCGCGCCGAGGATTGCCATGTCCGTAGCGGTCGGGCCGTCGTCGTCGCCGCCACACAGCCACATCTCCAACTCGTTCTTACGCATCTCCCTTCTCGTAAAGTCGGGGTCGCGCGAGGCCGGATTCGGCCTTTGTTCGGGTGGCTTGAAAGCTAGAGGGAACGGATGTCTCGGCAAGGGGCGGACGTGACGAGCGCTCGCAGCCCGCCGAGCGCCAGCGACGTCTAGGGCGTCACCCGGACGTAGAGTTCCTCGACGATCGCGTCGGTCGGCCCGAGATACCGAAAGACGATCGTCGGCGGGTCCGCTTCGCCACGGAATGCCCGGCGTGATGCGGGCGAGCCCTCCGGCGCCAGGACGAGCGTGATGGTCGTCCCGCGCACGCGGTACGTCCCAGACAGCTGGTGCACGAACGGCCCCAGGACGCCGGACGTCGCGTACTGCACAGTGCGCGTCGCGCGGCCGCTGGTGATGAGCACGAGCTCTCCGGCAATCGCGCCGCCCAGCCGGTCGTCGGGCAGCGCGCGGCGGTCGACCGACCGGAGCTCGTAACGGCCGGCGAGCTCGGCGACGCCGGTCGGCGTCGAAGAGCACCCCGCCGCGGCGACGAGCACGGTGAATGCGAGGAAGGCTACGAGCGCGGCGAGTGTGGGAAATCGGTCACGAAGTGTCTTGAGCATCGCGCGTCTCATAAGTCTTGCTCTACTACGACTCAATCCGCCCAACCCGTCCGAGCGTGGCCGGGTCACGCCACGTCAGGGAACACAGGCTTACACCTGACAACTCAGGAGGTGGCGTACGCGTGCTGATCGCTAGAGCGTGCGCTGTTGTCGGCTCAATCGCTCTCTCGGCCGCATGCGTCAGCTCTCCGCAGAGCCGGAACGACGCCGAGACACCGAGCTCGGTCGACGAGCGCGACCTGCGGGCCTGGATGTCGGCAATCGCCGATGATTCCATGCAAGGTCGAGCCGCCGGCTCGACTGGTCACGACCGCGCAGTCCGATATCTCGTCGACCAGGCGAAGCGGATCGGGGTGCTGCCGGCCGGGGAGAACGGCGGCTACCTGCAGCGCGTGCCGGAGGTCTCGTTAGTCGTCGACACGCTCACAGAATTCCGCACCGACACCGAGAAGTTTGTCCTCGGTGTCGACTATCGGCCCTTCGTCGGCGGTCGAGGACAGCCAAGACCGATCGACGGCGCGCAAACAATCTATGGTGGTGTGTACGGCGATACCGCGACTCAGATCGACCGCGCCGCCGCCGCGGGTCGCGTGGTCGTTCTGTCCACTCCGCCCGGTCTAACGGCGGCGCTCGCGTTTCGCTGGATCATCTATCCGTCGGACTCGCGTCTCGGAGCTGCAGCCGCGGTCGCGATCGAGTCACTCGACCTCTTTACCGTGTCCCAACGAGGCCCGTTTTCCCGGACTGCCCTGGACGACCCAACGGCGACGCGAGCAGAGGCTAGGCCGACGACGGTGCAGATCACATCGAGAGCTGCAGCTGCGCTGCTCGGCGCTGCGCCATCGGCGCTGAAGCCGGGGACGTTGGGACGCACGGTGCGTGGAAGGTTCGTCTTCGCCGAGATTCCGCGCCCGAGCTCGAACGTGATCGCCATGCTCCCCGGGCACGGTCCGCGAAGGGGACAGATCGTCGCGCTGACTGCGCACAGCGATCATCTCGAAGTCGGGCTGCCCGAAAGTGGTGACTCTATCCGAAATGGCGCCGACGACAACGCATCGGGGACTGTCGCGCTTCTGGCGATTGCGAAAGCGCTACGCCCATTGCGACTCGACCATTCGGTGCTCTTTGCGTGGATTACCTCGGAAGAAAGCGGCATTCTCGGCTCGCGATGGTTCGTCAGTCACCCGACGGTACCTCTCGATTCGCTCATCGCGGTATTCAACCTCGACATGGTGGGGCGCGGTGAGGGGCCATCTTGGCGGAAGAATCCCCCCAACCTCGTGCGCGCGATCATCGGCGGGCCGCCTGCGCACCCTTACGCGACGATCGTCCGGGCGAACGCCCATGGGCGGAGCCCCGTCACGCTCGACACAGCGGACGTCGATGGCGTCTGGTGCAGCAGCGATCAGGCCTCATTCCTGGGCCTCGGCGTGCCGGTGGTCTTTTTCACGACCGACAAGCACGCCGATTGGCACCGCGTCACTGACGAGACAGCGCGAATCGATTTTGACCGTCTGCGCCGCGTAGCGGAGCTCGTCGCAAATGTGGTGCGATCGTTCGAGCCTCGCCCCGGACGCGCCGGTGTCGCCGCGCCGAGAGCGCAGCGTTCCTGCTGAGCGCCGCTACCGCCCTTCCGCCGCGCGCGCCGCGGTCGGCATGACCTGTTGAGGACCGCGCCGCCGGCCCTACCGCGCTGGACCCAGCGATGCTTCGCGGGAGGTCTGGGGTGCGCCTGAGCCAGGAGGCTCGTCGCCAAGAGTCGCGTCTACGACGCGTAGCGGTCGCCTCCTTTCCTTGAGGATCTTGTCAAGCGCCTCTTTTGCCCTCCTCGGCGGGACGTCCTCGAGGGCTGCTCGAATCGCCTGCGCGTTAGCTTTGGGGTCGCGGGGATCAAGTGGCACGTCGAGGTGAACGCGAGCCGCCTCGTCGAATACGCGGCTCTTTCCGAAGTCCTCGACCACTTGGACAACCACCTCGTTCGCCGTTGCATCTTGGACCCGAATCGGCGCGTCGCCGGCGGCGAAGGCTGCAGCTATCAGTTGGAGTACGTTCGCATCGGTCTCGCGTCTGAGGTATACGAGGTAGGCCGCGGCGGTCGCCGGATCCCTATCCAACAGTGTGCGCATTAGCTCGGCATCCTCCTCCGCCAAGAGGGTGTCGAGCTCTATGCGAAATCTCCAACGGCGCGCGGCCGTGTCCGCGGTGCGTTGTGGATCCACTGGCGTCTGTTCCGAGATCATCAGGAGGTTCGGCCAGCGGATCCCCA
>JBHELH010000286.1:0-3239 GCA_046263215.1 Gemmatimonadaceae bacterium | reverse complement strand
ATTCAAAGCCTTCTCCCGGGGATGCTGCCTGAGTGCTGCCGAACGCCTGAGTTCAGCTGCGAGCGCCGGCAGACCGAAGTCGCGCAGGAGGGCGACCAGCTCGGCGGCCGCGGCCTCCGCCGCGGGGGCGAGACGGCGGTGGCCCCACCGCGGCGATATCGCGTCCGCGGGCACGTGTGGTAGCGGACCGGCGCCCCGGTGGGTGACGCTCGCTACCAGAGGCCCGGCACCAGCCGGTGTCGCACGCGCCTCGCGTAGGCGCGGTAGCCAGCGAATGTTCGCGAGTGCGATGCGCACGCCAGATTCTAATCAGCGCAGGTGCCGCGGCGGACGGGGGTCTTCCGGTGCGCATCGCCGAGAGCCGAGAGCCTAGGAGTCCGACCCCGCACCGACCATATTGAAGCATGCGACGTCTCCTCCTCGGCTGCCTCGTGCTGGTCGTGCATGCGGGGCTGGCGCGCGACACCGCCGCCCAGGCGCGGCGCGCCGTGTACGTGATCCCGATCGAGGGAATGATCGACATGGGACTCGCGCCCTTCGTGCAGCGGATACTCGACGATGCCACGAGCGACAGCGCCGCCGCCGTGATCCTCCAGATCAACACGTTCGGTGGACGCGTGGACGCGGCGGTCGTGATCCGCGACGCGCTGCTCGCCGCGAAAGTCCCCACCGTCGCGTTCATCAACCGTCGGGCGATCTCCGCCGGCGCGCTCATCAGCCTCGCCGCGGCGCGCATCGCGATGACCGATGGCGGCACCATCGGCGCGGCCACGCCGGTGCAGGTGGCGCCGGGCACCTCCGGGCCGACGCCCGTGGACGAGAAGTCCGTCTCCTACGTGCGGAAGGAGTTTCGCGCCACCGCGGACAGTCGCAAGCGTCCGCCGCTGGTCGCCGAAGCCATGGTGGACGCCGACGTCGCGATCCCCGGGCTGATCGACAAGGGGAAGCTGCTCACGCTCACGACGGACGAAGCGCTCAAGCACAAGGTCGCGGACTTCCGCGCCAACACGCTCGACGAGGTGCTCGCGACGCTCGACCTCGCGGGCGCGGAGGTGCGGCGCTTCGCTCCGAACTGGGGCGAGCGCCTCGTTCGACTCATCACGCATCCGATCGTCGCGTCGCTGCTTCTGTCCGCCGGCATGCTCGGCATCCTCATCGAGATTCGCACGCCGGGCTTCGGCGTTCCTGGCGCCGTCGGACTCGTGAGCCTGGCGCTCCTGCTCGGCGGCCACTGGATCGTCGATCTGGTGGGCTGGGAGGAGCTGCTGCTGCTGGGCGCGGGGCTCGTGCTGCTCGGTCTCGAGATCTTCGTCCTGCCGGGATTCGGCGTGGCCGGCATTCTCGGATTCGCCGCGCTTCTCGCCGGCCTCACGATGGCGATGATCGGCCACGGCCCCACCCTGCGTGCGGTGATGGGAGCAGTGGAGCGCGTGACGATAGCGATGCTCGCGGCGTTGCTCGCCAGCTTCATTCTGCTGCGCTTTCTGCCGAAGCTGCCGTTCGGTCGGCAGTTGATGCTGGAGACGGCGCTGGCCGGCGGCTCCACCGGCACCGGACTACCGGTCGAGCCGGACAGTAACCTGCTCGGACGCGAGGGCGTGACGCTTTCATTGCTGCGGCCGGCGGGGTTCGCGGAGATCGACGGCGAACGCGTGGACGTCGTGGCCGAAGGCGAGATGATCGAGGCCGGAGTACCGGTGGTCGTGAGCCGCATGGAAGGCAACCGAATCGTGGTGCACCGGCGTCGTGCCGCGCGCGAGGAGACATCATGATCGACGTGATCGGCGGGGGGATCGGCCTTCTCATTCTGGTGGTCGTCGGGCTCGCGATCGTGCTGTACCTCGTGCCGGTTCCGCTCTGGATCGCGGCGTGGGCATCGGGCGCGTACGTCGGGCTGCCGACGCTCGTGGGCATGCGCCTGCGGCGCGTGCCGCCCGGCACCGTCATCAACGCGCGCATCAGCGCGGTGAAAGCGGGGCTGGAGATTCCGCTCAACGATCTCGAGGCCCACTTTCTCGCCGGCGGCAACGTGGTGCGCGTGGTGAACGCGCTCATCTCGGCCGACAAGGCGAACATCCCCCTGGGCTTCCAGCGCGCCGCCGCCATCGATCTCGCCGGACGCGACGTGCTCGAGGCGGTGAAGATGTCCGTCATCCCGAAGGTGATCGAGACGCCGAGGATCGCGGCGATCGCGAAGAACGGGATCCAGCTCGTCGCGGTCTCGCGCGTCACCGTGCGTACGAACATCGACCGGCTCGTCGGCGGCGCGGGCGAGGAGACGGTCATCGCGCGCGTCGGCGAAGGCATGGTGAGCACGATCGGTTCGGCGGAGTCGCACAAGGACGTGCTCGAGAATCCGGATCACATCTCCAAGCACATCCTGAGCAAGGGACTCGACGCCGGCACGGCGTACGAGATCCTGTCGATCGACATCGCCGACGTCGACGTCGGCGAGAACATCGGCGCCAAGCTCCAGATCGACCAGGCCAACGCCGACAAGCAGATCGCGCAGGCCAAGGCCGAAGAGCGCCGCGCGATGGCTGTCGCGCTGGAGCAGGAGATGCGCGCGCGCGTCGTCGAGGCCGAAGCCGAAGTGCCGCGCGCGATGGCCGAGGCGTTCCGCAAGGGAAATCTCGGCATCATGGACTACTACAAGATGAAGAACGTCCAGGCGGACACCGAGATGCGCGACTCGATCGCGCGAGGCGAGGAGCCGGAGTCCCGCCGCCCGCGGTAGAGAAAGCCCATCATGGAACGCGGCTTCGATCAGCTCGTCATCTTCCTACTCGTCATCCTGGCGGCGCTGCTCGACCTCGTGCTGCGCTTGATAAAGAAGCGAGCCCGCCGCGACGAGTCGCCGGTACACCACGACGAGACGGTCGCCGCCGAGGCCCCGGAGGCGGAGCCGTGGGAGTCGGAGTGGCAGCTTCCGCTGCCGGAAGCACCGCTGCCGGAGACGCCGCCGCCGGAAGCTCCGCCGCCGGAAGCTCCGCCGCCGGAAGTGCCGGCGCAGGAAGTGCCGCCGCAGGAAGCTCCGGGGCGCGAAGTTCCGCCGGGGCGCGAGCCGGCAACGCCACGGATGCCCACTATCATATCGGTCCGCCCGCCGTCGAGAGTCGCGCCGGCGCAACCGAGGACGCGAATGCTACCCGCGCGCGAAGTACCGCGGCTCCGCCGTCGCCTGCTCGAGCGTCCAGGTGACGCGCGACGCGCGATCGTCTTGATGGCCGTGCTTGGCC
>JBHELH010000285.1:0-5783 GCA_046263215.1 Gemmatimonadaceae bacterium | reverse complement strand
GACGAGCCGGTGACCTCGCTCGACCAGATCGAGGACACACTCCGACTTGCCGATGCCGCTCTTGCCGACGAACAGCAGACCGACGCCAAACACGTCCGCGAGCGACCCGTGGATCGTCGTCGACGGTGCGAACTCCTCCTCGAGCCACGGCTTCACGCGACGGAAGAACTCGTTCGTCTTGAGGCCCGAGCGGAAGACCGGAACGGAGGCCGCCGCAGCCTCTTCGATCAGCTCCGGCGGCAGCGATTGCCGCTTGGTGATGAAGGCGCAGGGAATGGGGAACGAGAAGAACTCGTGCAGGTTATGTCGCCGCTGCGGCGCGTCGAGCGAGTTGAGGTAGGTGACCTCGGTCTCGCCGAGCACTTGTAATCGATCCGACGGGAAGCGCTCGACGTAGCCGGCGAGAGCCAGACCTGGGCTCGAGATCTCGGGGCTAGTCACCTCGCGTTTGAGCCCCTCGATGCCCGCGACCTGCTCAAGCTGGAGGGTCTCGCGCAGCCTCTCGAAGAGGTCGCCGGCGGTGAGCCGCTTCGTCACGCCTGGGGCGCCTTCAGCGCCGCGCGGCGCCGCTCGCCCTTCGAGCGGATCCGTCGCGCGCGATCGACCTGATCGCGCAGTCCATCGATCGCCTGCGACAGCGCTGGACCGAGGTAGCGCCCCTGCCCCTCCGCGACCAGCCTCCGATGTCGCGACGCGTGCATCACGATCTCCACGCGGCGCGTCGGCCCGTCCCCCTCGAAGCGGATCACGGCGTCGACGGCTCCGCCGAGCCTCGTTCCGAGCTTGCGGACGCCGTGCTCGGCACGAAGGCGCAGGCGGTCAGAGACGGATGCATGGTGCGAGTGGAAGATGATCTGCATCAGCGCGTTCCTCCATCAAGCTGCCAGGACGTCGTGCTGCGACGATAATAGGTGCCGCTCCGTCTCGTCGGCGGCGCGGTCCCACGTGAATCCTTCCGCGAACCGGCGCGCCCGTTCACCGAGCCGGCGGACGAGCGCGGATGACTCGGCGAGGGTGCGCATCGCGCCGGCCATGGCGGCGACGTCGCCGTGGGCCACGAGGAAGCCCGTCTCGCCATTCCGGACTGATTCACGGATACCGGGCGAGTCGGAGGCGACGACCGGCGTGCCGCTCGCGGCCGCCTCGAGGTTCGTGATGCCCCAACCCTCCTTCGGCGAGGCGAGGACCAGTCCCCAGGCCCGGCGGAGCAGCGCGAGCTTCTCCGCCTCGGGTACACGCCCAAGAAACCGAACGCGATCGTGCAGGTCAAGCGAACTCGCGAGCCGCTCGAGCGCCGGCCGGTAGTCGCCGGCGCCGGCGATCTCGAGAACGGCTGACGGATGTCCAAGTCGCGCAAACGCTTGAATCACGAAGTGGACGCCCTTGTACCGTTTGAGGCGTCCGAGGTAGGCGAAAAGCGGCACCGGCGACCGGGCGGCAGGGTCCGGCGTATACGCCTCAGCGTCGATCCCGGGGTAGATGACCTCGATCGATGGGCGCGGGATCCCGCGCCCCACGAGGTCCTCGCGCGTGCTCTCGCTGATCGCCTGGAAGGGCACGCCGCGGTAGATGCGGCCCAACGGTCGCTCGGCGAGCCAGACGGCGGCGGCGACCGGCACGGGCAGCTCGTGGAACGCTGTCGCACCGAAGAGATGGGGGACGAGAGCCACCATCCTCGGCGCGTGCCAGAGGGGTGTGTACAGCGGGACCTTGTTGATGTCCTCGACCAGCACGTCGAAACGCGCCGCGAGGTTCTGTGCGTAGTAGCGCCGTGCGTGGAAGGGAAACGTGTGCCGGGTTCCGACGCGGTGTACGACGAGGCCGTCGAGGGCCGCGCGCTGCGGGGAGCCCGGCCACCCGCCGCAGAAGAGGGTGACCTCGTGGCCGCGAGCGGCGAGACGGCCGAAGATCTCGTGCAGGTGGATCTCGGCGCCGCCAGCCTGGGGGTTCTCGCGATCCTGCCAGTTGACGACAAGGACGCGCACTAGAGCCGGCCCATCCGGCGTGCCAGGGCGTCGAGTACGCCATTCACGAATCGCGCGCTCTGTGCACTGCCGAACCGCTCGGCCAGCCGAACCGCTTCCTGGATCACGACCCGCGGCGGCGCGGCCTCGCGCCGGAGCTCGGCCGCGGCGAGGCGCAGCACGCTTCGCTCGACCACGCCGAGGCGCTCGAGCCGCCAGTTCGTCGTGACGTCGGCGAGGTCGGCATCGATCTCGGCGCCGCCGCGCGCGATGTCACGAATGAGCGGGCCCGCGAGTCGGCGCTCGTCGGCGCTCACGGCGAGGTCGTCCCAGACCTGCGAGGCCACGCGCTCGAGCGGCTCCTTTCCGCGAACGTCCCATGCGTATAGCGCCTGCAGGGCGCGGGCACGGGCGCGCGTCTCAGCCCTCATCGGAGCCCGCCAGTCGGGCGAAGAGGTCCGCCATCTCGAGCGCCGCCAGCGCGGCGTCCCAGCCCTTGTTGCCGTGGTCGCCCCCGGCGCGCGCCTCAGCCTGCGCCATGTTGTCGCACGTGAGCACGCCGAAGCCGATCGGCGTGTCGAACTCCGCGCTCGCGTCGGCGAGGCCGCGCGCAGCCTCGGTCGCGACGTACTCGAAGTGGGGTGTCTCCCCGCGCACGACCGCGCCCACGGCGACGACGGCGTCGTACCGCTCGGTGACCAGCAGGCGGCGCGCCGCGCCCGGCAGCTCCCAGGCGCCAGGCACCCAGACGAGATCGACGTCATCGTACGACACGCCGTGCTTCACGAGCGCGTCGAGCGCGCCATCGACGAGGCGCTGGGTGATCAACTCATTGAAGCGGCTGGCCAGGACGACGAAACGCCGCCCGCGGCCGGAGGGTGTGCCCGAGAATTCCGCCATCGCGCGCCGGCCAGGTCAGCCGGCCAATAGATGACCGAGCTTTGCCCGCTTGGTCTCCAGGTAGCCGGCGTTCTCGCCATGCGCCGGCGGGACGATCGGGACGCGCTCGTCGACGCGCAGCCCGTAACCCTCGAGACCGACGAGCTTCTTGGGGTTGTTCGTGATCGGGCGGATCGACTTCACGCCGAGGTCGAGCAGAATCTGCGCGCCGATGCCGTAGTTGCGGAGGTCCGGTTTGAAGCCGAGCCGCTCGTTCGCCTCGACCGTGTCGGCGCCGCGGTCCTGGAGCTCATACGCCTTCAGCTTGTTGAGCAGTCCGATCCCCCGCCCCTCCTGGTCCAGATAAACAACGACTCCGCGACCGTCGGCGGCGATCATGCGCATCGCGGTGTCGAGCTGCCAGCCGCAGTCGCAGCGCATCGAATGAAAGACGTCGCCGGTCAGACACTTGGAGTGCATGCGGACGAGAACGTTCTCGCCGTTTCCCAGATCGCCGAATACAAGGGCGACGTGCTCGTGGTCGTCGACGTCATTCCGGTAACCGACTATTCGCCACGAGCCGTGGTCCTCCGTCGGCAGGCGCGCCTCGGCGACGCGGTGCACGAGCCGCTCCGTCTCGAGACGATGCGCGACGAGCTGCGCGACGGTGACGAAGGTCAGGCCATGCCTCGTCGCGAAGGCCTCGAGCTGAGGGCGCCGCGCGGCGGTACCGTCCTCGTTGAGGATCTCGCAGATCACGCCGGCAGGGTACAGTCCCGCGAGCCGCGCGAGATCGACGGCTGCCTCGGTATGGCCGACGCGCTGCAATACGCCGCCCTCGCGCGCGCGCAGAGGAAAAACGTGCCCGCCGCGCCGGAGATCGGAGGCAACCGATTGGGGATCGACCGCGACGCGAATGGTTGTCGCACGATCCTGGGCACTGATGCCGGTCGTCACACCAAACTTCGGCGCGGCGTCGATGCTCACCGTGTACGCCGTGCGGTACTCGTCGGGGTTGGCCTCGCGCGGATCACTCATCGGGCTCAGGCCGAGCTGATCGACGCGCTCGCCCGGTAGGGCGAGGCAGACGAGCCCTCCGGCGCGGCGGATCATGAAGTTGACCAACTCCGGCGTGACGAGCTGCGCCGCGCAGATGAGGTCTCCCTCGTTCTCGCGATCCTCGTCGTCCGCAACGATGACGAACTTTCCGGCGCGGATGTCCTCGATTGCCTGCTCGATCGTTCCAAATGCCATAGTGAGGTTGGCTGGGTGCGCGCGTCACCGGCCCGCCGCGGCGTCGGCGCGGTACGCACCGAGGAGCCGCTGCACGTACTTCCCAATAATATCACCTTCGACGTGAACGCCGTCGCCCGGCTGAAGCTGGCCGAGCGTCGTATGCCGCAGCGTGTACTCGATCAAGGAAACGCGCACCGTTTCCGCATCCGCCAGCTCGCTGATCGTCAGACTCACCCCGTCGACGGCGATCGACCCGCGCGGCACCGCCAGCTCGGCGACGGACGATGGGAGCTGGATTTCCAGCAGGCGCGCATCACCGGCCGGCCTGACGGCGCGCACCTCGCCAACGCCATCGACATGCCCCTGCACGAGATGACCACCGAGTGGATCACCGAGTCGCAGCGATCGCTCGAGGTTGACGCGACGACCGGCGGTCCACTGGCCCATCGTCGTCCGCTCGAGCGTGACGCTCATCGCGGCAGCAGTGAACCAGCCAGGCCCGTGCTCGCGCACCGTGAGGCACGCGCCGTTCACGGCGATGCTCTCGCCGTCACGCAGTGCGTCGTACCCGCAACCGATGCGGAACTCGCGCCCGGCGTCCGTCGTCTCCACGCCCTCGATCGTTCCGACATCGTCCACCAGACCGGTGAACACTACGCCGGGCTCAGGCCGTACACGGTCATGAGGTCGTCCCCAAAGGTCGCCCGCTCGATCACCTCCAAACGCCGAGCGGGTGGCTGTCCACGCCCGGGGGCGTCGGCGAACGCGTTCAACGACCCGCCACCGAGCACAACCGGTGCCTGGAAGATAACGAGGCGGTCGACGGCCTCCTCGGCGAGCAGCGACCCCGCTAGCCCGGCGCCCCCCTCGACGAGCATAGAACGAACGCCCTCCGCGAAAAGTGCCCGCAACCCAGCGGCGAGCGATGGGGCGACCAGCACCCGCACGCCTGCGGCTTCCAACGCCGCCGCCCGGTCGGCGGCAATCGCGTCCGCGCCACGTGTCGCGGCCACAGTCGTCGGCACGTCGCGCGCGGTCTGCACGAGCTTCGATGATAGAGGCAGGCGGAGCGTCGAGTCGAAGACGACACGCCGCGGGGGCACTCGCGGGGGCGGGACGTCACGAACGGTGAGCAGTGGGTCGTCCGCCAACGCCGTTCCGCTCCCGACGGCAACGGCGTCGGAGCCCGCACGCAGCCGGTGGACCTCGCGTCGCGCTTCAGGCCCGCTCAGCCAGCCGGCGGTGCGCGTGGCGTCGGTGATTGCGCCGTCGATCGACAGCGCGAGCTTGAGCGTGATCCACGGCCTATCCGACCGGAAGGCGTGGAAGAAGGGGGCGTTGAGCTCCCTGGCGGCCCGCTCCTCGATGCCGACTGCCACGTCGATCCCCGAGGCGCGCAGACGCTCGGCGCCGCCGCCCGCGGTCGGGTTGGGGTCCGGCGTCGCGGCGATGACGCGGCGGACGTCGGCGGCGATGAGCGCGTCGGCGCACGGAGGTGTCTTTCCGTGGTGGTTGCAGGGTTCCAGCGTGACGTACACGCTCGCGCCTCGTGCCATTGGCCCAGCGGCGCGCAGAGCCGCCACTTCGGCGTGGTCGCCGCCGTAGCGCGCGTGATAGCCCTCGCCCACGACGACGCCGCCACGAACGACGACGGCGCCGACCATAGGGTTCGGCGCCGTCTGTCCCCAGCCCAACTTCGCGAGG
>JBHELH010000284.1:0-6377 GCA_046263215.1 Gemmatimonadaceae bacterium | reverse complement strand
CTACGTCTACGTCTCGGGCTCGGCCGGCGTGCGCTCGCCGAACGAGCTGCCCGGCTGCGTGCGTGAGAGGCCCGACCAGAACCCGAACTCGGCGCTCTTCCGCATCGAGGTCATCAAGGTGCCGCTGGCGAATCCGCAGGCAGCGGCGATCGTCAGCTCGCCACGCATCTTCAGCAGCCTCGCCGCGCCGCCGCGACACGGTGAGGCGCCGGAAGACATCGAGGCCGCGAAGAAGGCGGCCGCCGAGGCACGGGCACGGGGCGGCTTCACGGCGACGATATTCGGCACCGAGCAAGTCCTACCGCAGTTCATCGTCAACCCGCTGCTGGACAGCATCGTGAAGGCTCGCGGCGCGCCCGGTGCGCCGACCGCCGCCGACAGCGCCGCGTTGCGGGGAGCAGTGCAGGGCATCGTCGACCGCATGATCGGTGGGCAAAGACCCAGGACCGGCCCCACGCAGTGTCACGACATCACCGTCTACCCGGCGATCGGACTCGGCGGCGGCGCGTGCGAGGGCTACGGGTTCCTGCTCGACATCCGCGATCCGGCGAATCCCGTGCGCGTGGCCGCGGTGGCCGACTCGAACTTCGCCTACTGGCACTCGGCGACCTTCAACAACGACGGCACGAAGATCCTCTTCTCCGACGAATGGGGCGGCGGCGGAGCGCCGAAGTGCCGCGCCACGGACAAGAAGGAGTGGGGAGCGAACGCGATCTTCACGATCGTGGACAGGCAGACCCGCGGTCCGATCCTGGTTGTCGACGGACGAATCCAGACGCCGCCGCCGTCGCTGGACATGCAGTTCCAGAGCTATTACAAGCTGCCGGCCCCGCAGACGTGGGTGGAGAACTGCGTCGCCCACAACGGCTCGCTGATCCCGATTCCGGGCCGCGACGTGATGGTGCAGGCGTGGTACCAGGGCGGGATCTCGATCTTCGATTGGACGGATGCAAAGAACCCATTCGAGATCGCCTACCACGACCGCGGTCCCGTGGACTCGACCCGCATGGGCAGCGGCGGGTCGTGGTCGGCGTACTGGTACAACGGCGCCATCTACAGCTCCGAGATCTCGCGCGGCCTCGACATCTTCGAGCTGACGCCGAGCGCCTTCCTGACGCAGAACGAGATCGACGCGGCGAAGACGGTGGTGTTCGACCACTTCAACGCCCAGGGGCAGCCGAAGCTGGTTTGGCCGCCGAGCTTCGCGCTCGCGCGCGCGTACGTCGATCAGCTCGAGCGGACGAACTGTCTCGGGCGGGCGCGGGTGGCCGCCGTCAGGCAGGCACTGGCCGGCGCCGAAAGCGCCTCGGGCGCGCAGCGGCGCGACGGGCTGACGCAACTGGCGACGCAGCTTGCTGGCGACGCTGGCACGTCGTGCGACGCACCGAGGGTGCGGAAGCTCCAGGCCGCGGTGAGGGACCTCTCGGGCGCGCCGCTGCCCTGAGAACACCCGTTGGGCAGGAATGGCGAGTGCGGGTCGGCGCGGACGAGACAACAGCGGTTCTCGATCGCGCCGACACCGCCACGCCGTCCGCCCTCTTCGTCTGCGCGCACGGCGCCGGCGGCCATATGGCCGACCGGGGGATACTGCAGACTGCGGAAGTGCTCCGCGCGCGAGGGATGGACGTCGTGCGCTTCAACTTTCTCTACAAGGAGAGGCGCATCGGGCGGCCCGATCCGATGCCCCGTCTTCAGGAGTGCGTCGCCGCCGTCGTCGCGCGAGCTCGCGAGGAGACGAGTCCTCGCCGGCTCATCATCGGCGGCCGGTCGATGGGCGGGCGGGCGGCGTCGATGCTCGCCGCTGACGGATTCAATTGCGACGGCCTACTGCTCCTCGCCTATCCGTTGCACCCCGCGGGCGAGCCGGAGAAGCTGCGCGACGCGCATCTACCGGCGATCAAGGTCCCCACGCTTTGCTTCAACGGGACACGCGACGCCCTCTGCCGGCGTGACCTGATGGAGTCGGTCCTCGAGCGGGTCGGCGCGAACTGGCGGATGCACTGGCTCGAGGGGGCCGACCACAGCTTTCACGTCCTCAAGTCGTCGGGGAGGACGGACGCCGAGGTGATGGAGGAGATCGCGCAGGCGGTGGAGCATTGGATGGAGTAGAGAGTGCAGTCCGCCGTCGGCCGTCCGCACTCCGCGCTCCCTACCGATGATCGTTCATCTCCTCGACGGTACGTACGAGCTGTTCCGCCACTTCTACGGCCTTCGCCGCTTCATCAAAGGCGAGGACCCGCCGTTCGGCGCCGTTGTCGGCGTGCTGAATACCGTCCTGCAGATGATCGAGCAGGGAGCAACGCACATCGGCGTGGCGACCGACCACGTCATCGAGTCCTTTCGCAACACGCTGTGGCCCGACTACAAGACCTCTGAGGGCATCGAGCCCGCGCTCCTCGCCCAATTCCATCCACTCGAGGAAGCGCTCGTCGCGATGGGCGTCGTGGTGTGGCCGATGGTCGAGCTCGAGGCCGACGACGCGCTCGCGTCCGCCGCTCACATCGCCGCCGCGAGCGACGACGTGCAGAAAGTCTGCATCTGGACGCCGGACAAGGATCTCGCGCAATGCGTCCGCGGCGACCGCGTCGTGCAGATGGATCGTAGGGGCCAGAAGATCCGGGACGCGGACGCCGTCCGCGCGAAGTTCGGCGTCGATCCGGCGTTGATCCCCGACTTTCTCGCGCTCGTCGGCGATGTCGCCGACGGCTACCCCGGCATTCCGGGGATCGGGCCGGCAACCGCGGCGCGGCTCCTGAACCGACACGGGATCATCGAGGACTTCCCGCCCGGCGTGCTCGGGAGCAGCCGCGATCTCGCGCTGCTCTTCAAGAACCTGGCAACGCTCAGAACAGATGCGCCGCTCTTTCGCGACGTGGATGAGCTCCGGTGGCGCGGCCCAACCCCGGGCTTCGCGGCGTACGCGGCCCGATTCGGCGACGCTCGTGTGCTCGAGCGTTGCACCACGGCGCAACGAGGCGTGACTGACAGAAAGTAGCGACCGCGTGCGGACGGCAGCCGACGGCGCTCGCCGACTCCTACTACCGGCTCAGCGGATGACTGCGCATGTAATGCAGCGCCATCGCCGTCAGCGCGCGCACACCGAGGCCGAATCCGCTCTCGTCGATGTAGAAGTCCGGCGTATGATGGTCCGCCGCGTCTGCAGCGGCGACGTTAGCCGGGCGCGCACCGATGTTGATGTAAAAGCTCGGCACGCGTTCCGCGATGAATGCGAAATCCTCGGCGCCGGTCTCCGGCCGCTGCAGACGCGCCCGACCCGGGCCGGCCACCGCCTCGAGCACCGGCACCATGACCGCGGTCAGCTTCTCGTCGTTGTAGGTGACCGGATAATCCGTCGTCACGCCGATCCGGACATCGACCGTCGCGCCCATGCTCTCGGCGACGTTGGTCGCGATGCGGCGGATGCGCTCGTGCAGGCGCTTCCGGTCGTCCGGGTCGAGCGCGCGAATCGTCCCGACCATCTCGACCTGCTCGGGGACGATATTCGCGCGAACGCCGCCCTGGATCTTGCCCACGGTCACGACGGCCGGATTGTCGGTGAGCTTCATCTGCCGGCTCACGATCGTCTGGAGCGCGGTGATGATGTGCGCCGAGGCGACGACGGGATCGACGCCGTTCCACGGGTAGGCGCCGTGCGTCTGCTTGCCCTTGACGACGATGCGAAAATCGTCGGAGCTCGCGAACGCACCGCGGGGGACGTACGTGATGGTGTTGACCTCGGTGAGCGCGTCGACGTGGAGGGCGAAGGCGGCGTCGACCTTCGGGTTCTCGAGGATGCCTTGCTTCACCATCAACTTCGCGCCGCCCTCCTCGCCCTCGGGCGGGCCTTCCTCGGCCGGCTGGAAAATGAACTTGACCGTGCCGGGGATCTGGTCCTTCATCCCGGCGAGGACTTGGGCCACACCCATG
Organism: Gemmatimonadaceae bacterium; assembly: GCA_046263215.1. Taxonomy (GTDB): domain Bacteria; phylum Gemmatimonadota; class Gemmatimonadetes; order Gemmatimonadales; family Gemmatimonadaceae; genus JBHELH01. Next base: position 2,450 of record JBHELH010000284.1, on the reverse strand, counting down.
AGGATGGCGACGTGCGCGTCGTGGCCGCAGGCGTGCATCACGCCCACCTCGGCCCCGCCGTACGTCGCCCGCACCTTAGACGCGAACGGCACTTTCGCGCGCTCGGTGACGGGCAGCGCATCCATGTCGGCGCGGAGGAGCACCACAGGCCCCGGCCGCCCGCCGCGCAGTAGGCCGACGACCCCCGTGTGAGCGACGCCGGTGTGCACATCGATGCCGAGCGCTCGCAGATGATCCGCGACGAGCTTCGCTGTCCGCACTTCGCGGTTGCCGAGCTCGGGGTGCTGGTGGATGTCGCGGCGCCAGGCGACGACCTTAGGCTCGAGAGCGACGATCCGTGCGACCGTTTCGGCGCTCAGGGGCGTCGATTGACCGTCGGCGGGCGTCGTGACGAGGACCAGCGATACGGGGAGGACCCGGATCGCGAATGGGAAGCGCGTCGGCATGGCTCGATTCTCTCCGTCTCGGGATCGACGACATCTTGCAGGCCGCGCCGACGCCGCGCCAGCGATAGTTGCGGCTCGCGCCGCTAGGTGGTCGGTCCGGCGGGCGCAGAGCTGCCGCCGCGCCGACGGTTGGCGCCGCCTGGCGTCCGGCCGGGTCGATATGGCAGGAAGTAGCGCGGGTAAAGGAGGACGCCTTCGTCCGTCGAGCGAACCACGAGGCGAGCGCCCGGCTCGAGGTTCCAGCACCGCACGATGTAGCGTGGGATGGTGAGGCTGAGCGAGCCGCCCTCCCGTCGGAGGCGCACCGAGACGCGGGCGATGAGTCGCCGACTCTTGGGTCGGGCTGGCTTGGGCGAGGATGGCGGGCGACGCATACGCGAATGATTGCGGGCGAGGGGCCTGGGGGTCACACCGTTGTGCCGCAACCCGAATCGGACTTTGTCCGATATGGATCGGGACTCCATGCTCTGCCGGAGGTCGGACTTTGTCCGACTCAGATAGACCGCACCTCTAACCGCACCCTCGATCGGATGTCGGACTTTGTCCGACTTAGATGGACCCCGCCCTCTTGGCCCCCCGGCCGCCAGCACGGGGCGGCGGAATTACAACGTCGGGACGTCGCGTCCGCACCTCACCGCTGGCGAGGTCGACCGGCTGCCGTACTACTCGATGCCGTTCGTCGACGGCCAGAGCCTGCGCGCGCGGCTCGAGCGCGGCCCTGGTGAGCGCATCGACATGGGTCGGATTCTCCGTCTCGGGATCACATGCATCGGCGGTAGGTGTTCCAGCTACCTACGTAGCGCTACCACGTCGCCGGACTCGTTAATGATGATTCCGAACGCGGTCGCGCTGCGGTAGACCTCACCGTCGCGCGCCGACTCTGACGAGAATCGGTACGGAAGGCCGGTAACGGTAAGCGTCCACGCATTGGGGCCGGGCGCAAGTCCCCACAGCGGCGAGAATCCCGGTACGCCAGTGAAGTCAGGCAACGTCAGCGACCAGATCGCCGGCGTACCGCCAAAGTACTCCTTCGTCGCACGAATCACGACCATGTTTCCCGACGTCGACGGCTGGGGAGGGGTGAGCACGACGCTGACCTGCGAGCCATACACGGACTGAGCGGTCACGTCGACCCGCAGCGCCTGGCCGGAGGAGCCGACGGGCGTCGTGAACACCGGCGTGCTCGCGACCGGCCCGAGCGCCACTGTCCGATCCGCCGGGTCCCGGTAGAAGAACAGGACGCTTCTGTCGCGGGTGTCGACGCTGGTTTGGTGCAGATCGCCCTCGGCGACATTGGTCGCCGGCAGCGAGTGCGTCGTCACGACGCTCGTGCTCTGATCGAACTCATACTTCAGAAAGGCGGTCGCTCCCCGAGCCGTCGTGACCTGCGTCTGCACGGACACCGTGGTGCCGGCAGGTACCCCGCCGATGGTCAGCGTATTCGGTTGCGGCGCGAACCCCGCGGACGAGGCGAAATCGAGCACCGGCATCGTGGCCCCGTCGGCGTGGTCCTCGCCTCGACGGACGATGACCTTGTCGGCGCGCCCGGACGGCGGCGTCGGCTCAAAGGGCGGCCGGTGCGTCGCGATCAGGTCCGCCGGCCCATCGCGCGGAGCGCGCACCTGGAACGTCGGGAACGACGCGTTCGCGCTGGTGACGCCGCGCCCCATTGAAATGGCCGCGGTGGCTCCCGTACTCAGCCCGGCGACACTGCCGCGGAGCTGCTTGGTCGAAGCAGGCTCGGATGTCGCCGCGCCGCAGGTGAAGGTCGCTTCTGCCTGCTCCGCCGTCAGGTAATGGACCTCGAGCAGCGGGTTGAGGGACGGGCCAACCCGCGACACTGTCGCGATCGCGAGGCGGTCGGTTGCGGCGAAGGTCACCTGCCCTTGCGCGGATGGGAGCGACGTCCAGGACCCGCCGTCGTTCTGATACGCCGCCCACGTTCCACAGAAGTCCAACGTGATCTCGCGCGTCGGGGCGGTCACGGGGTCGCCGCACGCGACG
>JBHELH010000283.1:0-7637 GCA_046263215.1 Gemmatimonadaceae bacterium | reverse complement strand
GACGGTGAGCGATCCGAGCATGATCTCGAACCCGAGCGCCGCCATCTTGCCGGCGCCCACGGTGCCGTGCTCGCGCACCGTCGTGTAGTACTCGGCGACGCCGACGAGCGTCGCCGCTGTTGCGCCGAAGCAGAGGGCGATGGCGATGCGCTGCGGCATCGCCGTCATCGGGACCCACATGCCGAGCGGGTAGCCGACCGCGCCGCCGACCAGGAGCCCGATCGCGATCCAGCGGTAGTCCACGATCTGCTGTTGGATCAGCGTCCCGATGATGGCGAGCAGCATCCCGACCGCCGCCTGCCGCATGCCGCGCCGCGCCTGGTCGGGTCGCGTGAGGCTCTTCAGCCCCAAGACGAACAGGGCCGCGGCAACGAGGTAGCTGAGCTGTGTGAAGGTCTCGCGCATGACGAGGGACGAGGGACGAGGGACGAGGAACGAGGAGCGAGCGGCGCGGCGGGTTGAGGTCTAGCGGCCCGCCCCGTTCCCTCGGGTGCCGTCGCCGCCGGCCTCCGGCGCTCTCTCGCCCCGCTTGCCTCGCCCCTCTTCCCTCCGAAACATTCCGAGCATCCTGTCGGTGATCAGGAATCCGCCGACGACGTTCATCGTCGCGCACACGACGGCGATGAACCCGAGGATCGTAGCCAGCCGGTTGTGATCCGCACCCGCCGCGACGAGGGATCCGACGAGCGAGATCCCCGAGATCGCGTTTGTCGCCGCCATCAGTGGGGTGTGTAAGAGTGGCGGCACGCGCGAGATGATCTGGTAGCCGAGGAACGCGGCGAGGACGAAGACGTAGAGCTGGAGCAACAGCATGCTTGTGGGCTTGTGAGCTTGTGAGCTTGCTAGGGACTGCCGGAGCTCCGAGCGGCTTACCGAGGTCGTCGGCGGCGGAGCCGCCGCCTCGCCAGCTCACAAGCTATCACAAGCCGGGGGCCGGGGTGCGCGGCGGGGTCACGACCATCGCGCTCGCGATCTCCCCTGAGAGATCGACCTTGCCATCCTTCACGAGCTCGTTCACCAGCGCGAGAACGTTGCGGCCGAACATCTGGCTCGCGTGGTGCGGCAGCGTTGCCGGGAGGTTGACCGGGCCGAGGATGCGGACGCCGCGCTCGACCACGGTCTCGCCGGCGCGCGTGAGCTCGCAGTTGCCCCCCGTCTCGGCCGCGAGGTCTACGATCACCGCGCCGGGTCGCATCGACCGCACCATGTCGGCGGTGATCAGACGCGGCGCCGGTCGGCCGGGGATCTGAGCGGTCGTGATGACGAGGTCCATGCCGGCGATGTGCGCGGCCAGTGCGGCCTGCGTGCGCTCACGCTCCTCGTCCGTCTGCGCGCGCGCGTAGCCGCCGGCGGCCTCCGCGCCTGGCGCCGCGAGCTCCGCCGCGACGAACGTCGCTCCGAGGCTCAACACCTGCTCGCGTGCCGCGGGACGGACGTCGAACGCCGATACCTGCCCGCCGAGGCGGCGCGCGGTGGCGATGGCCTGCAGTCCGGCCACGCCGGCGCCGATCACGAACACCTTGGCGGGGGGCACGTTGCCGGCCGCCGTCGTGAGCATCGGGAGGAACTTGTCCAGCTCGCCGGCGCCGATGAGCACCGCCTTGTAGCCGGCAACGGTGCTCTGCGACGAGAGGACGTCCATCGATTGTGCGCGCGTGATGCGCGGTACCAGCTCGAGCGCGAGCGCGGTGACCCGGCGCGCCGCGAGCCGCGCCGGGAGGCCGTCGTTGCGGCCGAGCTGCATGAGGCTGACGAGCACCGTGCTCGGCTCGAGCCGCGCGATCTCGTCCTCCGACGGCGGCTGCACCTTGGCGACGATCGCCGCGCTGGCGACGGTCGCCGCAAAGTCCGGAGCGATCGTCGCGCCCGCAGTGGTATAGGCTTCGTCCGGGAAGCCGGCACGGGCGCCGGCCCCGCGCTGCACCGCCGGTTGGAGACCGGCCTTCACGAGGCGTGCGACGCTGTCGGGGGTCAGCGCGACACGCAACTCGTGCGGCGCCGTCTCGGTGGGAATGCTGATCCGCATGGGTGGCTTCATTCTACGCCGTCCGCGAGGTGCCGCAAAGCGCTCGCGAGCGTCGACGCGCCGCCTGGCCGCGGCGTCCCGGCGGCGATATGCTACCGAAGCCTGTCACGCGGGTGATCCGGTGATCGCCCGCGCCTCGCCACCCTCGACGGAGGTGTGTATGCGATCGCGCTCGCGGCCCGCCGGCATCGCCATCGCCGCGTCCCTCGCGCTCTGCGGTTGTGCCGCACAGCAGCAGTCGATGTCCGGCTCGCCGCGTGCGACCGACGCCGTTCGCGCTCAGATCGAGCAGTCGGTCGCCCGCTTCGCCGAGACGTTCAATCGCGGCGACATGGCAGCGCTCGCGGCGATGTACGACACGGGCGCGGTAGTGCTCGCGCCGAACGCGCCGCCGATGCGCGGACGCCAGAACATCGAGGCGCTATGGGCCGGCGCGCGGCAGCAGGGCTTCAAGACGATGAGCCTCGCCGTGAACAGCGTCGAGCTGATCGGCAGCCACGCGATCGAGCTCGGGAGCTACGCGATGGTCATCCAACCGGCCGGCCAGGCGGAAATGACGGACCGCGGCAAGTACATCGTGATCTGGAAGCGCCAATCCGACGGCACCTGGAAGCTCTACCGCGATGCGTTCAACACGAGCATGCCGCCGCGCTAAGTCCGCATCTTATAACAAACTTACGGTGCAGGGCGGCACTCGAGATTAAGGTTCAAGCGACTTCGGACTGCGGTTTGCGGACCCGCAGCGTCCCGGGAGGGTACGTCCGCAGTCCGTGCCTGCTCGAGCCGCGCCCGAACCCGATGGAGGTTGTTGATGCGTTTGATGACCGTCCCTTTGATCGCAGCCTGGGCGCTCGCCGCCTGCGCGAGCGCGCAGCAGCAGACGTCCGCCACGCGCGATAACGGCGATGCCACGAGCACGGCGGCGATCACGTCGGCGGACCTTCGGGCGCGCGTTGGGATCTTCGCGCATGACTCGATGATGGGCCGTGCAGCGGGCACGCCGTGGAACGACAAGGGCACCGACTACATCGCGCGAGAGCTGACACGCCTCGGGCTCGTCCCCGCCGGCGAGAACGGCACGTTTTTCCAGAACGCGATGGCGCGCCGCACGCTTCAGGCGGGAGCCGTGATCTCGGTGGATGGCCAGACGTTCGAGCCGTGGCGTGACTTCCTCCCGCGTGACCCGCGCGACTTCGGCGGCAGCCAGCGCGACCTCTCGGGCGGTGCGCAGGCCGTCTACGGCGGAAGCTGGGGCGATACGACAGGGCTGATCACGCCGGGCGACGCAGCCGGGAAGGTGGTGATCGTGACCGTACCCCCACTCGCTAGCGGGCAGCCCAGCAGGCAGGCGAGGCGTGACGTGCTCACGCAACGCTACCGTACCGCCGCGGCGGTCGTCGTCGCGAGCCTCGACGCCATGCCGGCGCCGATCCGCCAGCAGCTCGCTCAGGCGCCGCCGTCACTCCGCGTGACAACGGCCGGGCCGGCCGGCGGCGCGCCGCCCCTTCCCGCGTTCTGGTACAGCACGCGAGCGATGTCCGAAGCGATGCTCGGCGGGCCACTCGCCGCCGCGCGCGTGGGGGCGGCCGGCCGCACCGTGCGCGGCACCTTGACGTGGCGTGAAGAGATTGCGCCTGGCCGCAACGTGATCGCGATCCTGCCCGGGCGGGACCCCGCGGTGCGCGGTCAGTACGTTGCGATCGGCGCGCACAACGACCACGTCGGCTTTCTCACCGGCTCCTCGTTCGACCACGACTCGCTGCGCGCGACGAACCTCCTCGTGCGGCCGCAGGGGGCCGAGGGCGCGCCGCGCCCGGCCGGCGAGGCCGACCTTCAGCGGATACGTACGACGCTCGACAGCCTTCGCCGCCGGGGACCGGCGCGGCGCGACTCGATCTTCAACGGCGCCGACGACGACGCCTCGGGCTCGATGGGGATGCTCGAGGTGGCCGAAGCACTCGCGACCGCCCCGACGCGCCCCCGGCGCTCCGTACTCTTCGTCTGGCACACGGGCGAGGAGCTGGGACTCTTCGGCGCGCAGTACTTCACCGACCATCCGACGGTCCCGCGCGACTCGATCGTCGCTCAGATCAACGTCGACATGATCGGCCGCGGCGGCGCGGCCGACACCCCGGGCGGCGGACCCGCCTACGTGCAGCTCATCGGGTCGCGCCGCCTCTCTACAGAGCTCGGCGAGCTCGTGGAGGCGGTGAACCGGCGCCGCGCGCGTCCGTTCTCGTTCGACTACCAATACGATCGGCCGGGGCACCCGCAGCAGTTCTACTGCCGGAGCGATCACTACATGTACGCGCGGTACGGCATCCCGGTGGTGTTCATGTCAACCGGCGGGCACGTCGACTACCACATGGTGACCGACGAGCCGCAGTACATCGACTACGACAAGCTCCGCGAGGTGACACAGTTCATTCACGACGTGGCGCTGCAGATCGCGAACCGTCCTGCGCGACTCGTCGTCGACAAGCCGAGGCCGGACCCGCGAGGCCAGTGCGTGCAGTAGTCAGGTGACGGGCCGGCTGGCTGTTTACATCACCGCCGGGCGCGATAATTTGCGATAAATCCCGTCACTGCCGTCCAAGTTCCGAGCTGCTCGATGCCCCTTCGTTTCCGAGGCGCCCGCGCGCCGCGCCGTCACCGCGTCGCGGTCGCCCTGGCCTTACCCTTCGTCGCCGCCGCCAGCGAAGGGTGCTCGACGGTTCGCGCCGCCGCTCGGCCGCCTGATGGCGGCACCGCCCAAGCCGGAGCCCCAGCCAGCTTCGTCCGGTCGACGTCCGACACGCGCTCGACTCGTCTGATCGATGTCCGCGAGGGGCTGACGAAGGCGCTCGCGTGGCGGACGGCGCTTGAGGTGGTGGGGACCGACCACACGATTGATGTGCGCGACGAGGCGGCGGGCTTCGCGATGACGCCCTGGGAGGCGACAGTCGTGCGCGATGGCGTGCCCGACCTCCGTTACCGGACGCGCATCACGCTCCGCTTCCTCGGCGACGAGTGGAAGCAGCTTCAGGTGCGTGCCGAGGCGAACTGGCGGTCGCGCGGCGATGAGTGGGACGTCGGATTCGACGAGGCGCTGCTCGAGAAGGTGACGAGCGACCTGCAGTCGCGGCTCGGCAAGCGGGCGGGTGCGGCGCCGTAACGGGGCTAGCGCCGCGTTACCTCGGCCAGGGACTGGAGCACAAGGTTCGGGCCTTCGCGCCTGATCGTCGCGCGGTAGTGAGTCGGGCGCCCGGCCACCGGCGTACCGCTTGTGCGGTCGCTGAAGCTCACCGCCATTACGAACTCGACGACCGCGTTGCCGTTGGCGTCGGGTCCCGAAATTCCCCTCACTCGCGAGATCATGGCCCGCTCCGGCTTGTGGAGGCTGAACTGGGCCTGCCAGACGCGTCGCTGGTTATCCGTGAGGCCGGGGTATGCTTGCTTGATTCTCTCGACGTCCCCGGTGAGCACGGCTGCGCGAAAGCGTCGGATCGGGGGTGGGATGATAAACGAGTCCACTTCCGCGGGCCGGCGTGTCAGCGGTAGGCGCACGCCCAGACTGTCGGCTCTCGTCCGATTCGCGACCGTCGTCGATCCGCGGGGTGTCGTCGGCGTTGCCGACCGTGTGGTCGTCGAGGGGCGAGTCGACCCGGTGCCCAACGGCCCGCCGCCCGTCGCCGTCTTGGGGAGTGTGGGATTTGCGGCCGTCGTCGCTCCGGCCCCCGCCGGTCGCACGCCGCTTAGAGCGACGCTGTCACCGCGGGCACCCGCACCCGCGGTGGTAGGCGGGGTACCTCGATCCCCTCGCATCGCTACCGAAAGCGCCGCGCCGACGGCAGCGCCGCCGACGAGTGCGACACCAGCGACGGCGAGCGCCGTGCGTGCCGCGCGCTGAACGGTCGGACGACGCATCCACGACGGGGCCCACGGCGGGAGAGAGATCGGAGCGACGGGCGGTAGCTCGAGCGTCGGTGCTTTCGACGGGTCCAGCGAGATCCTCGGCACCGGCATCGCCCCGCTCGTCGTGATGCTCCCGTCCACGTCTGGCCCCAGGCGCACCTGGTCGAGTGCCGCGCGGAGCTCAGCCGCCGACTGATATCGGTCTGCCGGCGAGATCGCGAGCATCTTCACGACGATCGCGTCCAGCTCGGGCGGCAGGTCGTGCTTCGCGTGCGACGGATGCGGCGGCAACTCGTTGAGGCGGCGCTTCAGCATCGCGTCGCGCGTCGGCGCGTCTGCCGCGGGGCTGCCGACGAGCATCAGGTAGAGGATGCAGCCGAGGCTGTAGATGTCGCTGCGTGCATCCGCGGGATCACCGACCAACTGCTCGGGACTCATGAACTCCGGCGTCCCGATGACCAGGCCCGTCTCCGTCAGCCGGCGATCGGGCGACTCGGCGATCGCCTTCGCGATGCCGAAGTCCACGACCTTCGCGACCTCGCGCCCGCTCTTCGACTTCGTGATGATGATGTTGTCGGGCTTCAGGTCGCGATGGACGATCCCGAGCTCGTGGGCGGCGGTGAGCGCGTCGGTGACCTGCTTCGTGATCTCGAGCGCGCGCGGCGGGGCGAGCGCGCCGCTGGTCTGCAGGATGCCGCCGAGCGGCTCGCCCTCGACGTACTCCATGACGAGGTAGACCAGTCCCTCGGTCTCGCCGTAGTCGAAGACGGCCGCGACGTTCGGGTGAATGATGCGCGCCGCGTTCGACGCCTCCCGGCCGAAGCGCGCCGCGGAGTCGGCGTCGTGAACCAGGCTTGGACGCATCACCTTGAGCGCGCACTGCCGGTTCATGCGCACGTGCTCGGCGAGGTAGATGCGCCCCATGCCTCCCTCGCCGACGACCTTGAGCACATGATACCGATCGGCGATCACGCGTCCGATCAGCGCATCGCTGCCGCCCTTGGGACGAAGCGCCGTGCCGTCCTTGGGGCAGAAGCGGGCGTCGGTCTCGTACTCGCTCGCGCAGTGCGGGCAGATCTTGGGCACCGCGATCGACTCGCCGGGCTGTGGCGTCGGCTGACGAGCGAAGTATCCAGTCGCGTCGGCGGGGCTGATCCGCGGTCTGGCGCCGGAGGTCCCCGGGAGCTCGCTGGCGGGCAGCACGCTCGTCGGCGCGTCGGGATCGATGGGCGGCGGTGTCTTCGGCCGCTGCTCCGCTGGTGCCGCCGCGTCCGGTGTGCCGCTCGCCGGCGAAGGGCGGGCACTGTTCGCGTCCTCGCCGCTGCCAAGGACGTCCCCGGAAAGGCGCGTGACCGTACCGACGACCGACCCCTCACTCAACGGCGCGACCCCGCCCGGCGCCGCCGCGTCATCCTGACCGACAGTCTGCTCGTCGGGTGGCGCGATGCTGACCGGCCGCTTGCGACCGTGCTTCGTGTTCGGTTGCCGGCGTCGAGACATGCGGGACCGAGGACATTTTGACTGCGCGGGTGCCGTAGACTCTACCCTACGGCTGTAATCCGCGAAAGCTCCACAGCCCCCCGTCGAAGCGAGCTCTTGCGGCGCTACGGGAAGACGAGGTGCTGAGGAGGTCGGCAACGTGGCGAACTGGCGGGACGGCCACGTTTTAGGCGGACCGCCGACGCCCGCTTCCCAACGCCGTCAAGCATCATGCCTA
>JBHELH010000282.1:0-5241 GCA_046263215.1 Gemmatimonadaceae bacterium | reverse complement strand
AGGCTGGGGCGATGCGGCAAGACTCTGGCTCGGACCGGCAGCCTTGTCATGCGGCACGCCGAATCGGCAGGCGTTCGTTACGGGCTGGGCGCTTCGGCTCGCCACCTAATGCGCGTGAGCAGCGGCGAAACAGCTGAGCCTGCGGGCGACCTGTAAAAGAATGTCCGTGGGCCGCGCGGCGATCGAGAAGCGGATCTCGCGCGGGAAGAAGGTGCTCGCGAGCTCCAAGCGGTTGTTCGATCTCGCGGACGCCGAATTTGAGCTGCGACTGTCGGCCGTCAGGCGCGCGCTGTACCTGCTGTTCAACGAGGACTATCACGGCGAGTGCGGCGAGGGCGCGGTACGTGTCGAGCTGTGCGGCGAAGCGATGCGCCCTTACGGCGTTACTGCGCGAGCACCCGCCTGCGGCGACGCCGGCCACGAACGCGCTCGCCGCGCTCGCGCCTTTGCTCGAGCAATGTCTTTGACGGGATAGATGATCGTTCTGATGCCTTCAGTCATGAAGTGCTCTTCTGTCACATTGGATTGGTTGCGCCCGTCAATGCTATGACGGAACGCGACTGACGGATGTGACCATGCAAGAGCGCGGCTGGCTGGCGGAACGGCTCATCGAGCGACGCGGATGACGGCGTCCAGGGTAACAGGAGCCCCGACGACTCGCGCCAGCTCGGCGCGCGCGATCCGCTCGTCAAGCAATGCTGACATCAGCTCGACCTCGGTGACTGTTTCTGTCGCCTCAGCGTCAGCCCGCAACGCTGCGAGAACGAGTCCCTGCTTCTCGCGGTCTGCGGCGACCCTCAGGGCATCCCGCCGCGCCTCGAGCGCGGCACGGGCTGCGGACGCCCCGATTGTGGCGCGCTCGGCTCTCCGGTACGCTTTCTCGACGGCAACGGCGACGTGATCCTCGGCGCGCTCGACGGCAAGCTTCGCGAGGGCGAGTGCCGTCTGCCGCTCGCGCACCGCCGCCGATCGCTTACCGAAGTCCCAGAGCGTCCACGACCCTTGAATGGTGAGCGCCGCGCTGTGCCTCGGCAGAAACGCCACGCCATCCTGATAGGTGTACGTGATACCGATCCCCGTCTCCGGGATGTAGTCGGCGCGAGCGAGGGCCACCGCCCGTCGCGCCTCCTCCAGCGCGATTTGCGCGCTCGCGACCTCCGGACTATTGGCGCGTGCCCGCGCCAGGTACTCCGCGATCGGGCGGAGCGTCTCCGGCGTCGAGTTCGGAGCCACGAGGTCGAGCGGCGTCCCTGCGGCGAGGCCGAGCGCGTCGCGCAGCTCGGCCTCGAGGTCCTGCGACTCGTTCCGCGCCGTGACCAGTGCGTACTCGGCACCGAGCGCGCTCGCGCGCGCCCGGGCCGCCTCTGCACGAAGCGCAGCGCCGGCGGCGGTGGCGCGCTCGGCGTCGGCGAGCTGATGCTGCCGGGCAGCGAGCGTAGTCGCGGCCGCCCGCGCTTTCTCTCGTGCGATGAGCGCACCGAGAAAGAGTCGCTCGACGCCAAGGGCTACGTCGAGCTCCGTGCGCGCGCGCTCAATCTCCGCGCCGCGCTCGCGCGCCGCGGCGAGCGCCTCCGCCTGACGGACGCGGTAGAGAGTCGTCAGTGGTTGGGTGAGCGACAGCTGTCCATACGTGATGACCGTGGCGCCCTGCTCGAACGAGCGAGTCGCCGCCGGTACCGGGGCGCCGGCCCCGTCGTCACCGAGGACGCCCTGGGGAATCACGATGCGCGTCCGTCCACTGCCTTGAATGCGGTTCCCACTCACCGCGAGCCGCGGCAGATAGTCGGCCCACGCGCCGCGCCGGTGAGCCGCCGCTCGACTTACTTGCAGTTCGGCCATCCGCGCCGGCTTTCCTCGCGTGAGCGCGAGCTGAATCGCCGAGTCAACGGTCAGACGAACTAATGCGGTGTCTTGCGCCACGGCGGGCGTGCTGCCGGCGCTGACCCCTAGCGCCGCCGCCAGTGCGATCGCGAGCGGACTCGCGCGGAGCGCGGCAGCCGCCGGTATGGCTGGGCCGCTGTGCTCGCGCTCGAGGCTCGCCGTCGCACGCCGCGCCCGGCGCCGTGCCGCGCGCCGTTCGATGCGGCGCTCGACGACGACGTAGAGCACGGGCACGACGATGAGGGTGAAAATCATCGAGACCACGAGGCCTACGGCGATCACGCTCGCCATCGGTGACCAGAGCGGTGACCGCGAGAGGATCATCGGCGTGACGCCGAGCGCGGCGGCCATGGTCGTCAGGAAGATTGGACGGAGGCGGCGGCGTCCGGCGAGCTGCGCCGCCGCCTCCAGCTCCATCCCGCCGCGTCGAAGCTCGTTGGCGAAATCGACGAGAATGATGGCGTTGCGCACGACGACTCCGGTGAGAGCGTTCAGTCCCAGATTGGCTGTGTAGGTGAAGGGATTATGCGTAACGAGGAGCCCGAGCGCTGCACCGACGACGGCGAGTGGAATGGACACCATCACCACGAGGGGCTGTCGGGTGTTGCGGAATTGGAAGAGCAGGATAAGAAAGACGCCGATCACCGAAGTGAGCAGTGCGAGATTCACCGACCCCTGTACTTCGGCCGACCGTTCCAGCTCACCGCCGTACTCCAGTCGCATGCCCTCCGGCAGGGCGAGCGCGGCGAGGCGCGGCCGTGCCGCCTTGAGCACCACCGACGGCAGCACGTTCGGAGCGGAGAAGCTCCGCACGGTGAGGGTGCGCACTCCGTTGCGGTGCACGATACGGCTCGGCCGCCACTCGGGGGCGACGTCCGCTACCTGACGGAGCGGGACGCGCGCCCCCGCCACCGGCGAGATGATGTAGGTCGACGACACGTCGTCGAAATGGGTACGCTCCGACTCATCCAGCCGCAGCGTGATGTCGAGGTCGCGCTTCCCCTCCCAGAAGGTGGAGACCCACGCGCCGTCGAAGCCCGCCGCAAGCTGCGCGGCCACGTCGGCGTCGGTGATGCCGAGCCGCCCGGCGACTTCGTCTTTGAGGTGCACCGCGAGGCCGAGTTCGTCGTCGCGCCAGTCGGTATGGACGTACGCGCTGCCGGGCGTCCGCTCGAAGATGCGCATCACCGAATCGCCCCACGCGCGCAGCGCTGCCTTGTCGTCACCGATGAGCCGCACTTCGTTTGGCGCGACGATCACCGGGCCCTGCTGCAGCGGCTTGAGGTACACCCACGCTTCGGGCGCGAGTCGGTCGAGCTTGCCTTGGAGGCGCTCCACGATCTCATCCGTCGCCTTCGCCGACCGCGTCCGAACGAGGAACTCGCCGTAGTTTGGCGTCGGCGGCTCGGGATTCAGATTGTAGTAGAAGCGCGGCGCGCCCTGGCCGACGAACGTCGTCACCTGGCGTACGCCGTCGGTGCCTCGCAGCTCCCCCTCGAGCCGGCGCATCACGGCGTCGGTCCCCTCGAGTCGTGTACCGGCCGGCATCCAGACGTCGATGATGAACTGGTCGCGCTCGTTCATCGGAAAGAACCGGTACGGCACGGCGGCCATCAGCATTAGACCGGCCGCGAAGGCGACCACTGCGCCGATGAGCGTAGTGCGCTTGCGCGGCATCGCCACCGTCATCACACGCTCGTACGCGGCCTGCATCCAGTCGAGCGGCCGGAAGCGCCGCTCGGCCGGGCCGGTCGAGCGCAGCCCCTGTTGGGCGAAGAGCGTCGCGAGCAATGGCGTCAGCAGCATCGCGACGACGAACGACACCATGAGCGCGATGGCGACGGTGTAGGCCATCGCGCCCATGAACTCGCCCTCCGAGCCGGGCAGAAGGGCGAGCGGAAGGAACGACGCCACGATCGTGAGCGTCGCCGCCAGCACCGGCACGGCGAGCTCCGTCGGCGCGCGCCACGCCGCCTCGAATGGCGACATCCCGTAGTCGAGCTTCTCGACGTAGTTGTCGGCGACGACGATCGCGTCGTCGACGACGATGCCGAGAGCGACGACGAGACCGGCGAAAGTGACTTGGTGCAGCTCGATGCCGACTGCCGAGAGGATGGCGACGGTGATCGCGACCGTGATCGGGATCGCAACCGCGGCGATCGCCGCGATGCGGAGCGGCAGGAGGAGTACCGTCACCAGGATCACCGCGGCGAGCGTCATCATGAACTCGCGCGCAAAGTCGGCCATCCGGTGCTGCACGGCCGCCGGCTGATTGGACACCAGGTCGATTGTGAGATCGGCTGGGAGCGTCCGCCGGACCGCGGCGATCGTCCGTCGGATCTCGTCACCGAACGCCACGATGTTGTTTCCCTCCTGCATCTCCACCGAGAGGAGGATGGCGCTCTGGCCATCGACGCGGACCACAAACGATGGGTCGGCGAAGCGGCGCTCCACCGTCGCGAAGTCACCAAGGTAGGCTGGGCGGCCGTCGCGCGAGGTGCCGATGAGAAGGCGCGTGAGCTCCGACTCTTGTGAGAAGAGGCCGGTCGTCCGCATCGGCACGCGGTTCGCTGCGCCGGCGTCTAGCTCGCCCGCGTTCGCCACGGCGTTCTGCGCGCGGATGGCGCGTACCACGTCGAGCGGCGTCACACCGAACGCGGCGAGCCGGGCGTTAGAGGTCGAGACGCGCAGCTCCTCGCGCTGCTGGCCGTAGCGGTTGATCTTCGAGACCTCGCGGATGGTCCGGATCTCGTCCTCGATCCGATCGAGGAAGCCCTCCAGTTCGCGCGATGTGTACCGGTCCCCGCGCACCGCGAGGAGTACGGCGACGACGTCCCCGAAGTTCGAGTTCACGACCGGGCCCCGCACCGTCGGAGGCAGCTCGGCCGCCCGCAGTTCGTTGAGGTCGTGCCGCAGCATGGCCCAGAAGCGATCGGGATCGGTGACCGAATCCTCGAGCTCGACGTTGACGACCACGAAGCCGTCGCGCGACGTCGAGAAGGTCTTTCGTTTGCGCACTTCGGCGTGGCGGAACAGCCGCTCCTCGATCTTGCGCGTCACCTGATCTTCCACTTGCTGCGCCGTCGCGCCGGGATACTGGGCGAGCACCAGACCAGTGCGGATGGTGATCTTGGGGTCCTCGCGCCGCGGCATCGTGAGCAGCGCCCGCACGCCGAGCAGCACGGCGAACGCGCTGAGGACGAAGACGACCGGGCGATTTCGCAGGGCCGCACGGATCGGGTTCATCGCGCACCCTCCGCGGCTGCCGCCGCGCTCGTGGTCACCGGCGACCCCTCACGGACGCGCTGCTGCCCCGCGACGACGATGGGGTCGCCGGCCGCCAGTCCGCTCGAGATCTCC
>JBHELH010000281.1:0-4103 GCA_046263215.1 Gemmatimonadaceae bacterium | reverse complement strand
GTCCATGACCGGCTGCGCCCAGGCGAAGACTGCCTGGAACATCAGCGCCATGATCGAGAGGAAGATGAGCGGCCCCCAGACGCGATGCAGGAGCACCGCGTCGACGCGGTCGGTCGCGGTGCGCGTGCGCGGCGCGGCGCGCGTGACGGTGCGGTAGACGACGCCGGTGATCCACTCGTAGCGGAGCTCGGCCTCGAGGCTGGGGGGGTTGAGGCCGGCGGCGGAGAGCGCGGCGCGGGCGGAGTCGAGGATAGGTTCGAGGTTCGAGGTTCGAGGTTCGAGACGACGCGTTCCCTCGAACCTGGAACCGCGACCCTCCAAACCGGCCGGCGCCAGAAGCCTCAACGCCTCCAACGCCGCCGGCCCCGGCGCGAAGCCCTGACGGACCAGCGCATCCTCCACCGGCGCGAGCGCAGCCTTCGCCGCCTCGGGCAGCTCGAACTTCCGCGCCGGCCGCGGGAGCGACTCCGCGCGCGCGATCGCGTGGCGCAGGCGGTCCATGCCGTGTCCCTTCGTGGCGACGGTCGGGATCACCGTCACACCGAGCTCGTTGATCAGCTCCACGACGTCGATCCGGATGCCGTCGGCCTCGGCGGCGTCGGCCTGATTGAGGGCGACGACGAGCGGCCGTCCGAGCTCGAGCAGTTGGCTGAGCAGGAAGAGGTTGCGCTCGAGGTTCTGCGCGTCGACGACGACGACGATGACGTCGGGGAGCGGGACGTCGGCGGCGCGACCGAGGAGCACGTCGAGTGCGATCGCCTCGTCCGGCGTGTGCGCGGAGACGCTGTAGCTCCCGGGGAGGTCGAGGACGGAGACGTGCCGGCCGTCGGGGCCGCGGTAGCCCCCCTCCACCCGCTCGACGGTGACCCCGGCGAAGTTCGCGACGCGCTGGCGCATGCCGGTCAGCGCGTTGAACAGCGTCGTCTTGCCGGTGTTCGGGTTTCCGACGAGCGCGACGCGAAGCGTTCCGTGCTGCTGGGCGACGCGTCCGTGTGTTGTCGCAGGCGCTATCGCGGACGCGCCAACACTCACGACGAGAGGGGGATGACCGTGATCGCGGCCGCGACGGCGGCGCCGATAGCCAGCCGGGAGCCGCGCACTTGGAGGAGCAACCCGTTGCGGGAATCGACCACGGCGACGTTCGCGCCCTCGTAGACGCCGCGCGCGCGGAGGCGGCACGCCTCGGCGGCCGGGCAATCGACGCTCACGACGACCGCACGGTGCCCGTTTCGACAGGCCGCCAGTGGGCATGCCGCCACCGGACAGGGTTCCTCGGCCCGTCCGAGCGAGCAGCCGGCGGGTCGGCGGTGGCGATGGAACAGTCGCTTGAACATGAGGCGCGAGAGCGTCGCGAAGAATGAGAACGCTTCTCAACTCCGGAGTGCACCGGAAGTTAGAGGGGGCGGAGAATCCCGTCAATCTTAGTCGGGATTGGGAAGGGCGATTGTTGGGAAGAGCGGAACTGCGACGGCGGTTCGAGGAAAAGCGCGCACGCGGATGGCCGCAGAAAAAACTGCAGGAAGCCGCAGATGAACGCAGATCCCACTACGGGCCGGCGAAGCCCTACCGCCGGCCCGTTTGAACTGCTTTCCTACACCCCCGGGACGCCACCAGCCGAGGGGCCAGCCTCCTCGCCCAGTAGCGTCCCGGGGGTGTAGCAAAGGCCTTTCAACGGGCCGGCGGTAGAAGCCGGCTAGCGGGTAGTGGGATCTGCGTCCATCTGCGGCCCAAATCATCGTCCGGGCCCGTTGCGGTGAGGAGCGCCGCCCGCCACCCGGCCCGATCCGCGCCGTAGGTCCGCGGCCATCCGCGTGCGCTACGATCAACGCCGTTGCTCGTCCGCCTTTGCTCTTACGCTCCTCCGCCCGAATCCAACACCGCACGCATCATCCCGCGCACCGCCTCGAGCTCGTCCTCGTTGATCGTGTGCCCCATGCCCGGATAGAACCGCGTCGTGACATCCGCGCCGAGGCGGCGCAGGACGGTGGCGGTTTCCACGACGCGAGGGGCGGGGATGTGCGGGTCGACGTCGCTGCAGCCGAGGAAGACTGGCGTGCCGGCGAGCGAGCCGGAGTAGTCGCGCGGCGTGCCCTCTGGGCCGATCAGACCGCCGCTCAATCCGGCGACGCCGCCGTAGCGGCGCGCCGCTCGCGCGGTGAACTCGAGGCAGAGACACGCGCCCTGCGAGAAGCCAAGAAGCATCACGCGCTCGGCCGGGATCCCGGCACGCTCGATCGTCTCGAGCACGGCGGCGACCGCGGCGAGCCCGGACGAGATTCCCGGCTCGTTCTGATCGATCGGCGAGAGAAAGCTGTACGGGTACCACATGTTCCCGGCTGCCTGCGGCGCGAGGTACGCGAAGCCGGGCACCCCTAGCTCGTCGCTCAGCGCGAGGATGTTCTCTGCGGTGGCCCCGCGCCCGTGCACCATGACCATTGCCGCCCTCGCGTGTGTGAGGGGCTCGCCCGTGTGGCGGACGGCCTGACCTTGGTGGAGGCCGGGAGCCTGGCCCATTGCTACGCCGGGAGGGCTGTGCATTGCGCGCTGCGCGCTGCGACCTGCGTGCTAGAAGCGTACCCAGGGCTCTAGGACGCAGGTCGCAGGTCGCAGGTCGCAGCACGCAGCCGTTATTCTCGTTGCTCGCACCCGCGATCGACCGTCTGACCGTCATGCGGCGACTCCGGCAGATCGCGTTCGCGATCCTCTTTGCGGGGTGGATGCTTCCGGCGTTCCTGGCGCAGGCGGCGCGCGCTCGCGCGCCGACGAATGTGCCCGATCCGCGGACGCCGCTGGAGATCGCGGCGGGCATCGCGGGTCCGCCGCCGGCACCGGCGGAGCGGGCGGCGTCGATGTTCAGCACGATCGCGGTGCTCTGGTTCCTGATCGCGATCCTGTACGCCGCCGTGCTCGCGATGCGACTCCGGCGGACGCTGGTTCGCTGACGCCTGCCAAGCCGGCCCGAACGACGGGCCGGACTGGCGACACCTGGCGCCCCGCGGCATCGTATTGGGTGGAGCCGGAGTCCGGGCAATGCCGCCCGGCGCCGGCTCAATGTATGACGGGCCCGCCCGAGACGTGGTGACGACGACATGACCGACGTGCACGCGGCCGCGCATCGGCAACAGCCGACGCGAGAGCAGGCGCAGCAAATTCGCGAGCAGGCGCAGGCAATACGCGAGCGCGCGCAGGCGATCCGGGAGCAGGCCGAGCAGCGGCGTGAGGAGTTGGAGGCCGCGCGCGAGGCGCGCGAAGCAGAGCGCGAGGCGGCGCAGGCCGTCCGGATCGAGGTGCCTCCCCCGCCCCCGCCCCCCGGGCAGGAGCCGCAGATCGTCATCCGGCCGCCCCGGCCGTGGGAACACGAGCCGGGCATTCCCGGCGAGGTGGTCGACATCGTCGGCATGCTCACCTTCGGCACGGCGGCGGTGCTTATCCTCCGGCCGCTGATGCGCGCATTCGCAAACCGCTTCGAACGGCGCGGGATGCCACCCACCGTACTGCCACCCGAAGTCACGGCCCAGATGGAGCTGCTCGAACAGGCGATCGAAGCGGTCGCGATCGAGGTCGAGCGGATCTCCGAGGGGCAGCGGTACACGACGAAGCTGCTATCGGACAGGGCGGGGAAGCAGGGGTAGGGAGGCGGGGTAAAGGCGGAACTGCAGGGCGTTGTCCGGAGGGGTGCGCGCTGCGCGCCCGCGGGATGACATCACCGCGGGCAGTGGCCTCCTGGGGGTGTAGCAAAAAAATCGTCCGGGCTCGTGGCGGCGTGGGTTGCCGTGCGCCACCCGGAGCGATCCGCGTATCGCAGATCCGCGTTTCGCGCGCGCAGCGCGCACCCCTCCGGACAACGCCCTGTAGTTCCGCCTTTACCCCCGCCTCCCTACCCCGGTTTCCCCGCCCTCTCCGATAGCAGCTTCGTCGTGTACCGCTGCCCCTCGGAGATCCGCTCGACCTCGATCGCGACCGCTTCGATCGCCTGCTCGAGCCGCTCCATGTGGGCCGTGACTTCGGGTGGCAGTGCGGTGGGTGGCATCCCGCGCCGTTCGAAGCGGTTTGCGAACGCGCGCATTAGCGGCCGGAGGATGAGCACCGCCGCCGTGCCGAAG
>JBHELH010000280.1:0-21748 GCA_046263215.1 Gemmatimonadaceae bacterium | reverse complement strand
CTCCACCCCCCGCCCTCCACCCTTCTGCGACTGTACGCGTGGCCGATCTCAAGAAGCTCCTCGGCACCGCGCCATACGATCCCGCGGAGCTGACGCTCGAGGACCGTGTTGGAGTCGCGACGGGACTCGCATACACGACGGCCGGAGGCGAGGTGCTGGAGGTCGAGGTGAGCGCGCTCGGCGGGCGCGGCAAGGTCCAGCTTACGGGGACCCTCGGCGACGTGATGAAGGAGTCGGCGAGCGCGGCGATCAGCTACGCGCGCGCCCGCGCCGCTGCTCTCGGGATCGACCGCGAGTTCTACCGTAGCCGCGACCTGCACGTGCACATTCCGGCGGGTGCAACGCCCAAGGACGGGCCATCGGCGGGCATCGCGATCGCCACGGCGCTCGTCAGCGCGCTGACCGGCGTTGCCGTCCGAGGCTCGGTCGCGATGACGGGCGAGATCACCCTCCGCGGCCGCGTGCTCGGGGTCGGGGGGCTCAAGGAGAAAGCCGTCGCCGCGCATCGCAACCGCGTCGCCCATGTCATCATCCCGCACGAGAACGTGCGCGACCTGGACGAGCTTCCGGAGGAGGTGCGCGCGGCCGTCAGCTTTCACCCGGTGAAAACGATGGACGAGGTGCTAGTGCTCGCGCTCGCGCGTGACGTCCTCGCCGACGCGGCGGGGGCATCCGCCGCTGCGTCGGCGGCCGCGGTCACCCATTGAGCGAGCCGACGCGCGGCACGGCCCAGGGCCCCGCCGAGCCCCTGGTCGTGCGGCGGCTCGAGTTCCTGGGGGGCGCCGCGACCGTCGGCGGCTGGCGCCCCGAGCCGACGTTGCCGGAAATCGCGTTCGCGGGGCGCTCCAATGTCGGCAAGTCGTCCCTCATCAACCGCCTGGTGAACCGGAAAAGGCTCGCGCGCGTGAGCAACACGCCGGGCCGGACGCGCGAGATCAACTTCTTCCGCGTCAACGACGACTTCGTGCTCGTCGACCTTCCCGGCTACGGGTACGCCAAGATATCGAAGGAGGCGCGCGCCGCGTGGCGGCCACTCATCGAAGGCTATCTTCGCGGAAGTCCGCAGCTGCGTGGAATCGTTCAGCTCCTCGACGCACGGCACGACCCGACTCGCGACGACCTGCAGATGCTGGAGTTCCTCGCCGAGCTGGGAGTCCCGACGATCGTTGTCGCGACGAAGACAGACAAGCTGCCGCGAGCGCGCGTGGCCACCCGCGCTCGCGAGCTCGCGCGACTGGCCGGCGTGGACGAGGACCAGGTGATCCCCTTCAGCGCAGTGACGGGCGCGGGCCGGTCCGAGCTGGCGGAGGCGGTGTTGGAGTTGGTGGGGAGGAAAGAGGAAGGAGGACGGCGGAAGGAGGAGTGAGGAATGAGGAGGAAGGGATGATGAAGGAGGCAGGAGCCCGCATGTCTGGTTCCTCCTTCCTCTCTCCTCCTTCCTCTCCCCTCCTTCCTCTCTGCTCCTTCCTCCTCCCTCAACTGGTTCCTTCCTTGCAGCCCCGGCCACGGGTTTTCAGGAGGCATCATGGAACGAACGCAAGACGCCCGGCGGAGGCATTGGGCCGACGTGGTCGCAATCGTCGCTGGGGTGTGGTCCTTCGGCGAGGCGCTCTGGGGACCTGCACTCTTCTCGGGAGAGACGGTCGACCGCGGTGCGGGCGCGACGTGGCTCGCCTTCGGGGTCGGCGGGCTGCTCGCGATCCTCGCCGTCCTCATGGCCCAACGCTACACGAAGCCCGCGCGCATCGTGCTCGGAATCGCGGGGCTGATTCTCATCGCGTCCCCCTTCGCCTACCGCGAGCCCGTGTGGCTCCCGATCGTGACCTCGGCGGCCGCCGGCCTCGCGATGCTCGCCGCGGCGCCGTTCATCGGGCGGATGCCGAGAGAGGTTCCGCGGTGAGGCGAGCGTGTCGTCGCCGCTGCGGACGGCATCCGAGTGGGGACTGCGGACTGCGGACTCACCCCCTCGGGACGCGCCTAGCGCCTTAGGAGCATCCCGAGGGTTTCAGTCCGCAGTCCGCAGTCCGGAGTCGCGGTCGCCGTCCTTCTCCAGCACGACAACCGCGACCGCCATCGTATCCGTGTGGCTGATCGTGACCAGGATTCGCGCGACGCCGAGCTCCGCGGCGCGTCGTTCGGCGCGGCCGTGCAGGCGGAGGAGCGGGCCACCGTCTTCGCGCGCGAAGACCTCGAGCTCGCGCCATGCGATGCGCCGCGCGAGGTCGCTGCCTGCGAGCGCCTTGAACGCGGCTTCCTTCGCAGCGATTCGGGCGGCGAGGTGCCGCGCGGGATCGACGCGGTAGCCGGCGTACTCACGCTCCCCGTCGGTGAAGAGGCGCGCCATTGCGCGTTCGCCACGGTTTTCGATCAGGCGCCGTACGCGCGCGATCTCCACCAGATCGACGCCGAGGCCGACGATCATGACCGGCCGCGGCGGAACACGCGAGCGAGCCAGCCGCGGCGCCGGGGGGCGCCCGACGCCTCCAGCGCAGCATCGACACCGGGCCAGCAGCGGTCAGCGCAGGCGAAGACGCGCCGCAGCTGATCCGCCCAGCGGCGCCACGCCTCCGGGCGCGCGTCCTCGTCGGCGGCGAGAAGCGCGTCGGCAAGCTCGCCGAGGTCCCCCACGGCCTCGCGGAGCGGCTCCACGCGCTCCTGCAGCCGCGCCTCCAACGCGCGGCGCGCCGGTGCGCGCCCGGCGGGCGCGCGGTCGGCCGCGAGCGCGCGCAGCGTCTTGTCGAGCGACGCCGTGAGTCGTGCCGCGTCGAACGCCATTACGGCCGCCTCGAGGTCACCCGCACGCGCCGCCCCGCGCCGGGCCTCGAGTAGCGGCGCGAAGAACCGCTCGTGCTCGTTCCCGTCGCCGCGCCGACCCCGCCGCGAGCCGAGCGTGCGGAGGGCGAGCGTCAGCTCGGGCAGCGGCTCAGGGGTCTGCGCCATCGCGCCCACCACCGGGTGAGGCGTCCGACAGCGCGGCTCGCGCACCGGTTCGGGCCTCGAACCGCCGCACGAACTCCGACAATCCGTCCGCGGTGAACCCGTCCCGCGGGAGGCCGGTTGCCGCGACGGCGCGCTCGATCGCCGCCGGAGACCCTTCGACCTCGACGAGTGTGTCCATGCGCGGATAGCGCTCGAACCGGATCGTCGCGCCGTCCAGCTCGTACTCCCAGATGTCCCGATCGATCGCCTCGGTGACGCAATACCCGAGACGCGCGAGAAGCGCGGCGAACGCCGGCGGATCGTCCACGCCGACGGCGAGCTCCTCACGCACCTTGTAGCCGTCGGCCTTCGACGTTGGACCTTTCCAGTCGACCGTCGCACGCACCGAGCCGTCTCCCGTGGGTCGGCGTACGCGTACACGGAGCACGTGGTCGCGAAGCCGCAGCGCGCGCTCGGTCGTGTCGTAGCGGCGGTCCTCGAGACGACCGGCGAAGCGCAGTGCGCCCCCCGCGGCCTCGACGCGCCGGCGTCGCACGTCGACGTCGTCGACGACGCTCTTTAGCTCGACCTCGACAATCGTCAACGCTCGCGCTCCGGCGTGGTCCCACGACCGAGGGCGAGAATCTCGGCGACGACCGCATGCGTGTCCGACAGGTCGGTGAAAACCGCCGCCGCCCCGTGCCGACGCAGCTCGTCGGGCGTATAGCGGCCCGTCGCGACGCCGATCGCTCGCGCCCCGACGGCCCGACCGCACGTCACGTCGGCCGGGGTATCGCCGATGATCACGATGTCGGGTCCGTCGACCTCGAGCCCGAGCCGTTCGCGAACCCGACGCCGGGCGAGCTCGGGCAGCGTCGGCCGGTCCTCGTGATCGGATCCAAAGGCGCCGACGCGGAACCGATCAGGGTCGATGCCGACCGATTCGAGCTTAGCGCGCGCTCCCGCCGCGAGGTTACCGGTCAGGAGCCCGAGCACGACGTCGTCGCGAGATTCGAGCTGGTCGAGCAGATCGTACACCCCCGGGAGCACGCGCGGCCGATAGCCGGGGGCGCGCAATTCCGCGCGCAACCGCTCGACGTAGATCTCGAAGACGGGCTGCATCCGGGCGTGGATGTAGTCGTCCTGGTGGCCGGAGAGGCGCATCAGTTCACGGACGATCTGCGGATCGGTCTTGCCGTCGAACCAGTAGCCGGAGGGAACGGTGCAGCTGAAGACTTGGGCCAGCGCGTAATGGATCGCGCGGCGGCCTGCACCGTCGGTCCAGACAAGCGTACCGTCGATGTCGAAAAGGACGAGCTTCACGCCGCAGCCGCCGTCATGAGCGCGCCAGCAGCAGGCCGGCCATGACGCCCGCCGCGCCACAGAGCTGTGAGAGCCCCGGCGTCTCTCCGAGCGCCGCCCACGCCACCGCCAGGCCGAACACCGGCTGGAGGTTCACGTACATCGCCGTGCGCGTCGGCCCGAGGACGCGTACCCCGCGATACCAGAACAGGTACGCGATGACGAGACCGGCGATGCCGCTGTAGACGATCGCGCCCCACGCCGATGCACGGACTGCGCCCCAGTCGGCGCCCACGACCGACGGCGATGCCACCACGAGCAGCGCAATCGCCCCGCCGACCATGGTCGCGGCGGACAGCTGCACGCCGTCGACACGATGGGTGTACGGCTTGAGGAGCACGGTGAAGACGGCCCAGCACAGTGAGCCGCCGAGTACGAGACCATTGCCGAGGAGCGTCGACTGACCCGGCGCGGCCGCCGAGCCCCCGAGGACGACGAGCCCGATGCCGCCGATCGACAGCGCGATTCCGACCCACGCGCGCCGCGTGACGCGCTCCGTGCCCCGCATCCACCCAAGAAGCGCTATGAACGCCGGTCCGGCCGAGATCACGAGCGCGGCGTCGCTGGCGCGCGTGCGGGCGATCCCCTCGACGAAGAGCACCTGATACAACCCGTTGCCGACCACGCCGAGGGCGACGAGCGTTGCCAGCTCCCGCGCCGACGGCCACGGCCCGCGTCGGCTCAGCGCGATCGCAGTGAGCGCGAGCGCCGCGAGCGCGACGCGCGCGCCGTTGAACGCGAGCGGGGCAAGGACCCGCGTGCCGAACTTCACAACTGTGAAGTTCGCCCCCCAGATGCCAGCCACCGCGAGCATCATGAGGTCGGTAACGCCGAAGCGAGGCCGCGCGGCGCTCCCCGGCTGCGTAGGAGCCGCCACCTCGCGCGCGATCGAAGCCATGATCGAGAAAGCTAGCGGACACCAGAACTTGGATCGACTCCTGCTGCGTCGCTCCTAGCCGCTGTCCACTGTTCGGCCTATATCTTTCGACATGCAAGTCTCCTTCGCCTTGTTTGCCGACGCCGCGAATCTCTCGCAGGAGGGCAAGCTCAACATTCTCGGCGTTTTCGACGCGCTGCAGGTCGGGTCGCTGCCGACCGTGCACCCGCGCGCGCATCTCGTCGTGCACCTCAAGGGAACGCAGCTGGACGTGGGGCCTCACACCGTGACGCTGCGGTGGGTGAACCCGCACGGCCGCGAGCTCTGGAGCAGCACCGGCGAGTTGAACGTCGGCCATCCGCCGGTCGGCGTCATGGAGATGGACCTACCGATCATCGCGCAGATCGACCTGCCGATCGATCAGCCAGGCTCCTTCCGAATGTCGATCTCGCTCGACAACGCGCTGACGACGCACGTGCCGGTGCAGGTCCGCACCGCCGCCGCGGCCGCGGCGGCGCCCCACACAGGACGGAGCCTGGTGAGCTAGGCGGACGGCAGCTTGTGCGGGCTTGTGAGCTTGTCGGCTTGTAGGCTTGTCAGGCACTGCCGGTGCTCCTCGTAACTGACTGAGGGCGTCCCGCGGCAGGGCCGCGGCCTGACAAGCTCACAAGCCGACAAGCCCTCAAGCCGCTCTCACAGCACCCGCTTCGCAAATAAAAACTTCTCCAACAACCTCCGGACGAACGGGTCGCCGCCGTTGTCGAGATGCTCCAGCGCGAAGCCGCCGCGGCCGAGCGCGACATGGGCCATTCGGCGGTCGCCGAGCGCGAGGCCAACGTGCGTGACGTGGCGGTCGGGTCGATCGGAGAAGAACAGGAGGTCGGCAGGGGCGAGGTGCGTGACGTCGCGACCGACATCTGTACCTTCGAGCGCCTGTTGCCAGGCGTCGCGTGGCAGGGTCACGCCGTGCAGCGCGTAGATCGCCTGGACGAACCCTGAGCAGTCGGCGCCCCAAGGGGTGACACCGCCCCACTGGTAGCTGGTGCCCACGAAATAGCGCTCGGCCGTCCGCGCGATTGCCTCGGGAGTGGTCGGGAAGCGAGCCGCGAGCTCTTCGGCCGTCACCACCTCGCCGCTCACGAGGACATCGTCTGGGGCGAGGGTGGCCCCGAGTGGCAGCTCGCGCCGTGTGCCGGCGCCGTCGCGCACGACCGCGCCGAGCGAGACGCGCGTCGGACGGCCTCCACTTTGACGCGCCAGCGCCGGGCGCAGGCGCGCGAGGTAGCCCTGGTGAATCCACCCCTCGTACCCGTCGGCGCCGCGGACGCGCAGCCAATCACCGAGGTCCTCGAGGATGACGAGCGATGCGCCGGCGAGGAATTGCGATATCTGGGTGCTCGAGATCTTCGGCTCCGCATGGAGCGGTGCAACGGCGGCAACGACCATCGCCTCGCCCGAAGCCGGAGAGTCAACGCCTGTCATTAGTCGAGCCCGAGTGATGTCCCTAACCCGCCACGCCCGCCTCGTCGGCGAGGCCGGGGACGCCGTCGCGTCCCCTCGCCGTCCGAACGGCGCGCTCGATCGCCAACTCCAACGCCTCCACCGCGAGCGCCTCCACGTGCGGCGCGGTCGGGCGGTACGTCGACCGCCCGACGCTCTCGAGCGGGCAGACGGCGTAGACGACGTCGCCGTCAAGGCTTGTGCCCGTCGGGGTGATGCGATGATAGAGCGCGGCGCCCGCGGCTTTGGCGAGTTGCGCGAGCTCCGTACGGTTGATCGTCGGTTCGATGGCGACGACCGCGAGCGTCGTGTTGTGACCATCCATCTCGCGAGGCACCGCCGCGGAGGGCACCGCGACGTCACCGATTCGCGACACCAGCTCACCCGCGGCGGCGAGGCGCGCCGCGTCCACGAAGCCGCCGCCGGGCTTTCGAGCGCCGGCGATGATCGAGCCGTCCGCGCTCCGCACGTCGCCCAGTGCATTCACGACGGCCATCGCGGCAACGTTTGTCCCACCTCCACGCGCAACCGCGCAGCCGAAGCCGCCCTTCATCGCCCAGGCGCGCCCCGCGACCTTGCCCACCGTCGCCCCTGTGCCTACACCAACCGAGCCCTCGGGGACGCGTTCGGAGCGCGCCCGCTCGCACGCCGCGTAGGCCATGTCCGCCGTCGGGCGCGCGCTGAACTGTCCCAGCGGCGCGAGATCGAAAATGACGGCCGCGGGCACGATGGGCACGACGCCGCCAGTGACGGGCCACCCGCGCTGGCGCTCCTCCATCCACCGCATCACGCCAGCCGCCGCGTCGAGACCGTAGGCGGACCCGCCGGTCAGGAGAATCGCGTCCACGCGGTCGACGAGGTGGTCCGGCGACACCACGTGCAGCTCTCGTGTGCCAGTCGCCCGTCCGAGCACCGCCGCCGCGGCATGAAACGGGGACTCGGTGCCGCGCACCACGGTCAGCCCCGTCGCCCCTTCCTCGTCCGTCGCATGCCCGACGGCGAGGCCCCACGGGGACAGGTCGACGCTCACCTCGCCGCTGCTCCGCCCCCGCCGGCGCTTGGTTTGTGCTTCTTCGCGCATTCCCGGCAGCGCATCACGCCTTTCATGTCACAGAGCTGGCAAATGAACGTGCCGCAATCCTGGCAGGGATACCCCTCGGACGCGCGCTCCTCGTTTCCACACGCGCGACAGGTCATGGCGTCGCGCTCTTTTAGTTCGGGCATATTGATCCTCGGGTTAAGAGAGCAGCTATCAGCTATCAGCTATCAGCTATCAGTACTTTGGACTGCCCCGCCCGCGCTGCGCGCGAGGCGGGGCTTTGAGAGCATCTGGGGTGGGGCCCCTCCCCCACTAGGTCCTCGGTCCCACCCCAAGAAAGCGGCCCGCGGGGCCGCGGTCCGTGCTACTGATGGCTGATGGCTGATAGCTGATAGCTGATAGCTTCGCCGCCGCAGGCGGCGACTGATAGCTACTACCAGCTCTTCGGTACAAGAAATTCCGCCGCCAGCGGATGCACGACGGCGTCGAGAGGAGTGAATCCCACCAGCTCGCCGTCGGCCTGGATCTGGTGGCGCGGGTCGGTTTCGATGCGGATGTGGCGACCGCTTTGGTAGAGGATGCAGTCATCGGAGCGGAAGTCCTTCCGTAATAGACGCCACATGATACGTAAGGCGTCACCAAGTGACCGGGGCGAGTAGATGCAAGCATCCAGGACGCCGTCGTCGGATTGGATCCCGGGGCCGAAGGTGATGCGGTCGTGAAGGATGGCGCCGAAGTTGGCGACCATCGCCGCGGCGGCGGCCTCGCGGTCGTAGACCGCGCCGTCGACGGTCAGGCGGACGCGAAAGAAGTCCCGGCGAATGACCGCGCTCAGGGCAGCACGGCTGGCGGTGATCGCATAGGCGAGGACGCCGAGGCGCCGCTTCATCCAGGTCGGCGTCTCGCGCACCATGCGCGCGTCGATGCCGACGCCGGCGGCGACGGCGAAGTAGCGGCCGTCCGGGAGACGGCCGAGGTCGATGCGGCGGCGCTCACCCGTGAGGAGTATCGGCACTGCGCGGGCGATGCTCAGCGGGATGCCGACTGCGCGCGCAAGCAGGTTGCCGGTGCCCGCGGCGAGCACGCCGAGCGGGATCCCGGTGCCGGCGAGGGCGCCGGCGATCTCCATCGCCGTGCCGTCGCCGCCGAGCGCGAACACGGCATCGTACTCGCGGCAACGCTCGCGGGCCAGCTCCCCCGCGTGACCAGGGCGTTCGGTGATCACGACGTCGCATCGGACCTTCGCACGCTCGAAGGCGCGTACGGCCGCGTCGCGGAAACGCGCCGCACGACGCGCGGCGGGGTTGGCGATGAGCAGCGCGCGCCGTATCACACGCGGCTCATCGGCGTGTCAGAACTGCCAGGAGCGGGAGAGAGAGATGCCGAACTGGCGCGGAGTCTGGACGAAGCCGCGCACGCCGCCGCGCCCGCACAACCGCGCGCTCGACGGCGGCTCGATGCCCGCCTCGACCGACAAACGCTGCAACCGGTACTCGAGCTTCCCGCCGAGCGCGTCGGTGAAGCGGAGTTCCTCCGCCGCCTGGTTGTTGGGCGCGAGCCCGCAGAGGCCCGTACTCACGCTGAAGTAGACGTTCCTCAAGACCTCCTTTTCGCCGCCGAGCCGGGCGCCGTACAGGAAGTCATTCAGGCCGCGGCGACCCTCGCGCGTCAGCAGCTGACTCGTCTCGGCGGCGCCAGCCTCGAACCGCAGGTTCCAGTCGATGAGGTCCCCGAACTGCGATTGAAGCAGGCGGCCGAACTGCGTGCCGAGTGTCGGCAGCACGACGTTGGCGGCCGTGCCAGCGTATTGGTCGGCGCGCTCGCCGAGCTCGAAGCTCGGCTGCCCCGTCACGAGGTAGCTCACGAGGTCCGACTGCGAGAGCTGGAACGTCTCGTTACTCTCGAGTGTCAGGACCGGCTGTGGGTACAGGTCGCCCGAGAGCCGGGCGCGGATCCCGATCGGCTGCTGGTTGTGCCGCCTGACCGTGTACAGAGCCGTGATGTCCAGCGCCGGGTTGAGGTCCGGCGTCCCGAAGAACGTGATCGTCCCCCGTTGTACTTGGAACTCGCGCTGCACGGCTGGTCCGAGCTGCAGCGTATAGGTCCCGCGGTCCGCGCTCAACGTTCCCTCGAGGGCCAGTCGATATGCCACGGTGTCATCGGCGGCGCCGCGCGCGAAGTTGCCGCGGAGGCGGTCGAGCGGATCGACGGCGCGCGTCACGCTCAACGAGCCGCCGAGCTTGACGTTCACTTCCTCCGAGCGGAGCCAGACGTCGTCGCCGAGGTTGATCCGCACCCCGTCGAGCCGCAGATGCTCCACGAGCTCCGACGGCGCTCCAGGCAGCAATCCGCGGTTGTGGAGGTCGGTCGTATCGACGATCGCGAAGAAGTCCTCGCCGGAGAGTGGCACGACATCCTTGCCGAAGGTCTCCGGGATATAGATCGCCCCGCGGTCCACGTTCAACGCACCCGTCAATGTCGCCGCGCGGAGCGGGCCGGAGAGCTCGAGGCCATCACGGGCCGTGGACACGTAGAGCGAAGCGACCGACCGGCGGTCGATGACGCGGAAGTTTCGCGCGTCGAGACGCAGGTCGAGTCGCGGGTTGTCGCGGTCGGCATAGGCGACGAATCCGCCGAGCGACAGCATGCTTCCCGCCACACCGCTCGCGGCACTCACCTGTACACTGACGCTGTCACGCCCCGGTACGGCGGTGAGCGCCGCGGCGATGCTGCGCAGCCGGATGCCGAGCGGCTGGACATCCAGCTCGCCGCCGGCCACGGACACGGTCCCGCCGAGCGTCGGACGCCGCCACGTCCCGCCGACGGCGAGGTTGGTGACCAGCGTCCCTTTCGCCTGCCGCAGGGCTGGCGAAAATGCCTCGATGATCGCGAAGTCCGCGCCGGTTGCCACGACGCGGCCCGCGAGCGGCTGGTCGAGCAGCCTAGCGTCGAACAGAGTCAGCTCGATGGGCAGCGACAGGTCGCCCGATACGGCGACCCGACCGGCGTGCCGCAGCGCCATCGTGGCCGTCGCCCGTCGCGCCGCGTACTGCGCGCTCGCGTCGAGGCGCTCGAGGCGCGTGCCCGCGTAGCCGACGTCAACCAGTCGTGCGTCGAGGGCAACGACCGGCTGCGCCCGCGTGCCCCGAACGGTCAGTGAGGCAAACCCGAGTCCGCGAGCCGCGCTGGGGAGCTGAAAGAGCTCGGCGATCTGCTCGAGCGCGATACTGTCCGCCGTGACGTCGACGCGGACGCCGGCGCTTTGCGGCATCACGCCTCGTACGCTCACGACGCCGCGCCGCGTACCGCGGAGAACGAGCGGCTCCAACGTGAGCGTTCCGGCGGAGTCGGCGATGAGCCGCGTCGGCCCGGCCAGCCTCCAGGCGCCAGCCTGCATCGCGAGCCTCAAGCTGTCGAGCGCCACGTACGCCGACCGCCCGTTGCGCCCGTACGCGGCACGCGCCGACGCACTCGGGCCATTCACGCTGTACGCCCGCACGCCGACGATGCCGTGCGCGCGGTCACGAAGCACGACGTCGGCGATCGCGCTGTCGAGCCGCACGGACGCGACGACGGCCGTATCGAGCCGGAACGCGAGCGAGCCGGCCGCCGCGCCCGCGATGTCGCGCACCGCGAACCGCCCGCGTAGCCACTCGGCGAAGTGCCCGCCCATCCGGAGGTCTCGACCGCTCACCGTGCCCTCGACGTCGACCGACTGCACGGTGCCGCGGGCGACTCCGGCGACGTCGAGCGACCCCGTGAGCGAGTCAGCCGCCTGGAGGCCGCGCGGCGCTTCATCCGCCGGCTGGCTGGTGATGTAGCGCCGCAGGCCACCCAGCGAGTCGACGTAGGCGCGGAAGCTGAGTGAGTCGCGCGGCCCGCCCGGCAGCCCGAGTGCGCCGCTCGCCGAGACGTTGGCCGCCACCGTCTCGAGGCGCAGCGTGTCGACGAGCAGCCGGCGCCCCGCGAACCGCAGTCGCGCCGTCGACGGATAGACGCGCAATCCGTCGACGATTGATCGGTCGAGCGCGATCGACGACGAGCCGGCGAGATTCGCGAGCGAATCACCCGCGAGATCTACCTCGTACCGCGCGTTGATCGAGCCGGTCGGAGCGTCCGCCTGTGCGAGCAGCCGCGCCGGATTGAGCCCCGTCACGACGCCGCGGCCGCGCGCGCGAAACCCCGGCTCCGACGCGTCGACGACGCCCTCGTACTGCAGCGAGCCCGCCTCGCCCATCAGCGTCATCGTGAGGTCCAGATTTTCGGCCGTGCCTCGGGCCCGGATCGGCCCGTTCGCCAGCCCCTTGAACGGCAGCGACGGGTATGCGCGCGCGAGCATCGACAGCGACAGCGGCTGCGCTTGGAGGGTCACGTCATAGGTCGTGAACTCATCGCCGAGCGTCGCGCGGCCGAATCCGGTCAGCCGCGACGGTTCGCCGGGACCGTTCCGATGGTACACGTCGGCGTTGGAGAACCGAACGTCGAGCCAGACGGAGTCCAGCGTCGCCGTGCCGGCGACGGTTCCGCCGATCAGCGGGAACTCGGGGAACAGGTACTCGATCGAGCGGAGATCGAGGAGCCGCGTTTCGGCGCGGAAGCCGCGGAACTTCGTGAACGCGGGGAAGAGGATGTCGAGCTCACCGCGACCCGCCACGTGCGACACCGCGCCGGGGACGTGTCGGTCGTGGAAGGAGACGTTGGCGGCGTCGACGTAGAACCGGTTCACGGGGCCGCCGCGCGCCACGACCGTTCCCGTGAGCGTGCCCTGCCAATCGATCGGGAACTCCTTGCCGTTCAGCGCGCGGAGGAGGTCGAAGTCGACCGGGTCCGCCTCGAGCGCGACGTCCTTGACGATGAGGACCGGCCCGCCCACGCCGAAGGTCATCTGCCCACGGAGCCGCGATGCCGTGGTGCGGACATCCATCTCCGTGAGCTTGTAGTCGATGACGCGGAGGTTGCGCGGCTGGTTCTGGATGTCGAGGACCATCGAGCCGCCTCCGGTGCGCGGCAGCGTTGGGTACACCCACCAGACGTCGCTCAGCGAGACGGAGTCGCCCCACACGCGCACCGCGTACCGCACGGGGAGGCGGCTCCCCCAGACGATCTTACCGCGCGCGCGCCCGGTGGAACCCGGGAGGTCGAAGTGAGGCGCGTCGACCCAGACCGAATCGCCGAGCTGCCGCACCGTGGCGCGGATGTTCCGGAATTGGAACGGCGGGTCGCTCTCCGCCACGTGCAACGTGTCGATAACGAAGCGGCGTCCGGCGCTGTCGGGATCGGCGATCCGCATGCGCGGCGCAACGATGTAGCCGTTGCTCCAGGTCCAGGTGTGCGCGAAGCCGCCGCGGGTCCGGCGGTAGTGGCCGTCGGGTTGCGAGAGGCGCGCCGCAATAGCGCTGTCGCGCCGCGCGCCCCGCAGCGAGTCGGCGGGGTGCCACGGCATGGTGAGCAGGAAGGTCACGTCGCGCAGTCGCGACGAATCGATGACGACGTAGTCGCCGAACCGCGGACCCGGCCGCTCGAGTAGGCGCATCGGGCTGCGACGGAAGAGGCGCTTGTAGTTCCAGGACCCGTTCTCGTACTGCTTGACGTGGACCCACGGGTGCTCACTCTCGAGCCGCCGAATCGTGATTCGGCGGTCGAGCAGGTCCCGCGGATCGTATACGATGGTCGTGCGTCCGGCGCTGAAGAAGAGCGAGTCGTCGGCGTCGCGGATCGCGATCGAGTCGATGGTGACGCCGGTGATGAGGTTCCCGCTCAGCTGTCCGAGGTGCAGTGTGCCCCCGCGCATGCGCGACGTAATCTGGTCCTCGATCACCGCCCGTAACGTCTCGCGCCCATAGGACGTGCGCGTGACCCCGACGACCACGCCGAAAACGGCGAGGACGACGACCACGAGCACGAGTGCGCTCACGAGCGCGACGAGGCGGCGACGTTTCATTAAAGGCAGCTATCGGTAAAGGCAGCTATCGGTGCGCGCTTCGCGCGCGCGCTATCAGGTATCAGCTATCCGCTATCCGAAATATGGACCGCCGGCCTGCGGCCGGCTGTGATGGGGACTACCACATGACCGTGCGGCCCGCAGGGCCGCCCACCGTGCTGCTGATAGCCGATAGCTGATAGCTGATAGCTCTGGGCTTTAAAAGTCCGGACCAATCGAGAACGTAAAGGTAAGACGACTAAAGAAGTTGCCTCGGCGCGCCTGGCGGAACGTATCGGGACAGATACCCTCGGCCTGGACGCCGTTCGTCACTGGGAGACGGTTGTCGGGCGAGACACAGTAGAGAGGGGCGGTCTGGTTCGCTGGGTCGAACGGAGCGTCGTAATAGATAGGCCCGTCGGGGTACGGGTACGGATTGTAGGCGATGTTGACTTGTACGGGCCCTACAGGCGAGAAGACGCGCAGCCCGATACCCGGTGTCCAGCGAAGCCGCTCGAAACCGAAGCGGCGAGTCGCTTCGCCTCGGTTCCAGACTTCGCCGGCATCGGCGAACACCGAGAACTGAAGGAGGTCCGGCAAGAGCGGAGTGCGAAACCGGTAGTCGAGATTGCCGACGACCAGTGAGTTGCCCCCGACGGGGACCCTTCGCAGCACTCGCTGGGCGCTGTCGACCCTGTAGGTCACGTTCCCGTTCACGGGGACCGTGTCCGGGAAGTCTGCCGCGATATACACCAATCCGCCCAACTCGTTCTGCTGAAAGCCACGTACGCTGTTCGCGCCGCCGGCGTACAAGCGCTCCTGCGGCGGCACGAAGAATCGAACGTTGTCGTCGAACGAGAGGCGCGTTCCGACCACAGCGCCCAGGCGCAGGCGCGTCGCCAGCGTCCCGCCGGCGAGTGGGCGGTACCACGCCGCGTCGAGCCAGCCCTTGTTGAATTGAAGGTCGCGCGCCGACCCAATGAGTCGCGAGGACGATCGGAGCTCGACGCGGAGAGCAGATCCGCGCGTCGGGCTCACCTGGTTGTCGGTGCGAACGCGAGCGATGGCAGCGCTCGCCACGGCCAGCGGCAGGTTGGCCTGGATCACGGCGCGCGACTCGCTGTCACAGCGGTTGAACACCGCGCAGAGCATGCCCGGCTGCGCCTGCGTGTTGCCGTACTCGAACGTGTACGCGAAGCGGAGCGGGATCGCGCCGCGCAGCTCCCTGGTCGCCGACGCCTCGCCACCGATGAGTGTGCTGCGCAGGTAGGCGACGTACTCCCCGCGCCGCTCGCGATAGATCGAGAACGCGGGTGTGAACCGCGTGCCGAGGAACGCCGGCTGACGCATCGTCGCGCCGACGAAGTAATGCAGCGTGTCGCTGAACGGGTCGTTCTGGAGATTGCCGTGACAGAGGCTGCGCGCGAAGCCTGCGGGATAGCCATACCCGAGCTTGGACGTCTGCGCCGTGAGCTCGAGTCGGCGCGCGCCGCGAAGAAAGTTCTTGTCCGTGTACTGCGCCCACGCGCGAAAGCAGTCGAGCGTCGCCCACCCGACCTGGGCGTCCACCTGGCGCATCAGATCCTCGCGCAGCTCGATCTCGACGACGACGATCGAGTCGCCCGGCGGCTGCAAGCTATCGGCGGCAATGCGCACGTCGACGTGTCGGTACGCATTCGTCTGGTAGAGGTTGCGCTGGGCGGCGACGAGATCACGTTCGCGGTAGAGCTCCCCTTCCCTGATGCCGGCGATGCGCAGCACCACGGAGCGCGGGATCTGCTGGCGGTGACCGACCTCGCCCGCGCGGAGCGCCTCTGTGGTGTCGACGTCGACGCGAATCGGGCCCAGCCGGGCGCGGCGACCGGGGAGCAGCGTGAGCTCCAAGGCGGCGCTGCGGCCGTTGCGGCGATAGTCCCGCAGTACGTCGGCACGCGGGTAGCCGCGATTCCACAGCTGCGTCCTGATACCGCGAACCGCGTTCTCCAGTCGCTCGCGGTCGAAGACGTCGCCGACGCGGAGCCCCACGGCGCCGAGCACCGCGGATCGGTCGTCCCGGCTCAGCGAATCCAGCCCGGCGATGACGAGCGAATCGATCCGGACCGGCGGCCCTTCGTCGATCTTGAAGGTGACACCAACGCCAGTGCTGCCGAGCACGGTAAGCGCCGTGTCGACCTTGGCGTCGTAGTAGCCCTTCGTGCGGTAGAACGTTTGGAGTCGGAGGACGTCGGTTCGGAGAGCGCGGCTATCGAGGCAGCGGCGCACGCCGAGGATCCGCGTCGCTCGCCGGGTGACGTCGGACGGCGTGGTGTAGATCTTGAGAGCCAGTTCCCGATCGGAGAAGGCGCGATTGCCTTCGAAGTCGAGCCACCGGACCTCGCGGTCGCCCGGGTCACAGGCGAGGTCCTGGGCGCCGAGAAGGTTAGGAGTCGCGCCCGCGGACAGCAGAGCGGCGGCGATCGCGCCGGCCACGCGGCGGTAAGCCCAGCGGACGCGGGCGCTGACGAATGACATTATCCGCCTATGGAGCGGCGGACGATTGGCTTTGGACGCTGAGTGGAGGGACGGCGCTCGGGGCGCAACGGCGTGCGTTCGAGTAAGACGCGCGTGATGTAAAACGCGATCAACCCGGCACCGACGCCCACGCCCACCGCGGGCAGCAGCTCGCGCGGCGTCAGGGGACGACGGTAGTAGTACTCATCCGCGAGGCGCGGCGAGCCCGGGTGGTCTGACTCGATCATCTCCAACATCCACAGGGGGTTCCCCGACGGGCCGGGGGCGTCTGATATCTGACGCTTTGGGAGGAGAGAGGGTAAGTTCTCGCGCCCGTTCGGCGGTGTCAACAGCACGAGGGTAACGCGTGATGAGACGTCTGTTCGTTCTGGGATTGGGTGTCGCCGTCGCGTGCGCTGGCGCCGATGGGGCCGGCGACCGGCGCACGCTGATCGACTCGCGCGACAACTACGACCCACGCTCGCTCGACCCGGCCCGCTCCACCGACGTGCCGACCGGGCGCGCCGTAGGGTACCTCTTCGACGGTCTGACGCGGTTCACGCCGGACGCGAAGGTCGAACCGGGCCTGGCCGAGCGGTGGGAGGTCTCGCCGGATGGGATGACGTACACTTTCCACCTACGGCGCGGCGTGAAGTTCCACGACGGCAAACCGTTCGTCGCGCGCCACGTGCTGCATAGTTGGCAGCGCGTGCTCGACCCGGCCGTTCGCGGCGGCCGTGGGTGGCCGCTCTACCCCGTGCGAGGTGCGCGCGACTACGCCGAACGGCGTGGTCAGGCCATCTCTGGGCTCACCGCCCCCAACGACAGTACAGTGGTCGTCTCGCTGACGGAGCCGTTCGCAATTTTCCCGAAGCTGCTCGCGATGCCGGTGGCGGCCATCGTGCCGGACCCCCTGCCCGCGAACTTCGAGGATCGGCCGATCGGAACGGGGCCGTGGAAGTTCGCCGAGTGGAAGCGCGACGACTACCTGCTCTTCGCGAAGAATGCGGACTATTGGGGCGGCGCGCCCAAGATGGATTCGCTCCGCGCCCGGATCATCGCCGAGCCGAGCACGGCGGTCGCAGAGTTCGAGAGCGGAAACGTGGACGTCCTGATGGTCCCGCAGGGCGAGGCGCAGCAGTGGCAGGAGAGTCCGGACCGCCGCAGGCTGCTGCAATCGGTGCCGGCGCTCCAGCTCATCTACATCGGCGTGAACACGACGCGTGGACCGCTGGCCGACCGACGCGTGCGGCAGGCCCTCAACCATGCCGTCAACGTCGACGCGATCATCAGCCAGCTCGTGAGCGGCCGCGGTCGGCGCGCCGTGGGCGTCATCCCACCGACGCTCGAAGGCGCGGACACGACGCGGACGGCCTACGCGTTCGATGTCAACCGAGCGAAGCAGCTGCTCGCCGAGGCCGGTCACGCCAACGGCATCGACGTCGACCTCTGGACGCCGACGACCCCGATCTACGTTCGCATCGCGGAGGCAGTCCAGGGGTTTCTGCAGGCGGCGAACATCCGCGCGAAGATCGTGCAGCGCGAGTCGGCGGCCGCGCGTGAAGCCGCTCGGAACGGGCAGACAGACCTGATCCTCAAGGACTGGTACGCCGACTATCCCGACGCGGAGAACTTCCTGTACCCGCTGCTCCACGGGGCGAACAAGGGGGTCGGCGGCAATGTATCGTTCTACGGCAACGCGGAGTTCGACCGCATCGTCACGGCGTCGCGCCGCGAGCAGGACGCCGGCCGGCGCGCGCAGCTCTATCGGCAGGCGGACTCGATCGCGTACCAGGATGCGCCGATGATCTACCTCTACTTCTTCAACGAGCTGTACGCCGTGCAGCCGTGGATCAAGGGCTTCCGCATCCCGACGATCTTCAACGGGCAGCGGTGGACGGAGGTGGAGATAGCGGGGAATGGGCAGGAGTGAAGCTCAGGTTCGAGGTTCGAGGTTCGAGCAGGCTCTCCCGAACCTCGAACCTCGACCCTCGCCCCTCGAGACTCGCTCATGACGCGGTTCATCCTTCGCCGCCTCCTGCTCGCCATTCCGACGCTGCTCGGCGTCCTCGTGGTCGCGTTTCTCCTACTGTACGTCGCCCCCGGCGACCCGGTGATGGCGATGGTCGGTGAGCGCGCCGATCCAGAGACGATCGCGCGGCTCCGGCGCGAGCTGCGTCTCGACGACCCGATACACACGCAGTTCGCGCACTACGTCGGCGGCGTGGCGCGCGGGGACCTCGGCCGATCGTATATCACCAACCGGCCGATCCAGCGCGACATTCTCGAACGGTTCCCGAAGACGTTGCAACTCGCAGGCGCGGCGATGCTGCTCGCGTCGGTGATCGGCATCACGCTCGGCATCCTGAGCGCGCGGCGGCCGGGCGGGATCATCGACCGGATCGGCCTCGGGATCGCGTACCTCGGGGTCTCGTTCCCCGTGTTCTGGGTCGGGCTGTTGCTCATCCTGCTCTTCGCGGTGACGCTGCGCGTGCTCCCGCCGTCGGGCTTCGGCGGGTGGCAGTATCTGATCCTGCCGGCCCTCGCGCTGGGGATGCGGTCGATCGCGTTCCTCGCGCGCATGACGCGGTCGGCGATGCTCGACGCGCTCGGCAGCGATTTCGTGCGGACGGCGCGCGCGAAGGGACTTGCCGAGCGCACGGTCGTGACACGTCACGCGCTGCGAAACGCCCTGATTCCGATCATCACGGTGCTCGGGCTCGACTTCGGGTCGTATCTGACGGGCAGCATCCTCACCGAGACGATCTTCTCCTGGCCCGGCCTCGGAAGGTACGTCGTCAACGCTATCGCACGGCGCGATTTGCCAGCGATCCAGGGGTCGGTACTCTTCCTCAGCGCCGTGTTCGTGATGGTGAACCTGATCACGGATCTCGCATACGCGAAGGCGGATCCGCGAGTGAGCTATCGGTGAGGAGCGAGGAGGGAGGAAGGAGGAGGGAGGGGAGAGTGCGACCCCGCCGCTCTTCTTCCTCTCTCCTCCTTCCCCCTCCCTCCCCCCTCCCCATATGACCCTCGACGAGTATCAGCAGGCCGCGGCCCGGACGATGAACGCCGGGCTGTCGGACGCGGAGCGGCTCGTCGACGCCGCCGCCGGGTTGTCAGAGGAAGCCGGCGAGGTGCTCGGGCTCGTGCGGAAGCACGTCTACATGCAGCACCCGCTCGATCGAGAGCGCCTGACCCGCGAGCTTGGTGACGCGCTCTGGTGCCTGGCGGCGGCCGCCAGCTGCACCGGCTTGACCCTCGACGCGGTCGCGACCGCGAACATCCAGAAGCTCGCGCGGCGTTATCCGAACGGATACTCGGCCGAGGCGAGTCGGACACGAAGCGACTAGTCGGCGGCGCGCGCGCGAAATCGGTCCGCCCCAGGGTCGCCGCGGTAGTCGGTGCCGAGCTTGTCGACCATCCACCGCTGACCGCGCAACGTTTTCTCTCGGCTGAGGGGCGGTGCGGTCGAGGTCAATCGTCCTTCTGCCCGAAGATCGCCATGTTCGAGCTGTGGCCCGGCGCGACCTTCTTCTGCGGGTACATCCAGTGCACCGCCTGGTTCACCGCGGTCGCCGCCTCGCCGAAGCCGGTCGCGATGAGCTTGAGCTTCCCAGGGTACGTCGTCACGTCTCCGGCGGCGTACACGCCGGGCCGGCCGGTCTCCATCAGGCTGTTCACCACGATCTCGTCCTTCTCGATCTGGAGACCCCACTCCGCGATCGCGCCCATGTCGCTCACGAAGCCAAGCATCGGGAGGACGACGTCGGCCTCGACCTCGCGCGTCGTCTTGGCCTTGATGTCCCTGAGCGCGAGATGCGAGAAGCGGTCGCCGTTGCCCGGCATGCGGCAGATGACGTCGTGCAGCTCGTGAAACGTGAAGAGTTGAGCCTTCCCCGATGCGACGGCTGCCCGATACTGCTCCACCGTCGCCTGGTGTGCCCGAAAGCGGTCGCTCCGGTGGACGACGGTGACCGCGGACGCCCGCTCGAGGAGCTGGGTCGCCCAATCGAAGGCCGTGTCGCCTCCGCCGATGATCACGACCTTCTTGCCGCGGAAGGCCTCGGGATCGGTCACAACGTCGTAAATCCCGCGCCCGTACCACGGGTCGGCGCACGTCTGCGGGAGCCGCCGCGGGGAGAACGCGCCGATCCCCGCGGCGATGATGATCGAACGCGTTGGAAAGCGGTCGCGCTCCGTGACAAGAACGAAGTGGTCGCCGTCATTCTGTAGGCCGGTGACGCGCTGGCCGAGATGGATCGGCTCACCGAAACGGCCAGCCTGCTCGACGAGCGCGCGCACGAGGTCCTTGGCCAGGATCTGCGGAAAGCCACCGACGTCGAAGATGTACTTCTCGGGGTACAGGGCGGCCAGCTGGCCACCCTTCTCGGGTAACGCGTCGACGATCTGCGCGCTGACTCCGCGCATGCCCGCGTAGAACAGGCCAAAAAGTCCGGTCGGCCCTGCGCCGATGATCGTGATGTCCTTGATGTCGTGCTCCATCCCTAACTCTCGCCAACGTCTGGAAGGGCGACAAGAGCGTGCAGCGGACGTCCGTCAGCATCAGAGCGAAGGAGCACGAGCTGCAGTATCAGGGCAGCTTCAAGCTCGTACGCAAGATCGCCGAAGGAGGCATGGCGACGGTGTACGAGGCGGAGCAGCTCGGGCCCGCGGGCTTCAGCAAACGGATCGCGCTCAAGGTCATTCACCCGCGCTTCGCCCGGCGGAAGGAGTTCCTCCAGCTCTTCATCGACGAGGCGAAGCTGTCGGCGAACCTCGCGCACGGCAACGTCGTGCAGATCTTCCAGCTCGGTGAGATCGAAGGCGACTATTTCATCACGATGGAGTTCATCCAGGGGCCGACGCTGCGCACCCTGATCGACCGCCACCGCGAGCTGTCGACGCCCATTCCCCCGACACTTGCGGCGTACATCGCGAGCCGCGTCTGTCGCGCACTCGACTTCGCGCATCACGTGATGGACGCCTCCGGGAGGCGGCTCGACATCGTGCACCGCGACGTGTCGCCGGGAAACGTGATGATCACCTGGGACGGTCACATCAAGCTCGCGGACTTCGGCATCGCGAAGGCCGCGACGTCGATCGACCCGGCCGAAGACGGGCAGTGGCTGATGGGCAAGAAGCACTACGCGAGCCCCGAGCAGATCCTCGGGCTCGACGTCAGGCCGAGCAGCGACATCTTCTCGCTCGGTGTGGTCCTCTTCGAGCTGCTCGGGCTCAAGCAGCTGTTCCAGGAGGAGCGGACGGCGTTGATGATCGAGGAGGTGGCGGTGAAGCCGCTGCCGGAACCGAGCTCGCTCATCCCCGGGCTGGCCTCGGAGCTCGAGCAAATCCTGCTCATGGCGCTCGAGCGTGACCCCGAGCGGCGCTCGACGGCGGCCGCGATGGGTCAGGCGCTCGACGGCTGGATCGCCGCGCAGCGGCAGCCGGCATCGCCGGACCAGCTGCAGGCGCATCTCGCGAAGGTATTCCCCGCGTCGTACACGCCACGGACGGCGACCAGCGAGCGGACGTCGTTCACGGCGCCGCTCGGGTCGGCCAGCGGCCGGCGACGGAGGAGTAAGCTGCTGCGGTTCCTGCGGGGGTAGAGGGGAGAGGGGAGAGGCGAGAGCAGGCGTAC
>JBHELH010000279.1:0-7844 GCA_046263215.1 Gemmatimonadaceae bacterium | reverse complement strand
GTTCGTGCCCGCAGGCACGGAGATCGTGACCTGTCCCGTGATCGTCTACGACTGGACCGACGCCGGCCGCATCGGCAAGACGCGGCTCGGCGACTACAACTTCCGGTTCGGCGACCAGGCGCAGCGATCCTGCATCGTCCTCGGCGTGATCTCGCTCTGCAACCACGACGACTCGCCGAACGCGGAGCTCGTGTGTCGCGAGCCGGAGGAAGCGATGACGCTGGTCGCGATCCGGCCGATCGCCGCCGGCGAGGAGATCTGCATCAGGTACCGGCGGCCGCTCTGGTTCACGCCCGCCGCCTGAGCTTGCGGCGCGTCGGATCACGCTCGCTAACGGCGCCCGTTCGCGCCACAGCGACGGCGGTAAAGGTTTGAGCGCCTCGCGGCTCTTACTTAGAGCAGACGTCTCTAAGGAGGACACATGGGCAGACGCCGCCGAATTGCGCTCGAGGTAATGTTATGGCTATTCGCCCTGTTCCTGGCGTGGGTTTTCGCGAGGCAGGGCGTTGCCAAGTTCTCCGATGAGAGCGGGTGGGCGCGGGCCTTTCGTGTCTGGCACTTCCCGGTGTGGTTCCGGATTCTCATTGGAGTGGCGGAGACCCTTGCCGCACTACTCCTCCTGACGCGGCGCACGGCCTTCGCCGGCGCTGTGATCATCGTTGCCGTCATGCTGGGCGCGATGGGCACACACATCTGGTGGGGTCAGCCTGGCCAGGTCCGGAGCGAGATCTTTCCGCTCTTACTGGCGACCGTCGTGGCGATCGGTCGCCGGAAATCCTTCATCCTTCGTCATGGAAATACGCACCTCGAGCGCGAACGCAGCGCCGAACACCGCGCGACTGGTTGAACAGGCGCGCGATCCGGCCGCACCCCTGCATGAGCAACACTGCGCGTTCGAGCAGCTTATTGAGCGCTCCCAGCACCTCGTGTTCGGACTCGCGCTCAAATTGCTGCGCGACGCAGACGACGCGCTGGACGCGACACAGCAAGCGTACGCGACTGCCTGGCTTCGCCTGCACCAGCTGCGCGATCCGGCCGCATTCCCGAGCTGGCTGACGACGATAGTCGCCAAGCAATGCGCGCGGCAGCTGCGACGCCGGACACCCCCGCCTGAATCGGCAGGGTTGACCCAGGTGGTCGAAGTCGATAGCCACCGACTCGATTACCAGAAGCCGATCGCAGCCGCCGTCGGCGCACTGCCGGATGACGAACGGCACGTTGCCATCCTGTTCTACTACCTCGGGTACAGCCAGCCGGAAATCGCCCGGCTACTGCGTCTAAAGGCCGGGACAGTCGGGAAGCGGCTCCACTCCGCGAGATTGCGGATCCGTCGCCAGCTGCCGCCGTCCGTGAGGAGCGAATTCGTGCGCGTCACCCCTTCGCGCACGTTCGCGGAGAAGGTGCGGCTCGGCATCTATGACGAATACGTCGGTGAGTATCACTTCGTCCGGCGTCCCGACCTGGTCGTCTCGGTCATCCGGGACGGGGATTCCCTGATCAGCATTTCCGGTGACCAGCGCAATATTCTCGCGTCGCTCGACGAGGCGTCGCTCGTCACGAGCCACTATGACGGCGAAGGTCGCTTTCGACGCAACCGTAACGGCGAAGTCACCCATTTCGTGTATTACGAATTCGGTAAGCGGTTGGGGGTTGCGTGGAAGACGCACCGGGGAGATTCGACTCGTCCTTCGTCTTACCGAGATTAGGCTCATCGCACCGAGCGGCTGGCCCGTCACGGCGCCAGACTACATGCCCAGTCTGCTCGACTGGCTGCAGTTGCGACGCTGATACGTCCGAAGCACGCGAGGACGCGCGGCCAGAAGTCGGGAAAGCAGCACGCTGACCCCCTGAATCCAGCCGCAGGAGTTCTCCGTACTCCCGTCCTGGGGAGGTGTGATTACCGATTCCTGGAGGGCTCAGTGAACGCGACTCAGCCAACTTTTCGCGCCTGCTCGATTGCCTTGGCTGCCGTGGCGCTCCAGCTGCTCCTTCCGGTCACGAAGCCACGGGCGGCGGCGCAGGGGCCTTCTACTCAAGGGGCGAAAGCAGTCCGAGTCCGACTGATTCCCGATCGGCCGTTTGTCGAACGTGATGAAAGAGGCCTATACCTCAACTGCGACTTCCGCGTCGAGAACCAAACCGGCGAAAGGATTCGACTCACGCGGATCGAGGTCTCCACATTCGATGCCGCCAACCGCATCTCGTCTCGAAGGTTCCTGTCGGAGCAGGGCAGCCTCAGTCCCGCCCTCGAGACCCTGCCGCGCCGAGAGATCGAGAGTGACGGCGTCGTGGACATCTTCAACCCGTTTCACACTCTCGACCCTGCAGTGCCCGCCGCCGCCCTGCGGTTCGAGTTCCAGTTCCAAGGCAGGCAGCGTTACGATGCCGCGGTGACGATTCACCCGGTGCTGTACCGCCCCAAGATGA
Source organism: Gemmatimonadaceae bacterium (assembly GCA_046263215.1). Taxonomy (GTDB): domain Bacteria; phylum Gemmatimonadota; class Gemmatimonadetes; order Gemmatimonadales; family Gemmatimonadaceae; genus JBHELH01. The sequence goes on along the minus strand of JBHELH010000279.1, from coordinate 5,417 downwards.
AGCTGATCGTGCCCCTCCGAGGCGCTTTCCTTGTCTACGATGGGCACGACTACTACTCGCATCACCGCCGAATTGACTTGTCAAGTCCGGCAGTACGACGCGTCGGCTTGACCTTCAACCCGGTGAGGTACGCCTACGACTTTTCACCTGTCGATGCGACTCGATCATTGCATCGGGGCGAACCCGCCAGGCCTGAGGATTGGATCGCGTATGACGCGCCGGTCTATGCGCCAGCCGCCGGGCGCGTCGTGGCGGTCGCCAACGACGTGCCTGACAACAGAATCGAGGCAGCGGCCGAACCGATCTGCGAGTGAGACGCCAATGAGCAAACCGCATCAACTGCTGATCCTCGTTCTCGCGACCGCGTGCGCATCTGGAGCGATGCAATCCGGCGCTCCGACGATCCCCGAGGACCGACTCGCTCCGGGTCTCCGGGCGGGGCCGCACGAGGCGATGCTCAACGGCGCCCGACACTACTACCGCGTCGCGGGCCCGATGACCGCCGCATTTCCACCGGTCGTCTTTCTGCACGGCGGCCCGGGTCAAGGCAGCGCACACTTCGACGCACTCGCCGGCCCCTACATGGAGCGGGAGCTCCGCATGGTCTATTTCGACCAGCGCGGCAGCGGCCACTCGGAGCGGCCGGCGAGCAACGACTACGCCTTGTCCACGCTCGTCGAGGACGTCGAGGCGCTGCGCCGCACGCTGGGCGTTCCACAGATCGCGCTGCTCGGCCATTCGTTCGGCGGCCTCCTTGCCCTGGAGTACGCCGCGAAGTACCCGCAGAACGTGTCGCACGTCGTCGTCGTCGCCGGCGTCTGGGACTTCGACCTCCAGTGCCGCCTCCGCGCTCAGCGATTCGCCGAGCTTCGGCCGGAGGCATACGCGCGCGTGCGGGGCGACACGCTGGCGCCGGACGGGACGCGGCGGAGCGACTGCGAGCTCGAGTTCCGCGGCCTGCGCGGCGAGGAGCGGGAGCGTTACAACCTCGAGCTCATGTTCCCGGACCCGAGCGTCGACGCGCGCATCGACAGCGTCAACGCCGCGCGCGGCGTGCGCAACACCGGCGAGCTCTCGCGCGGCCTCTTCCAGGGTGGCCTGCTTCGCCACCAAGTCGCACGGCTCGATCGGCTGACGATGCCCGTCCTCGTCGTTGCCGGCCGGCACGACGGCGCGGCGCGACCGGAAGGGCTGCGCGAGCTGGCGCGCCGGCTCCCGAAGGCTCGCTTCGTCGAGTACGAGCAGAGCGGACACTTCGTCTACCTCGACCAGCCCGAGCGATTCGCGCGCGAGGTATCGGCGTTCATCCGGTCGCGCTAAACCGTGACCGTGTTGGAGCGCCGGGTGTCGGCATCGACAGTTGCGATGTTCAGGGCGGCTCCCCCGCCGAGCCCCGCCGGGCGCGCAGCGCCAGCACGGCCATCCACGCGGCAATGATCAGCAGCCCGTACATCTCGCGCGACTCCTCGATCCCGACGGTCCGCATCTCGAACGCGCCGAACATCTCGCCAAAGGGGACGCGGCCGACGACGCGTCGCGCGAGGGTCGCCGCCCACGCCAGCGCGACCACGCAAATGAGCGCGGGGAGCGCCCAGTGAATGCGTCGTCGCAGCGAGAGCAGGCACGCCGCGGCGGCGAGCGCGTAGATCGCGATCCACCGGGCTGGGTCGGGATCGTTCACCTGCACGACCGCTCCGAAGGTGAACAGGAGCAGCATCACGGCGTCCGCGGCGCGCCAGCCTCGCGAGCCCGGGCTCACTGGCTCTGGGCGGTGGTCACCACGCTTGCCCTTGCCTGGATCGGCGTTGGCTCCCGCGGTCCCTCGCGCGACGGCCTGGATCGGATGGCAACATGACAGGCGAACAACTCTTTTCGATTCTGAACCTGATGACTGTGGCGGCGTGACCTGCGCTATCGAGTCAGGTCGACGGTGACGATGGGCACGTCCCAGTGCGCGACGAGGATCTCAAACCGTCGCTGCTCCTCTCGCCGAAAGGTTTCCTGGTCGGGGAAGAGCTGGCGCACGACCGCCTGGGCATTCGGGTCCGGCTCCGACGCGACCTGCGCGTTCCGGAAGACGATCGTCACGCGGTAGTCCCAGCGCCGGTCCTCCGTGCCGTGGAAGCGAGGCGCAGTCGCGGTCACCGACAGGATGCGCCCCGATTCCATCTCCTTCCTCAGCACTGGGAAGTGGTTCTTCCTGAAGAGCCGAATGAACTCGTCGGCGTATCCCCAGCGCGTCTGGTAGTAGTACTCGACGACGTAGGGCTGCTCCCCTCGCGGCGCATTCTGAGCGTCCGCTGCACCGACTCCGACCACGAAGAGCTGCAGACCGGCGAGGGCCAGGGCCGAACGAAGCGCACGACAGCCGACAGTAGCACTCATCGCTCCCCTCCGAAGAACTTGTGCGTTACGCCGCCGAGTACCGGTTTTCTCGTCATCGAGCACTCGAGGCCCTGACTACGAGTCGCTGACGCTCACCGCATTCCGCTCCCGATCCGGCGCCTGCCGCGGCGTGTCGTGATCGCCGACGCGATTGAGGGAAGACGAGGCGATCACGATCAGCGGCGCCGTTGCGAGCGCGGCGAGCACGGTCAGCGCCGGATATCCCCACGCGTCCACGACAACGCCCGAGACGGCGCCGGCCGCGGCCCCTGCCACTCCCATTAGGAGATCCGACAGTCCCTGGGCCGACGCGCGCAGCTCCAACGGAACCGATTCACTGACGAGCGTGGATCCGGCGACCATGGTGGCCGACCAGCCGAGGCCGAGCGTCATCAGTCCGGCGGCGAGACGCGCCGGGTCGTGCCCCGCGGTCCCCGCCAGCGCACACGCCATGAGCAGCAACGCGACGCCCGCGAAAATGACCGGGCGTCGGCCGAGTCTGTCCGCAAGCCAGCCGACGACGGGCGAGAATGCGTACATGCCCGCGATGTGAAAGCTGAGCACCGCGCCGACGAGGCCCAGCGTGTGCGCCGCGTCGTGGCCGGCGCTGCGGATATGCACGGGCGTCATGGCCATGACGCCGACCATCACGAGGTGACCGACGCCCATCGCGGCAACGCCCAGGCGAGCCGACGCGTGCGAAGCGACGACTGGTAACGCAGCGCGCATCCCGCCGCGACGAGTGTCCGATCCCGGCGCGCCCGGATCTCCAACGCCGCTGCGCGCGACTATGGCGCGCGCGATCACAGCCGGGTCGGGTCTCAGCAGGAGGATGAGGAGAAGTGCCGCCAGGCCAAACAGCACCGCCGAGAACACGAACGGGCCGGCCAGTGTGGGCACGCCGTACTCGCGCAGCGACGTGCCGGCCACTGGTGCCAGGCTTGGTCCGACGACCGCTCCGAGCGTCGTCGCCCACACGACCCAGGAGAGATGGCGGCCTCGAAGCGGTGTGGGGGCGAGGTCGACGGCGGCATAGCGCGCTTGCAGACCCGCGGCAGTCGCGCCGCCGAAGAGAAAAAAGCCCACGAACAGCAGCGGAATCGAGCCTCGCACGGCTGCGATCACGACGATGATCGCCCCGACCGCGGCGACGAAGTAGCCCGCGGCGAGACTCGGCCGACGGCCGTGGCGATTCACGATCGCCGTGGCGGGCACCGCAAAGAGGGCGGCGCCGACTACGAGTGCGCTCTGCGCGAGGCCTGACACGCCCACGCCCGCGATGTCTGCGGCGAGCAGCGCGCCGACTGACGCGCCGACCGCGACGCCGACGCCACTGATGATCTGCGTCACGAAGAGCAGTCGCAGCGTACGGCGCTGGACGGCGGCCACTTCCATGACCAACAGTAGCCGATCATCCCTGGGAATCAACGTTCCCGTGCCGAGCCCCGTCGGGCGCGCAGCGCGAGCACGGCCATCCAGGCGGCAATGATCAGCAGCCCGTACATCTCGCGCGACTCCTCGACGCCGACGCTCCGCATTTCGAACGCGCCGAACATCTCGCCGAAGGGCACGCGGCCGACGACGCGTGGCGCGAGCGTCGCCCCCCACGCCAGCGCGACCGCAGAGAGAAGCGCCGGGAGCGTCCAGTGCAGGCGGCGGAGCAGAGCGAGAAGGCACGCAACGGCGGCAAGCGCGTAGACTGCGATCCACCGAGCGGGGTCGGGATCGTTCACCTGCACGACCGCTCCCAGGGTGAACAGGACCAGCATCACGGCGTCCGCGGCGCGCCAGGCGCGCGAGTCGGGCCTCACCCGGGTTCCTCTTCAATGCCAACAGGGATTATTCCGAATGGCATGATCATGAGTGGCAGAGGCTAGATGCGCGGAGGACGGCGCTGCAACGGGCGGCCGATCGGAACGGCATAGGCGGTAACGGCTCGGGGGTCTGGGCAGTCTTACTTGCGATGCCGCACGTCTCTTCCTCCCCCTGGCCCATGTCCCTCGCCGTCGCCCGCGCGCGCGCCGACCGGCTCGTCCCCACGATACTCCTCGCGGGCTACATCGCTCAGTTCGTGTGGGGCGCGATCGGCCCGTATGACCGCGCGACCTGGTGGGCCGAGAACATTCCGATCATCGGGATCGTCGCCACGCTCGTCGCTCTGTACCTGCGCGGGATTCGCTTTTCGCCGCTCGCCTACGCGCTCATGGCCGTGCTCCCGTATCTGCACACCGTCGGTGGCCACTACACCTTCGAGCGCGTCCCCTTCGAGTGGTTCAATCGCGCGTTCGGCTTCGAACGTAACATGTACGACCGCGTGGCTCATTTCTCCGTGGGCTTCTTCGCCTTTGGTATCGTGGAGTACCTCCTGGGCCGCCGAGCGATGAGCCGCCCGTTAGCATGCCTGTTCGCCGTGTTCGCGATCGCGTTCGTCGCAATGTCGTATGAGCTGATCGAGTGGGGCTACGCCGCGTACGGCGGCAACGCGGAAGCCGGCGCCAACTTCCTGGGGAGCCAGGGTGACATCTGGGACGCCCAGAAGGACATGCTCATGGACACGCTCGGCGCCGTGACGGCGGTCCTCGTGTTCCTCCTGACGCGTCGCCAGGCCAGTCGCGCCTGAGATAGCGCCGCTGGCAGTAGTTCGAGGCTGTGACTATCGGTCGCTGAGGTTCACCGCGCTCTGTGGTCGACGGGCTGACCGGCGGGGCAAGGATAGGCGGCGCGGGCGCGGTACTGGTGCCCGGGACCGCAGCATTCATGATCGTCGTCGGCCTGCTAGGCCGCAGGCCCGCGTGACGTAGGGATCAGTTGGGCCTCGTGTCCCTTCGCGGCTCAGAGTCCGAACACTTCCGTCACCCGCTTGGCGAGATCGTCCTCGGTCATCGTCGCGCCGACCTCAATGGCGGGCAATTCCAGACGCGCTGTTTCCTCGCGGAGGATGTCCGTGAACATCCGATCGCGTTCGAGCAGGTTGCGCAAGGCGCTTTCGGGGTCAGTGGTCTTGGCGAGAAATCCCGACGCCGATCCGCCCC